>CAYNZJ010000001.1:0-117327 GCA_964401705.1 uncultured Candidatus Saccharibacteria bacterium
GTGAAATTGATCCACGTGAAGTTTGTTTTATTGGACGAACAAACTATGCAGCAGCCCTTGAAGAAAAAAGATACGTTTTTGGTATTAAAAGAATAGATAGAAGACGTCATTTATATATTGTTGGTAAATCTGGGGTTGGTAAATCAAAACTTCAAGAATTAATGATAAGACAAGACATAGCTTATGGCTATGGTGTTTGTGTTATTGATCCACATGGTGAATTAATTGATGATATTTTAGAATTTATTCCAGAAGATAGAATAAAAGATGTTTGTATTATTGACCCATCAGATGATGAATACCCGGTATCATTTAATCCACTAGCAAATGTTGATCCTACATTTAAACATCAATTAACCCAAGGATTGATTGAAGTTCTAAAGAAACAATTTGGGTCTAACTGGACACCGAGACTGGAGCACGTTTTTCGATTTACAACTCTGGCATTGCTTGATTATCCATACGCTACAATGCGAGGGATGATTTCAATGTTAACTGATCGTAATTATCGTCAAAAAGTTGTTGAATATATTGAAGATGACATGGTAAAAAGATTCTGGGCAATTGAATTTGCCGACTGGTCAGAAAAATTTGATACTGATGCGATTATTCCTTTGGTTAATAAATTAGGACAATTTCTGTCTGACCCAATGCTAAGACATATTTTTGGGCAAAAAGGGAACAAAGTTGATTTGGAAAAACTAATGAATCAACAAAAAATAATTATGATTAACCTTTCCAAAGGTAAAATTGGGGAAGAAAATGCATCATTTTTTGGAGCAATGTTTATTACAAAAATTAAACAAGCTGGAATGTCTCGAGCAAAACTTGCAAAAGAAGATCGAAATGATTTTTATCTTTATGTTGACGAGTTCCAAAACCTTGTGACTGATACTTTTGAAAATATTCTATCAGAAGCTCGTAAATATGGACTTAATTTAACTGTTGCTCACCAGTATGTTAACCAGTTATTACCCAAAGTTCAACAAGCCGTGATGGGTAACGTGGGGTCAATGATTACATTCCGTATTGGTGGGGAAGATGCGGTTAAGCTTAAGCCGGAATACGCACCCATTTTTGATGTTAAAGATATGATTAACCTTGGGGTGGGGGAATTTTATATCAAAATGACAATTGACGGAGAGTCATATGACCCATTTTCCGCAGAGACATTAAAAGTCCTGCCTGCGGTGCATCCATCATATAGAGAAAGAATAATTGAAGCATCTAGAGAGCAATTTGCAGTACCAGTGGAAGAAGTTAAACGTATAATGGAAGAAGATGAAAACCTTATTGTACGTTCAGCACAAGAAAAAGCTGCAATTATGAATAAACCAGGGCAAAATAATGATTCATCATCTAGTTCTAACCCTGCTCCTAAAATAGAAAGCGAACCTTTGATTTAGTAATGTTTGTAAAGTTATAAAATAAATCATGAATCCAGAAACGAAATCATGCCAGAACTGTAAAGCAACATTTGTTATTGAACAAGATGATTTTACTTTTTATGGGAAACTAAATGTTCCATCTCCAACATTTTGCCCGGAGTGCAGACTAACCCGTAAACTTATTTGGAGAAATGAAAGAACTTTGTATCATCGTCAGTGTTCTTTATGTAGTAAAAAAATAATTAGTATTTATGATGAAAATCATACCTTTGATGTTTACTGTCCGGAATGTTGGAATAGTGATAATTGGGATGCTTTTTCTTATGGTTTAGAAGTTAATGAAAAAAACTTTTTCTTGAATTTGGAAAAATTATTCCAAATCGTACCCAGACCATCATTGGACATTGTTAACTCGATCAATTCTGAATATACTAATCATACTGCTAATGTTAAAAATTGTTATTTAACTATTGGTGCGATTGAAGTTGAAAATGGATATTATTCCGATCAATGTTATTTTGGTAAAGAACTTTTTGACGCAGATTTAATAATCAAAAGTAGTTCCATATACTGGTCCGGCAATTGTATTGATTCGTTTAATGTTTTTTATTCTGAATATGCTATCTCATGTATGGATTCATATTTTTTATATGATTGTGTTGGTTGTGTAAATTGTTTTAGCTGTATAAATTTAAGAAATAAAAGTTACTGTATTTTTAATAAACAATACAGTAAAGAAGAATATTTAAAAAAGATTAAAGAATACGATTTATCTTCATATTCTAATTTACAAAAAGTAAAGAAAGAATTTAGTGTATTTAAATTAACCCAAATACATAGGTCATCTTTCATAAAAAATAGTGTCAATTGTTCTGGTAATAATATTGAGCATAGTAATAATTGTCATTATAGTTTTGATTTGCGGGCGGGTGCTGAAAATTTAAAATATGCGGTTCTTTGTGGATATGATATGAAAGATTCTTATGATGTATATGGTGGGGGAATGACATCAGATTTAGGTTATGAATCTATATCTTTTACAGGTAATCACAATGTATTATTTTGTAAACAAGTAAGACAAAGTAGCGATGTATTTTATTCAGAGTTTTGTGTAAATTGTCATGATTTATTTGGGTGTATAGGCTTAAAAAACAAATCATATTGTATTTTTAATAAACAATACAGTAAAGATGAATATTTTAATTTAATAAAAATAATGATAGCTGAATCATTTAAAGAACCTTATACCTCTAAATTAGGGCATAAATATTCTTATGGAGAATTTTTACCTTTTGAATTTTCTTACATGTCTTATAACGAAACTGCTGCTCATAAATTTTTCCCGCTCGAAAAAGAAAATGCAATATCTTTAGGATTTAAATGGAAAGAGCATAAAAAGCGTAACTATATTATAGATATCAAAAATAAAGATTTACCAGATTCTATAAAAGATACAGAAGATCCCATTTTAGGTAAAATTATTGAATGCTCACATTCGGGTTTGTGTAATCATAAATGTACTGATGGTTTTAGAATTTTAGAAGCGGAATTTTTATTTTATAAAAAGAATAATATCCCTATTCCAAGAGAATGTCCTAATTGTCGTTATGCGGAAAGATATTTAAACAGAAACCCATTAAAACTTTGGCATAGAAATTGTATGAAAGAAGGTTGTAATAACCAATTCGAAACTTCATATTCACCAGATAGACCAGAAATAGTATATTGTGAAAAGTGTTACCAGCAAGAAGTAATATAACTTGGAAGTCGGACTTCCAAGTAAAAGTAGTATAATAAATTTATGAATCCTGAAAACCGAAATTGCCAGAATTGTAAAAACCAGTTCATAATTGAGCCGGATGATTTTACATTTTACGAGAAGATAGGTGTCCCAGCGCCAAGTTTTTGTCCAGAGTGCCGAAAACAAAGAAGATTAAGCTGGAGAAATGACTATAATCTACATAATAATACATGTAAATCATGCAACAAGAAAGTGATTTCTGTTTTTTCTCCAGAAAGTGGAATGAACACTTTTTGTATTAAATGTTGGTGGAGTGATGAATGGAGTGCTTATGATTATTCTCAAGATTATGATTTTTCGAGGCCATTTTTTGAGCAATATGTTGAATTTATAAAAAAGGTTCCAGTACTGTGTGTTGTCAATGATAATGGTATTGGTAGTGTTGATTGTGAATATACACACGATTTCTCTTTTGCTAAAAATTGTTACATGACATTTGTTTCTTGGAAGGGGGAAAATTTAATGTATGTATATTATGATATTGGTGGTAAATATATAGTAGATTCAATGGATATGTTAAATGGTGGTGAATTTTTATATGAAAATATATTTACTGAACAATGTTATAAATGTAAATATTCGCAAAATTCAATAGAATGTTCAGAATGTAATTTTATATATGATTGTAAAAATTGCATAGAGTGTTTTATGTGTACTGGTTTAAGAAATAAGAGATTTTACTTTAAAAACAAAAAGTATTCAAAAGAAGAGTATTATAAAATACTTGAATCTTATTCTTTAAATACAAGAAATGGTGTTAAAAAAGCTCGTATTGAGTTTGAGGAAATTAAAAAAAAACAAATAAGAAGATGTTTCAATATTATTAATTCATACAATTGTAAAGGAGATTTATTGTTTAATGGTAAAAATTCACAATTTTGTTTTAATGTACAAAGGCCAGAGGATTCTAAATGGATAGAAAATTCTGATACTCCAAAGGATTGTTATGATTTATCCACGGGCGGGGAATTAAATTTTTGTTATGAAGGAATAACACCAGATCATTCATATAAAAACTTATTTGGAATATTTTCTTGGAAAAACCAAGAAGTTGAATTTGCTCACCATTGCCATTCTTCTAAATATTTATTTGCTTGTGCAGGATTAAGAAATTCTGAATATTCTATTTTTAATAAGAGATATTCTAAAGAAGAATATTTTGAAATGATAGAAAAAATCAAAAAACATATGGATGATATGCCTTATGTAGACAAAAACGGGATGGTTTATAAATATGGTGAATTTTTACCAGCAGAGCTTTCTTATTTTGGTTATAATGAAACCACCGCTAATCTACATTTTCCTTTAAATAAAAATCAGGCATTGGAGAAAAATTTTTCTTGGTCAGATTTAAATAAAAAAACAGTTGGCCAAGAAACCTTGGAGCAAAAAGACATACCAGATGATATTAATAATGTTGACGAAAAAATTTGTAACGAAATTCTTAAGTGTGTATCTTGCGATAGAAATTATAAAATAATTTATAATGAATTTGAGTTTTATAAACGCTTGAATATACCAATACCAGAAAAATGTTTTTACTGTAGACAAGAAGACCGATTTAAATTAAAGAATCCATATATTCTTTGGGGTAGAGAATGTATGTGTAATAAGAGTATTCATGGACACGAAGGTATTTGTACTAATCAATTCGAAACTTCATACTCCCCAGATAGACCAGAGATAGTTTACTGCGAAAAGTGTTACCAGCAGGAAATTGTTTAATGGAAAGTATAAATATGGAAAACCAAATGAAACAATGTCAGTCGTGTAAAAATAGCTTTGTAATAGAAAGTGAGGATTTTGATTTTTATGCGAAGATTGCGGTCCCAGCACCGACATTTTGTGTCGATTGTCGTAGTGTTCAAAGATTTGCAACAAGGAATGTAAAGTCCCTATATCGTCGAGAATGTGATAGTTGCCATAAAGTGGTGATATCTCGATTTTCTATAAATAACCCTGCCACTATGTATTGTAAGGACTGCTGGTGGGGAGAATCTTGGGATGGTACTGATTATGGAATGGAATATGATTTTTCAAAGCCATTTTTTGAACAATTTTATAAACTTTTAAATAAAGTGCCACACAGTGCAACACTAAATACCAAAATGTTAAATAGTGATTATTGCAATATGGAAAGTGAAGACAAAAATTGTTATTTAACTTTTGGTGGTCATTATAATGAAGAATGTTTATATACTGAATATTCTATTCATGGTAAAGAAGTAATGGATGCTTATTGGTCGTTTAATTGTGAACAATTATATGAAACTTTAATTACAGAAAAATGTTTTAGGACACTATATTCCGAGCAGTGTTATGATTGTTTAGATACTTATTTTTCGTATGATTGTCATAATTGTTCCAATGTTTTTGGTTGTGCAGGACTGCGTAATAAATCATATTGTATTTTTAATAAACAATATTCTCGTGAAGATTATTTACAATTTATCAAAGATGCCAATTTAGCTTCATATAGAATGGTTCAAAATTTCTTAAAAAAGACTAAAGAATTTTGGAATACCATTCCACATAAATCTGCCATTATACATCAATCAAATAATGTAACCGGTAATTATATTGCTAATTCAAATAATTCAAAAAATATTTGGCAGTCAGACGCAGTAGAAAATTTAAAAAATGCATATATTACTGCATGGTCTAAAGATTGCCAAGATGAAACATCAGCCGGTGGTAATGAACTTTGTTATATGACTGGCCATGGTGGCGGATTGTATAATTGTGCATTTATAATGTATTCATTTAATACAGATATGCAAAGCTCTAAGCATACTCTCAATTCCCAATATGGTTATACTATTTTAAATAGTAGTGATACTTTTGGTTGTGTTAGTTTACGAAATAAAAAATATTGTATTTTAAACAAACAATACACCAAAGAACAGTATGACGAATTATTACCTAAAATAAAACAACATATGAATGATATGCCGTATTTGTCACCAGTAAATGGTTTTGTTTATAAATATGGAGATTTTTTCCCAAATGAGTATAGTTTGTTTTCATACAACGAAAGTGTTGCTCAAAATTTTTACCCTAAAACAAAAGAAGAAGTAGAGCGTCTTGGCTTTATTTGGCGAGAAGAAATAGAAAATGAGTACAATTTTACTGAATATATAATTCCAGACAATATAAATGAAGTAGGGGATGAAATAATAAACCAGGTTTTAAAATGTGAACAAAGTGGTAAAGCTTATAGAATAACAGAGCAAGAATTAGATTTTTATAGAAAAATGAATATTCCAATTCCACATATTGCCCCAATGGAAAGGATTAAAAATCGAATCAATAAATTGTTACCATTTAAATTATTTGATAGAACCTGTCAATGTATGGGTAAAAATGATGGAATTTATAATAATACAGGAACTCATTTTCACGAAGAAAATCCTTGTGGTAAAGTTATCCAAACCCCATATAATCCTGATAGCCCCGAATTAATTTATTGTGAAGATTGTTATAAACAAGAAATGATATAATCAAGTATATGGAAAACCAAACAAAACAATGTCAATTTTGTAAGAATGATTTCGTTATTGAAACAGAGGATTTTGCATTTTATGATAGGTTAAATGTCCCAGCACCAACTTGGTGCCCACAGTGTCGTTTTCAAAGAAGACTTAGTTTTTTAAACTGGCATAGTTTGTATAAAAGAAAGTGTGACAAATGTGATGCATCAATGATATCAGTACATCACGAGGACAAACCCTTCAGAGTATTCTGTAATCCATGTTACTGGAAAGACGATTGGGATGGTACCGAATATGCTATGGACTATGATCCTAATCGCAATTTCTTTGAACAAATGCTAGAACTTCGAAATAAATCAAATTATATGGGGCAAGAAACATTATATTCTACTTTACAAAATACCCCATACGCTAATGCAGCTGCATACCAAAAGGATTGTTTTATGATATTTAATGCCGACTATGGCGAGCGTTGTGTATATAGTACATCTTATGCAAATTTAACAGAAAGTTTAGACACTTATAGGACAAATAGCAGTGAACTTTGTTTTGAATGTGTTGAAGCTTATAAATGTTTTAAATGTATTTATAGTGAAAATATAGAATCATGCTCTAATGTAATGTTTTCAAAAAATTTATCTGGTTGTACTGATTGTTTCGGTTGTATTAATTTGCGTAATAAAAATTATTATATTTTTAATCAAGAATATAGTAGGGAAGAATACAAAGAAAAAATAAAAAGTTTTAATTTAGACACACAAGATGGGGTAATAAATATGCTTGAAAAAGTTAAAAACTTTTATTTAACCCAACCATATCGTGCAACTATTGGTAATAGTATGAATTTAAATACAACAGGGGATATGGTATATGAATGTAAAAATGTCAAAAATGCTTACCAGGTTAGTAATACTGAAGATTCTAGATATATTCAAATGTTAATAATGGGGCCAACGAAGGATTGTTATGACTATACTGTATGGGGTTATGGTGTAGAGAAATTATATGAATGCTTAACAGTAGGTGAAGGAGCATACAATACTCATTTTTCTGCACAATGTTGGCCAGCTGCGATTGAAAATGAATATTGTATGTACACAATACAATCTAAAAATTGTTTTGGTTGTGTTAATTTAAAAAGAAAACAATATTGTATTTTAAATAAAGAATACAGTAAAGAAGAATATGAAAAACTTCGTATCCAAATAATTGATGATATAAAAAATAATCCCTACATAGATAAAAATGGCCGAAAATGGAGTTATGGAGAATTTTTACCAATAGATTTATCATCTTACTCTTATAATGAAACTGTAGCTAATTCTATATTCCCACAAAATAAAGATTCAATAATAAATCAGGGTTATTCTTGGTACGAAACAAAAGAAAATAATTATACTACGACTTTAAATAAAAACGATATCCCAAAAACTATTAATGAAACAACTGACGAGATTTTGGTAGAAGTTATGGAATGCAGTACTTGCCATAGAGCTTATAAAATAAATGAACAAGAATTATATTTATTACATAAACTAGGAATGCCAATACCATATGACTGCTGGAAATGTCGACAAAACCGTAGATTTAAAATCATAAATCCACCAAAACTTTACAATAGAAACTGTGCTAAATGTAATAACGAAATCATTACATCTTATGCTCCAGATAGGCCAGAAATAGTTTATTGTGAAAAGTGCTACCAACAAGAAATAGTTTAGAAATCTATTTCTTGTTCAGTTTTATTTAATTCGTCTATAGTATTAATCTGATGCCAATGTTTTAAAATTATATAAGAAACTTTAACATTTGCTCCAAAAAGTGTATGCGGTATTCCAGCTTCGTCTCCAACATAAACTGGTTTATAATTTAAAAAATCTGATGTTAATGTATAAGCTCCAGAAAAACAAATTACTGGTTTTTCTCTTTCTTCTTTTTTAATAAATCTAAAATTTGTGATTATTTTTGTATTTTCATTAATATCACAAGTTCTATATCTTTCATTTAAAATTTTATAACTAAGACCATAAGCAGGGGAATCTATTTTAATTAGTTCTTCTAAATCTTCTTTTAAAAAAATATCATCCCCATTTAAAACTAAAAATTTATCTTCATTTTTTATAACCTCACGACCAGCCATTAGTGCGTGATATGTGCCCTTGGTCATTTCATCTTGAAATAAAAATTTAACTTTTTTACTTATTGCATTTTCTTGTAAAAATTTTTCAAACAAATCTAAATGTTTTTGTTTTATAACAATAAAAACTTCACTAATACTATCCGGCAAGGAAGAGAATATGTAAGATAAAATAGGCCGATCTTTTATTAAAATAAGTGGCTTTGGGGTATTATCAGTTAATGGTTTTAATCGTTCACCATTACCGGCACATAGAATAAAAGCTTTCATTGGGCGAGTATATCATATAAAAAAACCCTTGTATATACTTTAAAATAAGTAACTACAAGGGCTAAAAGGTATATCCGTTCCAGCGAACTGGTTTGTTTAACAAACCACTGCGTATTCCATTTAGGAATTTCAACTTAAGTCGAATACTTCCTTCGTGGATTAATTTTTGTTCAGCCATTTCGATAATCTGGGATAATGTTTTTATTTTTATCTCAGAAACCTCTAATGGGTCATTTGTTTTTAGTATGCTTGGCAAGTTGCAAATTTGAGCAATATATAAATGATTGTAATTAAATCCATTAGGTCTAATTTTTTTATAACAACCAAAATATGCAAAATTAAGTTGTATCCCAACTTCTTCAAGGCAAACTTCGCGATTTATCGCACTACGATGATGTTCATTTACATTTACACCACCACCCGGAAGACCACACATAAGTATACCGTCTCCTCGTCCTCGATCATTATAATCTTGAACGAGTAAAAATTTTTGTTGAAATAAATCATGGCTGTTTTCTCCAACCATAATTATACCCTGAACACCGTCAGGAAGTTTGGTTAGATTTTCCATGTTTTTTAAAATTTAAATGAATATATCATATACGATATATTTAATCAATAAATAAAATCCCCTAAATAAATAGGGGATTTTATTATAAGTTAATCTATATGAACCTGTTTTCGGACTGTTTTAGAACCATCAAAATTGTTTTTCCTTTTGTTGGTAAATTTTACTGTACCATCTTTAAGAGCAAACAATGTATGATCACGCCCTATACCAACGTTATTTCCAGGGAGTATTTTTGTTCCGCGTTGACGGATAATAATATTTCCAGCAATAACTTTTTCTCCAGCGTATTTTTTAGTACCTAGATACTTTGGTTTTGAGTCCTTCAGGTTCTTGGCGGAACCACCGGCTTTCCTATGTGCCATATTTTATATTTAAATTACTTATAAAAGATATTTATACCCACGTGACAGGTAGATACTTTTTACTTTTATATTGTATAATAGGTAACATAATGAATATAACAGAAATAAGCTATAAAATCAAGGCTTGGGTTCAAAGCCAATTTGGTCAAACCATAATAATTCTATTAATAATTATTATCTCCAATCTTATTAGCTTTAACATAGGTAAATCCTTAAATAATCCTAATAATGAAGATTATTTAAACTCTGATAGTTATGAACAATATAGTCTTTCAGATGATACTAGATACCCAAATGGTAGCTTAACAGCCGCATTATATAATAGCTCTTTAAAGGCTCAAAATGGCTCTACAGGCTCAAATATAGCTCAAAATGGGGAAGTAGTAGGCCCTAATTTAAATACCCTGGATTTACCGACTTCCCGCTATGTTGCCAGTAAAAATGGCCGAGTCTACTACTTTACCTGGTGTGCTGGTGGTAAAAATATAGATCCTGAAAAAAGAGTTTATTTTAATTCGGCACAAGATGCTAGGGCAGCAGGATACAAAGCATCAACCGCATGTGCGGGGCTAGACTAAGCTTTATTTATAGATTTATGTATATGTCGCACAACATACTTTGTCAGAGGACAATGTCGCAACATGTCGAAGTTTTGCGACGAACGAATCGAGGCTTGTGAAGAATCATAAATCTAAACTGCAATTATTAATAAATTGATTTTCAATTTTATATGCCACAGTATTTAGGAATCTTTTCGCGCCACGATTATACAGACAATGAAGGTAACGCTCAAACCAGATGGTATAAGGCCGGTTACATGAAATTAACAGAAAACGGAGGTAAGTTTTTACGCTTCTTCCATCAACCACAAACAGATTTTTTCTGTTTCGAAGGAGAACAAACACCATTGCCCGAAATTCATTTAGAAGACTAAAGACAATTTTGTATGTCTTTAGAATATACTACACCTGTTCCCAACAGGGTATTCGACTTTGACCTTGCAAAACTTAAAGAAGTTGAATTAAAAGTTCTGATGGTGGTCATTAGAAAAACCCACGGTTGGGTTGAACAAAAAAACCATCGGCAAAGGCGACAAATTCAACGCATTACAATAAATACTTTCGAACTACTAACTGGAAGTTCAAGAAGAAGTATTTCAGGGGCTATTCAATCTCTGATTCAAAAAGAGCTTATCGTGGTCTATGACTATAACGGTAAGGTCTTGAAAGAAGCGGATGACCGAAAAGGAAAATACCATTTGTATTTTAAACCCAATATTCCACCTGTGGAAAACCACATACCTAGGCAAAATTTGCTCTTACCCTACGAAAAATTCTCTCAGCAACCAAAGCAAAATTTGCTCAATACTATTAAAGAAAATATGGCAAAGAAAAATGAAAATATAAATTCATATCATATTAGCCACCACATTAAAAATTACAGCCTATGACCCAAGACAACCCATTTGGAAATGAACACCGTAAAAATGTAATCGAAAAATTAATGAATGATGGATTAGTTAAGCGAATCACAATCATAGAAGGGAACTATCCATCCCAAAAACAACAGCGAGATTTTTTAGACCGAATAATGGATTGGCTCAAAGGAAAGCGAAAGCATTACTAACCCATAATCTCACATAAACAATGTCTACAAAACAAAAACAATCCAATAAACCAATAAGTAACTGGCTACTCACTGAAAATGGAGTATACCTACTTATTGGCGATGGATACCGAATAACTTACAACCCTTCAACCTTATATACCTTCAACCTTAAAAAAGCTAAAGACCCACTCTTTCAATTTGAAGAGGATGAAGAAACAGAAGAAACTGCACTTTACATCAACGATACAGATTCATATCTAATCTTGGATGGAGACTTTCGAGCAGTATATGATGAATGTCAAAGTGTTGAAGAGTGCTTAGCTGTCTTCCGAAAATATGCTCCTTGGTACCGTTCAAAGTTCTGCTCCGGTCCAGATTCCATCTGATTATAAGTATGTTAAAATAGAACTATGTATTCAAAAGACTATGAGAAATGGAACATTTTAAAACAAAACCTTAATGCTATAAAAGGTCAAACCCTTCGTGTAAAAGAAGGGGAGATTTGGTGGTGTGCTATCGGCGTAAACATAGGAAATGAAATTGATGGTAAAAATGAGTTATACGAAAGGCCGGTAATTGTAATTAAAAAATTCCCTAATAACAGTTTTTTGGTAGTACCCCTTTCTAAAACAGAACGCGAACATCAATTTGCTATTCCTTTCGCCATCCAATCAAATCTATCTAAAGCTATAATCTCCCAAGTTAGAGTTGTAAGTCCAAAACGATTGATACGTCGGATGCACAAACTTTCTTCCAAGAAACTACTGGCAATCACCAATCACTTAAAGCGCATGATATAAAAAATCGGCTCCCCACAATGTGAGGAGCCTCGGGGGCCTGACGGCCACTGGTAAACATAGTATACACCCTTTCAATGAAATTGAAAAGTGGTACTGTGGAAATCTCAACAAACACTAGCTAACTCTAAACTGGCTGTAAGCCGAAGAATCTGCTATTCATAAAATTTCAAACAACTTAATATTTTAAAAAATGGAAACAAATTCAAAAACAAAAATCGACATCTACGAAATGGTAACAGATCGTATTATTCAAAAACTCGAAGAGGGAATTATCCCTTGGCAACAACCCTGGACAGAAGCAGGCCTTCCTAAGAATTTAATAACTCAGAAAGCCTACACCGGAATTAATGTCCTTCTCCTTGCATCTATGGGATTTGCTCGTAACTACTTTCTAACCTTCAAACAAATCCAAGAATTAGGAGGTTCTGTAAACAAAGGCGAAAAATCCATCCCAGTTATTTTTTGGAAGTGGTCTGAAAAAGAGGATCCGCAAACCAAAGAACTAAAAAAAGTCTCAATGATACGGTACTATACTGTATTCAATGTAGACCAATGCACCGGAATACCCGAAGACAAGATACCTAAAGTTGTAAATAACAACTGTGAGATTGAGATGGGAGAGCTTGAAGCTATTATTGAAGAAATGCCAAACAAGCCACTAGTTCGCCATCTTTCATCTCAGGCCTATTATCACCCCAAGGAAGACTATATCAGTATGCCAATGATGAATGTTTTCAAAGATGCTGAAAGCTATTGGGGAACTCTATTCCATGAACTGATTCACTCTACCGGTCACCAAAGCAGACTTAACCGTAAAGAAATTGTTGAATGGACTAACTTTGGTTCTGAATCTTACTCCCAAGAAGAACTAGTTGCAGAAATCGGTGCTTGTTATCTTAAATCCCATTGTGGTATTGATACCAAACACTTTGAAAACAATGTTGCCTATATCCAAAACTGGCTCACTAAACTAAAGAATGACAAGCGGTTTATAATCTTCGCCAGTGCTAAAGCACAAAGGGCGGTGGATTATATATTACAGAAGGTACCTGTTGAAAAAGAGACAGTAGAATTTTAGTTATTTAAATTAAAAAACAAACCCTGTGGTTGACATAGGGTTTTTATTTGAAATGGTCAATCATTTTTTTCCATAGAGTAGCTAAAATCATACCAACCCTCTATTGTCATATCTCCTGCAAATCTCTTTTCTAATGTTGTAAGAAAGGCATCTTTTGCCTTATCAGATGCTAACATTAAAATATCATCCATGTAACTGCATTTTATAAAATACATATTTCCTTTAGATGTTGTTCGCATCGTACCTGTAAATCCGCCCCATTCTTGAAGTTCAGTAATTGACTTATATACACAATAGACATCGTTATAATCTTCAAGTTCAACTGCGTTAATCCATTCATTAAAATCTGTAATTGTTGCCATATTAAAATAAAATATCAAAAACGAAGGTAATTAATATAAACGAGGATAATAATAATTAAATATAAAATCGATAATTTTATCAATTTGTTTGCAAATAGTTTGCAAATCGTTCCAAATTAAAAGGGGTTTCATTTCTGAAACCCCTTGTGGTGCGGATGATAGGACTCGAACCTACACGCCGCAAAGCACCAGATCCTAAGTCTGGCAAAATATGGTTTCATATGGTTTTATATGAATTAATATGTGTTGAATATCAGGTAATTATAATTTTATTGCCATAAATGAAACCAAATAAAAGTAATATTTGTTTGCAAATGGTTTGCAAATTATCTTTGTGATATGGCTTTCAGTGTTCGAATAGTATTAGATGATAGAAACCGAAAAAGGGATGGTTTTCCGTTGGTCTTAAGAATTATCGCAAATCGCCATAGTACTTCGATTCCATTGGGTTTATCTTTAGAACTGAATGAATGGAACGAAAAAAACCAAACAATCCGTACTTCCTGTCAAAAGTTATCGAATGTGACCAGAGAGAATGCTAAGATAACTAAAAAGAGCCAAGAAGCATTTGAGATACTATCCCAATTGGATGAAGATGGTGAACTCACCAAAATGAGTATCTCAGATATTAAAAAACGCATCCTAAAAGAAAATAAGCCGACCTTGCTAAGTGATTATACAAAAGAAATAATCTCCGAAATGAAGGCTACTGGTAGACTTGGTAATGCCAGATCTTACCACGAATTCTTGCAATGGGTAATAAAATACAACGGGACAGCAGATATTCCTTTGGAATATTTAACACTGTTATGGATTAAAAAGATGGAACAGAAGTTTTTATCAGCAGGGAATTCGATTAATGGTCTTGGCGTTAAACTTCGATCCTTAAGAGCTCTTTTAAATAGAGCTATATCGGAAAACTTATTTTCTAAAGAATCCTATCCTTTTAGTCAGTATAAAATAAAAAAACAGGAAACCGCAAAAAGGGCATTACCTAAAGCTGCAATAACCAAACTTATTAATACACCTATTGAAACTGACCAAATACTAGAAAGGACCAGACGTATATTTCTAATCTCATTTTATATGCGTGGAGCCAGTTTTTCGGATATCTGCTTTTTAAAAGTTGGCGATATTAATGATAACCGTATTTACTACAACCGGAGAAAAACTTCAAAACTATATAGCATATCTATTTCTGAGCCATTAGCAGAACTTCTTAAACATTTTACCAAAGGAAAAACGGGTAACGATTTTATTTTACCATTTCTAAAAAAGGAAATGACTTTAGAACAAGCATACTCAGTTTCAAGGTCTGCTCTCGGTGAATACAATAAGAACCTTCGATCACTGGCAATGCATTTTGAGATAAAAGCTGATTTCATGTCAACAAATACAATAAGGCACTCTTTCGCATCACTTGCTAGAGATTCAGGCGTGGATGTATCGACTGTTAGTAAAATGCTTGGCCACAGTGATTTAAAAACAACTCAAATTTATCTCGCAAGTATAAGCGATGAAACTATCGATGAAGCGTTTGAAATGGTAATGGGTAATTTGGCTTAACCTCAATTGCAGATACTAAAGTAAATATTTAATTTTGACGGACATGGAAATAATATGTCTGGAATCAGATGCGCTCTATAATCTCGTTGAAAAGGTTGTTGAAAGATTGAAGTTACTGGATGGAGTCGCTCAAGAAAAGTGGATATCTGATGTTGAAGCCATGCGAATTTTGAACATAAAATCAAAAACAACCTTACAACATCTTCGCGATGATGGAAGTCTAAAATACTCTCAACCAATGAAAAAGGTGATTCTTTACGATAGAGAATCTATAAATGAATATTTAGAAAAACACTCAAAAGATAAATTTTAAAATGGAAGAACTAGAAGTAACTCCACCGGAACAATATTTAAAAGGATTTAATAAAGGATATAGTTTTTCAAAAACATATCCTGATGCAGGTCAGCAGGTATTAGATATTTTTTCTTCTCAAACTAACCTTTCCAGTGAAAATGACTTTACCTCAGTTACTGGTATGATTGATGGAATTAATCAACATAAAATTGAACAAGAAAGAGAATTGATAAATGAAAGCTTGGAGGATATCAAGGATTTACGAAATCAACAGGCTGAGGAAAAGTCTCCTGACCTAAATATTTAGTATAGTAAAATAATAATGATACAAGAAGAGGATTTGTCGGTTGGAGAATCGGCAGAAAGCAATATTGTATTGAGGCTAATGCCATGATAGGACTGATTTCAGTCCTATTTTTTTATTTCATGGTTGTGTCTCTAGATGGCTTCTACTCAAAAACAAAATGCTATATTTTTATACCATTGGTTGAAAATCTAAATAATATTTAGCATTAAGTTCATTTTCAAATAAACATACGTTATTTTCATAAAAAGTTATGGTTGAGTAAATAGGATTTAAACATATATTACCTTCACTAGTTAATGCGCCCATTTTATTATTATTTTTGATGAGTAAATAGAATAAATGTAGTTTTCTTTTTTTAAAATTTACAACTCTTTCATAATCAATAACACTTGTAACCATTTCATTATTGTTTTTATCGAACCCAACCACTTCTTTTGTAAATCCAAGATTTTTGAGAAAATATGGTTGCTTTTTAGGTGAATCTAAAAGCATATTACCAAATATGCCAAGAATTTCAAATTTTGTCGATTTGGTTCCAACAATTTCTCCGTTAAACAAGTATAGCTTGTCATTTTTAATAAATAGAAATATTTTCTTATTATTCATAGAATAAAAGGTGAGACAAAACTCGAAATCAATCTTTATTACATATTTTAAATCATCACAATCCTTAAGATACTCTGTTAAAAAAATATCTCCAACGATAACGGGTTTATCATTTTGTTTTACTTCCTCAATTGAAACACTCTTTTGAGTGTCTAAAACAATTTTGTTATAAAATGTGGGTTTAATTTCAAGGGAATCCTTCTTTTGTTTATCTTTTACAAGTAAATGATTAGCTTTATTAGGAACCTCACTAATAGACTCTATGGATTTATTTTTTGCTAACTGATATTTTACTATTTCTTGATTTAAGGCATTATTCTTCGTATTGAGTGAATTAATTTCCTTCTGCAAATCTTGTTTTGATTTTTCAAGACCAATAATTGAATTATTGAGATTTTTTAGTTCAACCTTATTGTTTTTCTCGATCTCACTATTTTCATTTTTTAATATATGAATTTGGTCCTGCAATACAATTTTTTCATTCGAAAAAGCCATTTTGATTTCTTCTATTTGCAATTCATACTTCTTTTGGATAAAAGGTTCTTGATAGTTCTTTCTCTGATTTGCCAAATCTCTTATGTTTAATTCGTTTAAAAAAGTAGAAAGTTTACTTGATTTTTCAAAATCAAAATGCACAAGAGCCTTAGGGATTTTTATATTAAATTCAAGTTTAAAAAAATTTAAAATATGTTCATAAATTAGCTGTTCTATTTGATTAATTTCTAACTGCTTAGACTTTTTAATGGGTTTAGAAGAAACTTTATGAGTTGAGTTATTTCGATATTTTCTAAATGCTTGCAGGATATTTTTATTCTTCACATAAAACGAATATTTCACATTTAATTCGCCTAAAGACTGCATCAACATAAGGTTGTCATAATAGAACTTATTACTATTACCTTCTTTTAAAAAGACCTGTGTTTCAGCTATCTTTTCACAAACTAAATGTAAAGCTTCTTTTTTGTCCTTATCAATCTCACTTGAAACCGATATATGGAAAGCCAATAAAATTTCTTTTAATTGTTCATAAATATTCATCTACATCCTTCAAATATTTTTTAAGAGTGTTTATTGAACCGATCCCTAGTGCTTTTTGGGCTTTTGACAAATTTCCATTAAAAATGGCTACTACGGATTTAACATGTGCTTTTATAACTTCATTTAGTTTTAACGATTTAATATTAAGGTTCTTAACTCTCTCAGGAAGATTTTCGGTGTCTATTATTTCCAAGCCGAATGCATAAAATCTTTCCACAATGTTCTGTAATTCTCTAATATTCCCAGGCCATGAGTGATTGTATAGAATTTTCATAGCATTAGGAGTGAATTCAAGAAGTTTTCTTTTACTACCCATTTCATTTTGGAATCTAGTATTGAAAAAGTTTAACAATGCTTTTATATCGTTTGTACCTCGCTGTCTCAAAGGTGGTAAAGAAATTTCTGCAACAGACAATCTATAGTATAAATCCCAACGGAAACTTCCTTTTTCGCATTCTTCATAAAGATTTTTATTAGTCGCAGCAATAATTCTCAAATTAATTTTTTCTGAATTCGTACTTCCAACCTTTTGTATTTCACCTTCTTGCAATACCCTGAGTAGTGCAATCTGCATTTGAGGATTTATGTCGCCAATTTCGTCTAAAAAAATTGTTCCACTATTGGCCGAATGAAAATAGCCATCTGTTGTCTCTATGGCATTGGTAAATGCACCTTTTACATATCCAAACAACCTACTTTCTAATAAATCTGGACTAATCGCTGCACAATTCACGGTAACATACGGGCTATTATATCTTGAAGAATTTTTATGAATAAACTTTGCCACATGTTCTTTTCCAGTGCCGGTTTCACCTTCAATTAGAACAGTAGTTTTTTGAGTTAACGCAATTTCTTTTGCTAACTTATAAACTGGTATGATTTTATCTGTGATGCAATAATTATCAAGGTCTTCTTCTGCTGATTTCTTATTTCTGGGTTTTACTAGATTCTCATGAATTATTAGAAAATCAGTAATTGTTGAACTGCTAAATTGAATTTGAACCAAATTTGGATTTCCTGTTCCAGTATCTTCTTTTTTAATAGTTTGGAACAATCTAGTGTTTGCCTTAAACTCCATATGGAGCATATACCATACAACTTGCATAGTTGGAGTTCCTGGGGACACAAAAAAATCAATGTTAAATTGTTTAAATTCCAGAATCAAAGGGTAAAGAGCAGCATGTATTAAGTTAAAGTTTATGACATCTTGTGGCGCTAAGGCCATATAACGCAATTCAATTTGATGGAGTGGAAATGATTTTTTTAATGTTGAAAACAAAGTTAGTCCTTTGGTGTATTCCTGACTACTTGACTCAGTTGATAGAAGAATGTGTTTGTCATAACCTTTAAAAAAGTGCTGATGAAAACTATATGTTGGACCATTAGTATTAATGCGATTATTTTCAAAATCATTAGTTGCTGCTAACCACGAAATGAGAATTTTCGGCATATTTAAAATTAGAAAAATCAAATCTATTATCAAATTTTGATAATTACAAGCAGATAATGAATACGAGCATTTCCAAATCAGAATCATATTTTAGATATCGTACTTGTTAAAATCAAAAAAGTACCTTGTATGGTTTGAAATGGGAAACAAACTTAAATATTGAATAAGGATAACCTTTTTGCAAAAAGTAAATAAAAAACCCCCTCATATGTGAGGAGGCCGAAGATTTTTCAACAGTGTAAGTAGCAATTGCCTCTAACCTGATTAATGATCGCGATTCACCAATCAGAGGTACCAGGTTCATCGGGTACTGGTATACATACAATCATAAAGAACATCTTCGTAGGAGCCTTGCATAAAGTATAGCATAAAGTTATTTAAATGTCAAGATTAATTAATTGTAAATCAATTATATACAGTGAAATGCTTATTAGAATTACGAAAAAATAAAAACCCTCAATTTTAATTGAGGGTAAAGAATTTGTTGATGTAGAAGCCTCAGAATTCACCATGCCTCACGCCTAAGACTGGATGTAAGATAAGGAGGGCCACCAACGCCCTTTTGACATCAATGTTGATGTAGAGGCCTTTAAGATTTGCCATATAAATATGGTTGGGTTAAACAAAAAGGGCCACCAATCATTGTAATAGTCGAAGAACTAACTCTTTGTTCAATTGTAGCATATTTGATATTATTTGTCAAATAATGATAATAAAAGTCAATAAATGAATACAAATAAAGAATAAATTTCACATTGCCATTTTTTAATGTATTGATTATGAGTAATATGTATTTTATTTAAAATTAGGTAACCAATTTGTATTTTCTAAAGCAAAATTGATTTAAACCCAAACTAACAAATCTCAATTAAAACTCAAAACGTAAAAACATGGAAAACAAAAACACAATCGTCTACACAAACTATCACCATGAAGGAATTGACAACTACCTCGCATCATGGAAAAAACAAACTTCATCAGAAGTGCAACTAAAGGCGAAAACCAACGCCGGAAAGAAATTACCGAAAGCTATCGGTGATGATTTTAAACGGTACATTGGTTACTTTAAGGAAAAAGCTCAGGAATGTCTTCGAGACATAGATCGAATCTTAAAAATCACTCCTGTTTTATTCAAGATCAAACAATTACGCGATAAACGCGATGAGATGGTCTTTAAAGCTAATGGAAAAAAGGAGGAGTTGGAATCAAAATCTGTTTCGCTCAATCCTGATGCCAATCACGCCGAACACAAATTAGTTAGAGCCGGTTCCATAATCGCTTTACTTATTCTTGTACTACTAAGCACAGCAGAGACCTTTCTGTCTTACAAACCGTTCTATTATCTAACAGGTAACAAAGTTTCCACCTGGACTATTTGTATTGTATTCGCAATACTTTGGATAATCGGAGCCGAGAAATTTTCTAAGTTCATCAAAGATCAAGCGATTACAAAAAAAGGTATCAAACTTTTCTTTATTATCATAGCCTGCACCTTTGTATTCTATAGCATCGCCCATTTACGTGTTTTAGAGAAAGCTTGTTCACGAGCTATTTTAAACGAAGAACCAATCCCAAGCTTTTTTGCTATCAACTTTACTGAAGCTTTAGTCCTTACAGGAATAGGCTGGGTGTTTTTCATCGGTGGGGTTTGGGTTTCTCAACTATCGCCATCTATTCAAGAAGTTAGGCAAGCCCTGATCCAAAGATTTAACCGAAGGAAGGCATTAAAAATTCAAAAGGAAATCTTACTTCTACAAGCTGAAATTGACGCAGAAAACGAAAAAATAGCCAAAGAAGAGCATGCAGCCATTTCTCTCTTAAATATACGTAAGCAGGCAATTAAGGAGGTTGTAGGCTATCTAGAATTCCTTTGCGAGGAGTACAAGGAGGTTAACTATTCATCACGTGTTGATGGTGTTTACCCCGACTGCTTTAACGAAAAGGTAACTTATGACATGGATACAATTGTACCTAATATCAAGGAAGATCTGGAATTTCAAATGGATAACGCTAACGCATCTAAACTTAAATAATTATGAAGACACTAATATTTACATCACTCATTCTAATTCTAATTGGATGTTCAGAAAACAAAGGAATTATCGAAAAGGAAGTCGTCTGTGTCATTGATGGCACAGATACTACCATCCATAAACCATCATTCAAAGAAATCAAACCCTTTTTGAATTTAACCGACAATGATTTTGGGTTGGTCTTTAAAACTAAAATGATAGGGGATATTGATTTCGGAAATTCTTTCGAGCTAAGTTTAAGCCCCAAGGATTATAGTATCGACGAAACCATTGAAGATCGGTTTTTCCGAAAAAAGAAGTTTTTAAAACATGCTCAGGCCGGATATTTAAAAGTTTCCTCCACCGCAACTCCTAAGGATCACTCAATAATTTATCGGGTAATCGCCAAGGAACTTAATAAGTTATCAGGTTCAAAAGCCAAACAGCGTACCTTGTTGGTAAACTCAGATCTTATGGAGAATTCAAAGGAACTTAATTTCTATAATCCGAGACACTATAGCCTACTAATGAACAGCCCATGTGAAGTGGAGAAATTACTTATTAGACAATTGAAATTAATGGATTTAAAAGGCATTGAAGTTTATTTCCTTTTTCAGCCAAAAGATTTCTATCAGAACGATACGTACAAAGCAATCTTGGACATTTATATCAAGATAATTAGCGAGGCAGGCGGGGTTTGTAAAATCGGTAATGAATCTTGACAATTTCGGCTTGAAAAGCGAAAATGTAACTACAGAAGTATCAGAATTAAAACGGGGATTGGAATTCATTCCCCGTTTTATCTTAAACAATCGAATAATAGAATAATTATAAATGGCTCACAAACAACATAGCGGTGGTATCGGCAACTTTCTATTGGGGGCAATAAAATTTATCGTGAAAGTCATATTTAGAATATGTGTTTTAGTATTGGTATTCATCGGTAAATTAATTGTCGCAATACTCGAAAAGATTATAGAGGTGGCGGAACACAAACATAATAAACACTAACCAAATAAACATATGTTAGATATAATCGAAAGTCTATTCAAATTAATCTTCGAATTAATAACGGAGATATTCAAGGTTATTTTTAATGTCGCACCGGATAAAAAAACCAAACTTGATGCAGGGTTTATGAAGGTAAGCAAATTGCTTTCCAGTTGGAATAAAGGGTTTTGTTTAAATGGAACTAAACATATTGGAATTAAGGCTAGCCATACATCTTGTCTTGTCCTCGGAGGAAGTGGCTCCGGCAAAACAGTATCAGTCTGTATACCAACGATTTATAATTTAGCCAAACATGGACATAGCATTACTGTCCATGACCCATCGTCCGAATTGTATAATAATGTATCTGGCTACCTAGAATACTTAGGCTATTCAATAAAAGTAGTAAATTATTCAAATCCTAATATTTCAGATGGCTTTAATCCGATGTATCGCCTAAAAAATAGTGCCTCTGAAACACAAAAATTAGCATCGCTATTGGTACGAAATTCAATGGGTGAAAATAACAAGGATCCGTTTTGGCAAACACAAGCATCATTACTTATTTATTTGATTATGCGAGTGTTGCAACACAAAAGCCACTGGTATCAAAATTTAGCTAATGTAAAGAGGGTTCTGGACAATATGACAACCAAACCGGAAGCAATGGATATTTTAGTTGCGGAATGTAGAGATGAATCAATTTTATCGGAGTATAAAAACTTTCTAATATTAGATAAGAAGCTGTATACCAGTATTATAAGTAGTGCAAGAGCCGCTTTATCCATTTTTACGGACCCTTTGGTTCAGACAGTAACGGCTTACGATAGTATTGATTTTGACTCTTTTCGGAAAGAAAAAACTGCCCTTTTTATTAACAACAAAACCGGAGATATCAAATACTATTCAGCGCTTTCATCTGTATTTTTTGAGCAGTTTTTTTCAAGTATAATGGATAAACTACCAAGTAAAGAGGATAAAAATATCTTCTTCATTATTGACGAGTCATCCTCGCTTTATTTACCATCAATGCAAATTGCTTTAAGCAACCTCAGAAAGTACAAGGCTGGAATAATGAATATTGCGCAAGACTTTAATCAGTTCCATATTTACGGAAGTCAAGAGGCAGAAGCAATTCGGACTAATTCATTTGCTAAAATATATTTCCCAGGACAACCCCTCAATACCGCCCAGGAATTAGAAAAATTACTTGGATCTTTTGAATTTGAAGATGAGAAAGGCAATCGAAGAACTAGACCTCTTATGACCATAGATGAGATTCGGGCAATGGAACCGAATACAGCTTTAATTGTTGCTGGTTCTAATCGCGCAGTATTTACCAAGATGAAACCTTATTTTAAATCCTATAAGTATAAAAACTTATCAAAATACGCATTACCAGAAAGGCAGAGCCAAATACCCTTTGAAGAACTTCCATTAATACCATTACCAAATAAAATCAAATAATTCCACCTTTTAAATATTCAAAATGAAAACAACGAAATCAAATATCAACAAAGATGATGTTCTAGTTAGAGCATCCTTTGAACTTTTTAATATGAAAGTTAAAGAGACCGAATCTGAACTATCAAAAATTGAAGTTGAACGTAATGATATTATTCAATCCATAACCAACTCAGAAACTGGAATAGCTAGTGACATTGAACGGTCACGACTTGATGAATTATCTGAGCGGGAAGCAACCCTTCATGAAAAATGGAATGACCTTGAACTGTCCTATCAAGTTGGTAGTCTGAGTGAATCTATTCAACAAGAAGACCAACAACCCACTAATGAAATAGAAGATCAATGGTTTGAAGATTCCAAATCTGAATATACTGAATCAGAAATTGAAGAGACAATGGATGAATTGAACGAAATAAGAGATGCTCAGTTATCGCAAGAACATGAACTGGATATGCCAGATTTTTAATTTTTACAACACTCAATGAAAAAAATCCGAAGCACAGAACTCTTTAAATTCCTTCAGTTGAAGGGGGTTCTTGGTGGTTCGGATATCGAAATTAAAAATGCTAAACATCAATATCGGGCAGAGTACAAACGGAAATGGAAACAAGCTCGCCTAAAGATTAAACCAGAACTTAGACCAAACTTCACAAAAAAAGAAATCGAATCCATCTCAAAAGCTGCCAAAGTTAGAGGCCTTACAAGTACAAACTTTGTTCGACAGTCTGCGCTTAGTCTTGCCTCAAACAAAACCCTAATTCCAAATCAGGATAAACTATTAACCATTTTACAGAAATTAAGTATGGCCGGTATAAAAATCTCTAAC
Organism: uncultured Candidatus Saccharibacteria bacterium; assembly: GCA_964401705.1. GTDB lineage: Bacteria > Patescibacteriota > Minisyncoccia > Phycocordibacterales > UBA9973 > 2-01-FULL-33-17. The sequence goes on from CAYNZJ010000001.1 coordinate 24,426, forward strand.
AAAAAAGGTAACCCATTTTACGACCCAGAAGTTAAAGAAGCCGACGACCTGCTTCAAGAAACTGAGAAATTATTGATGGCATACTTAGGTTATGATTATTAAGTTATTGTCTCGCCATAGTCCTTCTTACGGGGGATTGATAGACTATTTACTCAAAGAAGGAAAAGGTGGAGATGACAAAACCCCTGAACCGCTACTTCATAATTTCCGAGGAACCAATAAAAATGAATGGGTAAAAGAGCTCTGTCAAAACGAAGCCTTTCGAAAAAACCCTCGAAAAGGTCAAATATACTTCCAACACGCTATCCTATCATTTAATAATCTTGATTCACAAAACTTAACACCGGAGATATTAAAAGATCTGACTCAAAAATTTATTGAATTAAGAGGAAAGGATGGGATGTATCTAACTGCCCAGCACAATGACCGAGATCATCTTCATATACATTGCCTAATTTCAGGACTTAAATTCAAAACTGGAAAGGCTTTTCGCTTGCCAAAAGACAAACTGAAAGACTTGAAAGTTCAACTTCAGAACTACCAAATAGAGAAATATCCCGAACTCAAAAATTCATTACCAAACCATGGATCTGGAAAAGAATATCTTACACCAAATGAATATGGTGCTAAAATTAAAAACTCTAAATCCTATAAAAAATCTGAGCTAGCTCTAAAAATTAATGAGATTCTCAACACTTCAAGCACACAAGAAAATTTCCTTGAAAAGCTACGAGAGCAAGGCTACCACCATTATGAAAGAGGAGGCAAGATTTATGGAATTACGCTTGATGATAAAAATTACCGGTTTAACACTTTGGGGGTTAGCTTGGACAAAATGAATTCTTTGCCAAATGATCTAACTCAAGAAGAACAGGCATTGAAGGAAATAAGTGAGTTACGTCAACAGATGGAAACTAAAAAGGAAATCGAAACCGAACAAGACATTCCCGACGGGGATGAACCACCTTTACCCAATTTATAAAAAAGGGGAATCGAAAGGGTCTCCCTTCGCAAGATCACATGACCATTGGTCTGTAAGAATTACAGTCGACCGAGGGTCATGTTATCTTGCCAACTGCGCGTTGGGGCGTTTTAAACACTTGACAATGAAAGATATAGAGCGTAGTGTAAATAAAAACAATAAAATGAAAAAGAGCAATTTATCAAAATTTTTAGTTTTGCTGACAGTTATTACGGCTATAACGTCGGGGTATTTTATAGGAGTACACAAATGCAAACAAGACATCGTAGAACATCTACCACTATCGATTCCACGAAAAATTAGAATTCGAACCTATGAAACAGTAAAAAACCTAAATGCCGATTCAATTATAAAGCCGTTTTTTGAAAGCTTTGAGTATCGCGAAGTTAATGTTAATTTATCCGGTGTTTTGTTACCAGGAAAGTATACTGGCTTGGTTAGATTTAAATCAGAATTAGGCACTAGTCAATGGTATGCAATAGATGCTTTTGCTTTAGATTTATCAACATTTATTGATACTTCTAAGATTGAAGTTATTGACGGATATATTCCATAATTAACACATCAAAAAATAAATTAAGGGAGATTTCACTCCCTTTTTTATATTTGTACAGACCAAATGCCTAAAAATCAAAAGCCAAATCAACCTAAATCAAATGAATTAGATAAAAAATCTGAAGTATCACCGAAAGAGAAGAAGGTAGAATTTTGGACATTTATCAGAGAACATCAGTTAATACCTGCTGCAATTGGAGCAGTATTAGCAATAATAGGTATTATTTGTACTTGGTATCTTTGGAAAAGACACCTCTGTATCAGACATTACAATTCAAATGATAATCGCATACCATCAAGGTATGGAATCAATTGAAAACTATAGCAAAGGCACCATCGCTTATTCATGCCGTATCATAAAAAACTTTTTCGAGTATATCTCGGATTGTAATATTGAATGCCTAAATCCAAAACAAATCCGGTCACTAAAATACGTTCAACCGGATAAAGATATAATGACTTCAAGTCTTTTAAAAAGAATGGACAATGAATTGAATGAACAATTTTATGAAGACCTAATCATAAAGTTGATGGTTCATATTCTATACGATACTGGTATGCGTGTATCTGAACTTTGTGATTTGGATATTTCAAATCTTGAAGAAACAGATACGCCAGGCTTGCGCTGTGCAACCATTCGACGTCGCAAAAGTTTGCGATACAACACGGTTGTATGGGGAAAGGAAACAAACCGCTTGATGAATCTTTATTTAGGATTAAGGTTATGTTTGGATGTAAATCAAACAGACGCCTTATTTGTAAATAGGAAATCAAAAGGGAACAGGATAACGACTAGAACCGTTCAACGATGGATAAAGGAAATTTGCATGCGAGCAAATATTCAAGAGAATATAACACCGCATAGTTTTAGGCATGGTAAAGCCCATCAGGTTTTAAACCAGAGTGGTAATGTTAGAGATGTGCAAGCAATCTTAGGCCATGTAAATCCGGCTTCATCATTTAGTTATCTTTCGTTAAACCGTCAAAGTCAGATATCCGTGTCAGGGAAGTACTTGCCTTCTTAAAATACTTGCAAAGAATATTATGTGGTTATATAATATTATCAAGCACTTAGATCTTATGAAATTTACAAGCTTCATTCACTTATTAATCTAAAAACTGATTGGGTTAATAAATGATAATGAAGTTGGTAGCGATAGCATTAGGGAAGAGATAGTAAGACCAGTTATATGGCTTATTATTTTTTACTTCACTGTGTCGCACAACATAGATTTTGCGACATATATATAATACTAATATATAATAAAGCTTTTAAATCTTTAACTAAAGAATGTCTGGTGCCATAATACCAGCATATATATTGCAAATAGTTTCCTTGATCTATCTGCTATTCCATTATTATGATCATTGATTAATTTTTCAATTTCTGATTTTGGTAAATATTCTTCTATAAATTTATTATCCATTAATAAATTACTAAACTTATCCATATCTTCTTTCATCCAATTCCTTAGTGCTGTTGGAAACCCTAATTTACGGGCTTTATTCACCTTGTTTGGTATAAGGCCTTTAAATGCCTCTCTAAGCGCATATTTAGTCGTACTATGAGCAAACTTAAGCTTGTCGGGCAATTTAGAGCTGTAGGTAGATACCCTTATATCAAGAAATGGAACCCGAAGTTCTAATGAATGTGCCATGGTCATTTTGTCAGCTTTGGCTAAAATGTCACCACGAAGCCAAGTATGGATATCAATGTATTGCATTTGAGTTGGCTCGGAATAATTTTGGATTTTATTATAAATACTTTCAATATCAAAATAATTTTCAACTTTTGGTCCAACCCAAATTTTATTGATTTCATTTTTTGTATACAAAGTTGCATTACCAATGTAACGATTTTTTAGTGGAGTAAAGTATCGTTGTAAATAATTTTTACCAAAGAACTTTTTATCACTAAATGCCCAGCGTCGCAAAATATTTTCTCTTATAAATTTAGGAATTATATTTAATTTCATTCGGTCATAGTATTCGTGGTAGATAGTATAACCACCAAAGAATTCATCCGCACCTTCGCCAGAGAGAACCACGGTTACATATTTACGGGCTTCCCCTGCCATTAAGTATAGCAGTATTGCTGATGGATCCGCGACTGGTTCATCAAAATGATATACAGCTTTAGCTAGTGCATTTATATATTCATCTTTATTAACTATTTGCTGATGATGAATACTTTTTATTTTTTCTACTGTTTGGTTTGCTGATTCGAATTCGTTTACTTGTTCCCCACCTATTGTAAAAGTATGAATTGGTTTGTGTAAATGGTTTGTTAAAAGTGTTGCATTGATACTACTGTCTACTCCACCAGATAAAAATGATCCGACTGCCACATCAGCTATTGCATGGTGGGCTACAGAATCTTTGAGTAATGTTTTGATTTCATTTTTAGCTTTACTAATTTTTAAACTCTCATCATTTTTAAATTCAAATTCAAAATATTTATTAATAGTAAATGAACAATCATCTAAATTAACATTCATTACGTGACCTGGAGTTAAAGTAAAAATATTTTTAAAAAAAGTTTCATTCAAAGGATTATATTGGTACTGCAAATAATGATAGATTGCATCATTATTTATATTCTTTTCATAACGAGCATCTTCTAATATTGATTTTATTTCAGAGCCAAAAGAAAATATTTTATTATCTTGGCTATAATAATAAAATGGTTTGATTCCAAAATGATCCCGTGCAATAAATAATTTATTTTTAACTGTATCGTATATACAAAATGCAAACATTCCGCGTAAATATTTAGGAGTACTTGATCCAAAAACTTCGTACATTGCTAAGATTGTTTCTGTGTCAGAATGAGTTTTGAATTCATAACTATTTAAAAATTCACTGCGAAGTTCCTTATAGTTATATATTTCACCATTAAAGAAAATACATTTGGTTTTGTTATGGTTCCATATTGGCTGGTCCCCACCGGCAATATCAATAATCGCCAGCCGGCGCATAGCCAGACCCACATTATCATCAGCATACAAACCAGCACCATCCGGCCCACGATGAAATATCGCGTCATTCATACGACTAACAACATTTGTATTTTCATCAGTACCTTTACCAATATAACCAACTATTCCACACATAATTAAAGTCGACTTAATGTTTCAGTTTTTCCCAATACAAATGCACTAGTAAATGGGTCTGGAGATTTGGCGAGCCCAGTTAAAGCTACGCGCATAGCCCACAGTACATCCCCACGGCCATTCTGGTCAGCATAAGGCATGATTTTACCTTTGATAAATTCCATATCCCAATTTAACTCATCAATTCCAGATAAAATATCTTTAACCCCTTGTAAAAATTCTTCTACCTTCTCCCCTGCTGTATTCCCCAATTTTGTTTTAGGAGAAATTAATAAAGATTTTTCATAAACAGGAGTTGTAAAGAAAAAGTCTAATTCCCCACCAGCTATAAACAAATCTTTTACATCACCTAGTTTATCAATATGGTCACGAATAATGTAAATTATTTTATTTAAAATTTCAGGATTTTGTTTAACATGGTCTGGTAAAAAACCAGAAATCCTTTTTATAAATTCAGCATCAGATAATCTTTTGATATGTTCACGGTTATACCAATTTAGTTTAACATCATCAAATTGCGCACCACCTTTTTGTAATCGTGTAATATCAAATGCATTAATTAATTCATCATGAGACATAATTTCAACTTCACCACCTGGGTTCCATCCCAAGAATGCTAAAAAGTTAAACAATGCTTCAGGTAAATAACCTTCTTCACGATAATCTAGTATATCTTTAGCGCCGTCTCTTTTACCCAGCTTTTTCTTACCACAATCAGCCATAATATGTGGAAGTGATACAAATATTGGCGGTATTGCACCCAATGCATCATATAAAGATAAATATTTAGGTGTAGAAGAAACAAATTCTTGCCCCCGCATAACATGCGTTACGCCCATTTCAATGTCATCAATAACATGTGCAAAATTATAAGTTGGGTAGCCATCAGCTTTGATTAAAACAAAATCATCTAGTGCCTCTGTTCCAGCAGAAAGTTCACCATAAACAATATCATTCCAAACGTATCTTTTTATATCTTTAACACGAAACCGTAATGTTTGCCCAACACCCGTCCAAGGAATGTTGGTTTCTAATGCTCTATGTTCACGATATAAAAATGGAACTTTATTTTTATCAGCTTCTTGGCGAAGTAATTCAATTTCTTCTTCGGTATGAGGGTCAACATAAGCATAACCTGCATCAATTAATTTTTGAGCATATTTATTATAAATTTCTAGCCGATCAGATTGTTTATATGGAGCATATGGTCCACCATTGTCGGGGCCTTGGTCCCAATCAATACCCAACCATTTCAAAGACTCCATGATATGTTCTATTGATCCATCAACTTCACGGGCTTTGTCGGTATCTTCGATACGCAAGATAAAAGTCCCGTTATTTTTCTTAGCCCAAAGGTATGAAAATAGTGCAGTTCTAACACCCCCAACATGCATAAAACCTGTTGGGCTCGGCGCAAATCTTGTTATAATTTTTTTATTCTCACCAAGTATCATATATTAATATTATTTATCTTCACGAATCTTTTTCATTTCTTCTGTAAGCTTTATAAGATTATCTTCGGTACTATCTTCAAGGTCGATAAAATCATTTCGGGCTGCTTTAACAGATCTTATAAGTTCATCTAATTTTAAATGTACGGCTTTGGCATCTCGGTTTTGCATATTTTGAATTAAAAAAACCATCAAAAATGTAACAATCGTTGTCCCAGTATTAATCACTAATTGCCAAGTATCTGAAAAATTAAACATTGGACCAGTTATAAACCAAGCTACAATTATTAAAACTGCTAATATAAAAGCCCATGGGCTACCGGCATTTTCACCGACTTTATGAGATATTTTATGGAAAAATTCATTCATGAATCTATTGTATCATACAAAGGGCTTTTAATACAATGGTTTTTAAAAGCTTAATTCTTTATATTTTGACACAAATCACCTATTGTTGTATAACCTTGATTTATTTCTATTATTATGATACTATTTAATACAAATCAAATAAATTTCACTATTTTTAACCCCCCCAAAAAAACATGGCAATTTTTTTAAAAAAACCAGAATCAGTATTAAGACAACTGGATATCATGGAAAGTAATTTACTTAATATGGTATCAAATGTAAGGCTTTATGGTTTTCGTGTTAAAAACCATAGCGATTTTATTAACATAAAGAAAAATTACCAATTTATTTTGGGTAATTTAAAAAAATTAGAATCAGACTCTATTAAGGAAACTTTTCCTATTGAGGAAACCTTAAAATCAATAAAAGACTTGATTTCTGAAATAGAAAAAGGTTGTGATGTGTCTTTTTTTAAAAAAGAAGAAGCCCCAATAATGTTTTATTACATTCCTTCGTTCCCTGAAACAAAAAGTTTTGCTTTTTTTAATTAGGCTCCCCACATTTCACCGCGAATAAGCATGTATTCCATTCATACATGCCCCTTCCTCCTCAGCCATAAGACTTAAATAGTCAAGGCTGGGGAGTTTTTTATTGTCTATAAAATTTAAATGTTATTATGCTATAATAAACCAATGATAATCAGATACATTTTATTTTTCACCTCTTTTTTAGGGGTTCTTTTTATAGGGTCTTATAGCATTTACAAATCTTATAGTCTTGTAAATGTATTTGGGAATACTGGCAATAATATTATGCTCTGGATTTTGATAATTATGCCTGCACTATTTATACTAACAACATTTATTAGTATGAAAACTCATTTTATTATAAATGATATTTTATATACTATTGCTTGTGTTTGGTTACCAATATTGCTTTATTTATTTTTAGGATCAATAATACTAACAATCTTTAGTACTTTTATCCCAATAACTAACACTATTTTTTATACATATCTAACTTATGGATTTTTAATCCTATCTTTTATTTTAGGTATTTATGGTACTATTAATGCTCATAATTTTACAGTTAATAACATTACAATCCCTAAAGAAAATCGTTTATCTCAAGACTGGTCTGGTAAAAAAATAATTTTAGTATCTGATACTCATATTGGAATAATTCATAAAAATAATTTTTTAAATAAAACTGTAAAATTTATAAATTCTCAAAATCCTGATATGGTTTTGTTTGCTGGGGATTTAGTAGATGGCCCAAAAATAAACCAAAATAAATATTTAAAACCATTGGAAAATCTAAAGGCTCCTTTGGGTGTTTATTATACCCCTGGAAACCATGAAATATATTATGGTAATGAAAAAGATTTATATAATTTTACAGATAATTACATGACGGGGCTTCGAGATACTAAAATAGCAATCAACAATACTGAAATAATTGGTTTAATGTACGATGCTGGCGAAACACCCGAAGGTCTTGAAAATAGACTTTATAAAATTGGCTTTGATAATAAAAAACAAAATATTGTAATTATTCATGAACCTAAAAACAATAACATTCTGCAGTCATTTGGAGCAGATTTAATTGTTTCTGGACATACTCATGGTGGACAATTTTGGCCAATAACAATGGCTGTTAATAAAATTTACAAAGAATACACTCATAATTTAGTTTATAAAAATAATTCAGCAAGCATAACTTCAACTGGAATTGGCACATGGGGCCCACCAGTAAGAATTGGCACTGACCCAGAAATTATAGTCATAACATTTGAATAAAAAATAACCCCTATTGGGGTTATTTTTTATTAATTACTAAAGTACAATGAACTATTTTATTACCTATATTTACAGACAATAAATGTTCCCCTATTGATTTTATATGAACATCGTGGAACACATCTTCTGGAATAATTACCCCCGATGCTTTTTCAAACAAAGGAGCAACATCATGATAAGTTATAGCTTTAAACAAAACCCCTTTTTCATTAGCTAGAGCATTTATTTCGGCTTTTATACCATCTAAAGCTTTTGCTGTTGTTTCCATTTTTGCTAAATGAAAAGCATGGTCAGTATCGCGTGAAGCTTTTCTTTCAGCTAATTTTGATAAAGCTGAAGGTGTTGCAATTTCAACTAATTTTCTAGGTAATAAGAAATTTCGAACATAGCCATCGTTCATTGTTTTTACTTCATCTTTTTTACCTAGTTTTGGTACGTCCTTTAAAAAAATTATTTGCATAAATTAAATTGATTTAACTACTTGTATTGCTTTGTTTAGTTGGTTATCAACTTTTGGATTTTTCTCATCGTAAATTCTTTTAACTTCAATATCAGGTTTAATACCCTCTTTATCAATTGCTATTCCATTTGGAGTTAACCATCTTGCAATTGTTACTTTTAAATTAGTTCCTCCTTTCATTGGAATTAATTCTTGAACAGAACCTTTACCAAAAGTTTTAACTCCAACTAATGTTGCGATTTTATGATCAGACAATGACCCAGCTAAAATTTCTGATGCTGATGCTGAGCCCCCATCAATCAATACGACTAATTTAGGTTTATTTATTTTATTATAACCATAACTGGTATGGATTTCTTTTTGATTATTTTTAACAAAGTCTTCAACAACAATTGTTTTACCTTTGGGTATAAAATAGCTTCCAATATCTACTGCGGCTTCTAAATAACCACCCGGGTTACCTCGAAGGTCAATTACCATATAATTAAGCCCTGAAGTTTTATAAGAATTAATCGCTTTTTCAAAATCCTTTGTAGCTTTTTCTCCAAAAGATGATATGTGTATTACATAAACACCATCAATGATTTCAGATTCAACGGTAGGAATTACAATAGTATCTCTTGTTACAGAAATAACTTGTGTTTCTAATGCCCCGGTACGATAAATTTCAAGTTTTACAACTGTTCCTTTTTTACCACGAATTTTCAAAATTGATTCATCGATAGACATTCCATTAGTAACAATACCATCAATTTTTAATATTTTATCTCCTGATTTAAGGCCAGCTATTTCAGCAGGGCTACCCTTTAATGGAGCAATAACTGTTAAAATATCATCTTGAGATTTACCAATTTCAGCTCCAATTCCGTCAAATGAACCCGCGATTGATTCATTAAATTTTTTTGATTCACTTGGAGGCATAAATTCAGTATAAGGATCACCTAATGATGCTGTTAGGCCTTTTATAGCGCCATACATTCTATCCTCATCAGTAACATCATTATAATGTATTGATTTTTCTTTTAATGTATTCCAAACAGTAAAAAATAAATCAGTATTTGTGTTTGTTTTGGATGCTGCTTGAGCAGAAGAAACTGCTGTAAATTTAAATTTAATGATTTGTTTTTGTGAAGCATAAGCTCCAAAAGCAAAAGACCCAAAAGAAAAAACAACTAAAACTAGTATAGCGATTGAGTAACGAAAATTTTTATTATTCATATGTTTGTTTTAAGAAAAATCTGATAATTCGTTTTGATCAATATTAACATCATTATTTATAAATGTAGGTTCTTTTTTAACAGTTATTCTTTTTATTCGTGGAGCCATTTCAATTCTCTTTCTTGTTCTTGGTTTAGGGTTAAAAGTATTAACATCTTCTATATTGTTAGGACTACTAGTTGAAATAGTATTATTATCCAAAATATCTGGGTTTGATTGAATATTTATAGATTTATTATCTGCAATAGTATTATTACTATAATTATTATTATGATTATTTTCTACTGGGATATCATTATTTTTAAAAATTTGTTTTTTCTTTTCATTATGGTATTGGCGATTACCTATTATTAATAGAATAATCCCGGTTAAAGAAAATAAAACTGTTTTTGTTTCCCAAGTAAAACCTAGCCAAGGCATAATAAGTGCCCAAAGCCCAATATACGAAATAGTTCGTTTTGATTTCATAGTGCTATTATACCATAGCAAAAAAATCTTTTCTAGTTATTTTGGTCTTCCAAAAGAGCTTCTTTTGTATATCTATTTTTAGGATCCCATAACAGATATGAATATATCCCCACATCATTTGCAGCTTTGATTTGAGCTTTTACTTCATTAGGTCCATAAGACACACTCATACTAAAATCTTGAAGCCATGGGCGGATTTCGGTATTATTATTTATTGCTTTTTGACGATTTAATCCATCTTGTAAAGATAATTTAATAGTCTGATATGGGTTTGCTTCTGGAGATTTTAGTCCTTTATACCCAGCATAAAAATGTGAAGGATATATCATAGGAGCAATAGCATCTACATTGGGTAATAAATATTCATAAAATTGCCCAATATTTACATCATTAGGATCAGTCAATATTTGCCCAAAAACATCAATTGAAAGTGGGATATCTTTTTCTTTTAAATTTTTATGCATAAAAATTGTAAAATCAGAAATTACATCTTGTTTAAGTTTGTTTTTAGTTATTGGATAAACTTTATCACGACTACCATCTGTTGGGAATCTAATATAGTCTAAATTAATTTCATCAAATCCTAAATCATAAGCTTCGTATGCTAATTCTAAAATATATTGGTGGAATTCTGGGCTACTAGCATCAACCCATGCTAAACCATGCCGATCTTTCCAAAGCTCGCCTTTACTATTCAAAACAGCACTTGTAGGGTTATTTTTAGCATAAATAGGATCTTCAAATACAGCAATTCTAGCAATTACATAAACATCATTTTCATGGAGTTCTTGAATATATTCTTTTAAATCAACGGCTCTTGTGGACTCGGCATTAATTCTATCTTGGCTTGCTCCTTCTGGGGCAGGAATTGACACAACACCAGTTGAATCTTTAAAATCAATTACGACACTATTTATAACAGTATCGTTAACTAAATTTGTTAATCGACTTCGAACTGATTTTGTACCTGCCACCCAAGATGACATATAGATACCTTTTACATTTTCTGGTTTTTCTACGTGTAAAGTTTCTTCTTTTTCTTCTTGAGTTTTTATTTCTTGATTATTTACAAAATTAGATTTAGATAAATTATTTGTAGTTATTTTTTCAAAAGACCAATAATTAGATATCGGCATATTTTGAGCCAATAAATAATGAACATTAACAAAACTAGTTGTTAGTGTCAAAGCAGACAATATTATTATAGTGAATTCTTTTTTTCTCATTTTATTTTGGATGAATAATTAATGTAAACTCGCCTTTTAATTCTTTGGGATTTTTTATAATAAATTCTAAATGATTTTTTGCAATATCTGTTCGGATTGTTTCAAACATTTTTGTTATTTCCCGAGCTACCATTATTTGTGTTTTAGGAGAATTTTTATCAAACCATTCAAGAGTAGATTTAATTCTGTGAGTTGATTCATAAAAAACAACTGGGATTTTAGAATCAATAACCTCTTTAAAAAAAGTTTCGCGACCTTTTTTATTAGGGGCAAAACCTAAAAAACTAAATTGATTACCAAATATTCCTGATACTGATACCGCAGAAACAACAGCACTAGCCCCTGGAATTGGAACTATTTTTATTTCAGGATTATTATTAATAATATAATTAGTAATTAAAGAACCTGGGTCAGATATCCCCGGAGTCCCAGCATCACTAACAAGGGCAATATTTTGCCCACCAAGCAATATTTCTATAATTTTATTATGTGTTTTATTTGTAGAATGAGAATTATAAGAATAAGTTTTGGTTTTTATTTCGTATCTATTAGCAATTTTATTAAATTCTCTTGTGTCTTCGGCATAGATATAGTTTACATTTTTTAATGTTTCTACACCACGGTAAGTAATATCCCCCATGTTACCAATGGGTGTTGCTACAATATATAATATTCCGATATTTTCCATTTTTATTTTTTAAACGTTAGTTAATTTTTTAACATCTAAGGATTTACAATTATCAGTACAGTACCCATCATTTTCCTTAACACAATCAACACAACCTAAAAATTGTTGATGACAAAATGGGTATGTACAGTCAAAATAATTTTCTGTTGGATTTTTACAATAATGACATTTACCAATAACAACATGTTTACCCTGATCATCAAAAGTAATTGTTTTTCTTTTATCAAAAACATAAAGAGAACCTTTGAATTCTTTATTTGGAAATTCTTTCATATATGTAACCATACCATTGTGCAGTTGAGATACATCTTTAAACCCTTGGGACAATAAAAACCCACTGGCTTTTTCACATCTAACCCCACCAGTACAAACTGTTACTACTTTTTTATCCTTTAAATGTTCAATTTCTTTAACACGGTCTTTTAAGTCTCGGAAATTTTTAAGCCCCGGAAAAACAGTCTTAGTAAATTTACCAACTTCAAGTTCATAATCATTGCGCATATCAACAATGTAAAATTCTTCTCCTGATTCATACATTTTGTCCAAATCTTTAGCTTTAAGTCTTTTCCCGGTAACTTTTTGAGGATCAATATCCCAATTATCATCAACCAAATGCAGTGATACAATTTCTTTGCGGACTTTTACAGATAATCTTGGAAAACAGTCCCCCAGTCCAGCAGACTTTTTCCAATCGATATTTTTAAACTTTTTATCTTCTTCCATCCATTTGATGTATTTTTCGGTGTCTTCAGTTTTACCTTCAACAGTACCGTTTATACCTTCATTAGCAACTATAATCCGTCCTGTAAGCCCAAGAGCCCGGCAAACATCCATTTGCCTAACCTTTTCCAATTCTGGGTCTTTAATCCTTACGTATTTGTAATATAAAAGTATTGTATATTCGCTTTCCATACGTAACTACTATAACAAAATAAGCATCATTTGCCAATCACTACCGTTAAAATTCTACCAGTGGTTTACTTGGAGGTCCGACCTCCAAGTAGGATAAAAACAAAAAACCCGCATTTGCGAGTCTTTTTATTCTATACTTTTTTATTTCTATAATCTTCTTTTTGCGGTTTTGATACGTGCAAGATTTCTTTCAAGTGAACTTTGGAATCTAGCAAAATCAATATCGGAAAGAGTTGATTTTTGCTCCATAGCAACTCTAGCTCTTTCGTATGCTTCTTCTGCTTGAGCAAGGTCGATTTCTTCAGCTATTTCTGAATGAGTAACAAGCAATGTAACACTGTTATCTCCTCCGATTTGTAAAACACCTCTAGTTACAGCAAAATAACTATCTTTATTATCTAATCGTAAAGTTAAAATCCCAGGTTTTGCCAAAGTTACCAATTCTGAGTGATGTGGCAATATTGTAATTTCACCAGATTCTGTAGGAATACTTATTGAATCTGCAAAAGACTGATACACAACTTTTTCGGGTGTAACAATGCGTAGACTCATTTTATTATTTCCTTGAAAATCCATATAATATTAAGAATTATTTATTTTAGATTCCTCGTAAGCACGACGAACATCATCAATACTTCCCTTTAAGAAAAAGAAGGATTCTGGAATATCATCATGTTTACCATCAAGAACTTCACGGAAAGATCGAATAGATTCAGAAACAGGAACATACGCACCAGGTGTACCAGTAAATTGTTCTGCTACGAAAAATGGTTGTGATAAAAATCTTTGAACTTTACGTGCACGAGCAACAGTTAATTTATCTTCATCTGATAATTCATCCATTCCTAAAATAGCAATGATGTCTTGCAAATCTTTATAACGTTGAACAACACGTTGGATATCACGAGCTACTTCATAATGGTCTTTACCTACAATATTTGGATCAAGAATAGTTGATGAAGAATCTAGTGGATCAACTGCAGGATAAATACCCAGTTCAGAAAGAGCACGAGAAAGAACAACAGTTGAGTCAAGGTGAGCAAAGGTTGTTGCTGGGGCTGGATCTGTAAGGTCATCCGCTGGCACATACACAGCTTGTACAGATGTAATAGAACCTTTATCAGTTGATGTAATACGCTCTTGTAATGCTCCCATTTCTGATGCTAGTGTTGGTTGATAACCCACAGCTGATGGCATACGGCCCAATAGAGCTGAAACCTCAGAACCTGCTTGAGTAAATCGGAAAATATTATCAATAAACAATAATACGTCTTTACCTTCTTCTTCTCTAAAATATTCGGCAATAGACAAAGCAGAAAGTGCAACACGCGCACGAGCACCTGGTGGTTCATTCATTTGTCCGAAAGTAAGAACTGTTTTATCTAGAACACCGGATTCTTCCATTTCTTTATACAAATCATTTCCTTCACGGCTTCTTTCTCCTACTCCAGCAAATACAGAATATCCTCCATGTTCTTGAGCAATATTACGAATAAGTTCTTGAATAACAACAGTTTTACCAACTCCCGCTCCACCAAAAAGACCAACTTTACCTCCTTTTAAGAAAGGACACATTAGGTCGATGACTTTGATACCTGTTTCAAGAACTTCAGCTCCTGGAGATTGTCTAACCAATGTTGGAGCTTGCGCATGTATAGGATATCTTTTTTTAACTTGTGGGATAGGTTTATTATCAATTGGATCCCCAGTAACATTAAACATCCGGCCAAGAACTTCTTTACCTACAGGCATAGAAATTGGTCCACCAGTCTGAATGACTTCTTGACCACGATAAAGACCATCTGTTGATGCCATAGCAATGGTTCGAACTTCCGATAAACCAAGATGTTGTTCAACTTCAAGAATAAGTTTACCTCCATCAAGTTCTACAATAAGTGCATCATAAATAGCTGGTAAATTTTCGTCAAAACTTACATCTACAACAGCTCCAATGATTTGTGTTATATAACCTTTTTTATTTTCCATAATCTTTTAATCTACTTGTAATGCGCTGGCTCCACCAACAATTTCACTAATTTCCTGAGTAATTGCACTTTGACGAGCATTATTATACGTCAACTGCAAATCATCAAGCAAATCAGAAGCGTTATCTCCGGCATTTTTCATGGCAAACATTCGAGCACTGTGTTCTGAAGCATGAGATTCAGCAAGAGCTTGATAAAGAGTAGTTGTAACCATTGAAGGTAAAATTGCGTCTAATATTGCGGACAATGAAGGTTCAAATGTTGTGTTAGAGAAATCGTATTCGGTATGAGATTCTCTAGAATTTGAATCTCCTATTGCATCAACAATGTTTTCAAATAATTCCATCGAAGCTGGTAATAATTTTGTATAAATTGGTTTATACATTGTTGTTTTAATAAACTCAGTATAACACATATAGACATTATCATATTCTCCTTCAAGGAATTTTTTTTGAATCATCTTTGATATAACTTCCAAAGATTCGTTATTTGATGATTCATTAAATTCTACAAAACTAGCAATTATTTTATATTTAAGTTTGTTTGCTATTTTTTCAGCATATTTACCTATTGTAACAAAGTGGACTTCGTCTTTTGTATTTTTTAAAGATAAAGATAACATTTTAAATAAATTAACATGATACCCTCCACAAAGTCCTTTGTTCCCACCGTAAAGTACAACTAAGATTTTACCTGTCTTGGTCTCTTTTTCTGACATTAGAGAATGTGTTCCGGGAGCCATTTTTTGTAAATAAGCAACAAGCTTAAGACCAAGTATGGCATACGTTCGAGAACCAAGAGTCCGTATTGTTGATTTTCTCATCTTTGATACCGAAACCATTTCCATGGTTTTTGTTATCTTTTTGATATTTGCAACAGACTTTATCTTTTGTTTAATAATTTTAGATTGTACAGGCATAGTATAATATTATAAAATAATTTCTGTAGCATCTTTTAAGGCCATTGAAAGAGAAGACTCTATTTCATCATTCCAAGTTTTTTCTAAATCTTTCAATAATGTTCCATAACTATTTCTCATATAATTAAGAAAAGCTTCTTGTTTTTCTTTTATAGATAAAACATCAAAAGAATCAAAAAACCCATTATTTGCTGCAAAAATAGTAGCAACTTGTTCCCCCACTGGCATTGGTGCATATTGAACTTGTTTTAAAAGCTCTGTAATTCTTTTACCACGATTAAGTTGTTTTTTTGTTTCTGGATCAAGATCAGAATCAAACTGAGCAAAACTTTCAAGTTCACGATATTGAGCCATAGCTAATTTTAGTTTACCTGCTGTTTTTTTCATTGGCTTGGTTTGAGCACTAGAACCAACACGAGAAACAGATAATCCAACGTTAATCGCCGGACGAATACCTTTATAGAAAAGTCCTGATTCAAGGAAAATTTGACCATCAGTAATTGAAATAACGTTTGTAGGAACATATGCTGAAATATCTCCAGCTTGAGTCTCAATGATTGGCAAAGCTGTAATAGATCCTCCACCTGCTTCAGGATTACGTCGACATGCTCTTTCAAGTAAACGAGAATGTAAATAAAAGACATCTCCCGGATAAGCTTCACGGCCTGGTGGACGACGAAGAAGTAGTGATATTTCACGATAAGCTACCGCATGTTTAGATAAATCATCATAAACAATTAATACATCATTGCCTTTATCCATATAATATTCAGCAATTGCAACCCCAACATAAGGAGCCAAATAAGAATAAGCTGGGCCTTCTGCAGCACCAGCTGCAACAATTGTTGTATATTCCATTGCTCCAGACTTACGTAAAATTTCTATAGTACGAGCAATTTTTGATTGTTTTTGACCAATAGCAACATAAACACAAAGCATGTTTTGGCCTTTTTGGTTTATTATTGTATCTATTGCAACAGCACTTTTACCTGTTTGACGATCACCAATAATAAGCTCACGTTGCCCACGACCAATTGGAATCATTGCATCAATTGCAAGAATTCCAGTTTGAACTGGTTGATCAACACCTTGACGATCCATAACCCCTGGGGCTGTTTTTTCTACAGGATAATAATCCTTTGTAATTACGGTTTTACCGCCATCAACAGTTTCTCCAATTGGGTTAACAACACGTCCAACTAAATCCATTGAAACAGGAACAGAAAGTATTCTTTTTGTGCGTAAAACCTGATCCCCTTCTTTTAAAGATGTATAATCTCCTAAAATAATTACCCCGATTGAATCTTCTTCCAAGTTAAGAGCAATACCAAAAATTCCATTTGGGAAAGATAGCATTTCATTTGATTGACACCCTGGCAACCCAGAGACACGAGCAATACCGTCAGTGATAGAAAGTATATTCCCGTACTCTTCTGTAGAAATTGAAATATCAAAATTTTTGATATTTTCTTGTATGTTTTGTATTAGTGAATCTATTTTCATATTATGCGGTTAAATTTTCTTCTAATTTTTTGAGCATACTTTTAATAGATGCATCGTAAATAGTTCCATTTTGTTTTAAAATAAAACCACCCAAAAGAGAAGGGTCAACAAAAGACTCTATATGAACTTCCCCCGCATCTTCCTTAAGAAAACCTTTTACTAAATTATTCATAGTTTCTTTACTTAGTTCATGTGAACTAGTTAAATTACATTCACGTAAAACGATATCTTTTTCTTGAATCCTTTTTAAATGTGAAAGAATTTTAGGTAAAGAAGAAACCATATGATGTCTTTTTAAAAAAGAAGTAAGAGACTGTGCCATTTCTTGCGCATCTTTGCCATTGTGTGCAATATGATGTGCATATAAAGATTCAGCAATTGTACGAGATTTAATCATATTTATGAATTTTTCTTACTAATACCTGCAGTAAATCTCTCATTATCTTCTTTTGTAAAACCAGTAGAAAGAATCTTTTCTAAACTCTCTCTTATTAAAGTAGCTGTTTCTTTTTGTATATTTGCAGTCATTTCTTCTTTTTCTCGAGCTAATTCTTTTTTAGCTGATTCTAAAATTTGTTCTTTTTGTATTTGAGCATCTTGTAAAGAAGCATCGATAATACCTTTGGATTTTTCTTCTGCGGAACTCAAAATATCACGAACTGTGTTTTGAGTTTCGGAAAGTATTTCTAATTTTTCAGATTCAGCTTCTAAAAGCTTTTTCTCTGCACGATCAGCTTTATTAAGACCTTCACGTATTTTACCATCTCGAATCCTCATCATTTTCATAAGAGGTTTACCAAGAACAAAATAAACAAGCACAAGAACAATTGCAAAGTTAATTACTTGAGCAATAATAAGTTTTAGATCGATGTGAAAAGTTGAAATGATTGCATCCATAAGGAAAGTTTACATTAAAAGATTATAATAAAAAGACTACTTAATTGAGAAAGCAATAACAAGAGCGTAAATTGCAATAGCTTCAGCAAAAGCAGATGCAAGTAGCATAGGCACAAGTATTTTACTTGCAGATTCTGGGTTGCGACCAATAGACTCCATTGCTTTTGATCCAATAAGACCAATTGCTAAAGCTGGAGCGATAGCTCCTACTGCAATTGCGAAAGCTTTTGCGAACATGACATTTTCCATAATTTTTATATAAATTAATTAATAAATAATAATACTACACCGAGCCTAGCACTTTTTCTTGTGCTAAATGTTTTTCATCATGATGCTCGGACTCGTGAGAGTCATGTTCATCATGGTCGGTTGCTTGAATTGAGAAATAAACTGTCGTTAACATTGAAAAAATGAATGCTTGAATAATACCTACAAAGAATTCCAAGAAAAGAAAAGGAATAGGTAAAAAGAAAGCAAGAAGAGCGCTCATTGAAGCCAATAACACTTCTCCAGCAAAAACATTACCATACAAACGGAAAGAAAGTGATGCGACTTTTGCTATTTCACCAATAGCTTCTAACGCTCCTACAAAAAAATGAATTGGAGCTACAACTAATACTGTTGGATCTTTTAAAAAGTTTCTCATTTTTAATAGTTCCCCAATTTTTATATATTTGTTTATACCCTTCCATAAACCAAGAACTACAATACCAAATATATTAGAAGCAATTACGGTAAATATTGCAATTGCTAATGTTGTATTAATATCTGCAGTTGCTCCACGAAGCATTGGTATAAATACATCATGCCCATCATGGTTTACAATATTTCCAAATGCCCCTACTCCTGGCAATATTCCAACCCAGTTATTAACAAGTACAAAAATAAACAATGAAAAGGATATTGGAAATATTTTTAAAGAAAGTTTTCTTGAACCAGTTACTTGGTCACATAGATTTAATGCCCCATCAATTATAAGTTCAAAAAAATTCTGAACTCTTCCAGGAATTAATTTAAGCTTTCTTAACCTAATAAATAGAACTATTAACAAAACAAAAACCACAGCAACCCAGCTTGTTAAAAGTGAATTTGTAACAGTAAAATTACCAATATTAAAAACTGGTTCTGCATATAGTGTTGCTTCGTGGCTAACATTTTCACTACTAACCCCAGTGGTATCAGCAGTAGAATGTCCAGCTTGTTCTATAATTTCAGTATTATTATTTAAGTTATTTTCTTGAGTCATGTAAATTAATTATTTTTAGTATCGGTATCTTCTAAATGTATATCGTGATAAGAGAGTTCTCTTATGGATTGGATGTCGTTTTCTTTTCTACTTTTTTCCTCATCTTCACTATTTACTAAAGATCGTAAATATTTTTTTGATTCTTTGATAAGCCCATAGAAAGAAAAAACTACAGAACCAATAACACATATTAAGAATACATATTGTGGTGCATTTATTTTATCAACAAGGAAATTCCCAAGGAAAAAGCCACACAATACAGGAAATGCAATCCAACCAGAAAGACTTAATCCAAAACCTAATTGCCTAGTCATTATGCCTTGCTGTTTTTGTTTCTTATCAATGTTGTTCTTTATATTGTCCATGTGCGTGTACTTGGAATCGGACCAAGGACCTCTGTCTTATCAGGACAGCGTTCTACCACTGAACTATACACGCATGTTTAGATTACAACTATAATCTTTTTCATTATATTTATTACATCACCATTACTCGCCCGTCCAAAGCCTTGGCGTCGGCGGGCCACTGAACTATACACGCATAAAATCTATAATTAATAGATTCTAAATAAACAAAATTACACCAGCAGAAATTCCACTGGGCGCCTAAATTATAGCAAATTTATGCTTTTAAAGCAAATAAAAAGGGCTAAACCAATTAATTCTAGGTAGCCCTTAACTTTATAAATTCATAATAATCCGCATTATTGGTACCATTTTCACCTTCTTTGATTTTTTCTTTCATACATCTCGAATCTTAATCCACCAAAAAAGTGGTTTTCCTTTTCTACATGATCAAAACCCAACATTAGCGCTAAAGTATGGTTTATTTTTATCCCACTTTCCACCTCAAAAGAGTATTCGTTTTTATTGGGGTAATAATTTAAAAATCCCTCAAAAAAAACTTTTTCATTTAGAATAGGTTTGCTTTGCGCATAAGCGTTAACTAACCAATCTTTAGTATGAAGATTTTTGTACCCGCCAATTTGGGCTTGATAAAAAATGTTCTTTACTATATGAAAATCTGAAAAGACAGTGTTAAGGCCCAACCAAATAGATGTGTGGGAATTAAATCTTGCTTGAGCAGATAGGTATATAGGTACCTTTTTGAAAGCAAAATCTGCTGAAATAAAACCAAGACCTACTGTGTCTTTCGGTTCAATCCAAACATTTTGTCTAGTCCGAAAGTTGTAGAAATTATGAGATGTATCCCAAAATTGTCCAATATACGAGATAGCTATTGGGTAGTAAGCACTAATTTCAAGCTTTTCTTCCACTGCGGAAGAACGACAATAATCTCCTCCAGAATCTTGTGCAGAAGATGTTAAAGATAAGAAAATAAAAATTATTATTCCTGATCCTCCTTTTAACCATTCGTTTATTTCTTTTAATTTTTTTTCTTTCTTTTTGTCCTTATGAAAAATTCCATAAAGTAAAAGAATTGCTCCGCCCAAAATTACACCCCATCCACCAAGCGAGATATCATCCCACCAAGGATTTTTTTGTATTTTATGATAGAGAAAAAAAGAAATAACAAATATCAAGAAAATTCCTGCAGAGAGTATATACCCTGCTGTTTTGTTTTTTAGTTTATTCATAAATATTTTTAATCGGGGATATTTTACCACAAAAACAACCAAAATGCAAAGATTTTGGTTGGATTATCTTGAATTCAAGCCTATTTTGTAATTAATAATAGGATTATAAAGTAATTATTCTTCGTCTCCAGCATCACCAATTACCCCATTTTGAAAAGCATCAATTATGTCATCAATCTCCCCCATCATTATTTTCGGTAAATTATGCCATGACATATGTATTCGATGATCAGTAATACGGTCTTGTGGGAAATTATAAGTTCTAATTTTTTCACTTCTATCTGCTGTTCCAATTTGGCTAGCTCGATCACCGGCATATTTAGCTGCTTCTTTTTCATCTTCTATCATTTGAAGTTTAGCTTGAAGCATTTCCATTGCTCGGTCACGGTTGGCTAATTGAGATCGCTCCATTGTACAGCGCACAGCAATCCCTGTTGGTTTATGGATTAGTCTTACTGCAGTTTCAACCTTGTTAACATTTTGCCCACCAGCACCACCAGCCCGAGATAATTCCATTTCTAAATCGGCAGGGTTAATTGTAATTTTTGTTTTTTTACGGATTGGTAGTATTGCAACACTGGCAGTTGATGTATGAATCCGGCCGTTTTTTTCAGTAAGTGGGATTCTTTGAACTCGATGAACTCCGGTTTCAAAGCGAAGTAATTTATATACATCTTGTCCTCGAATTTGAAAAGTATCGTCATCTAACATATGAACTGCCCATTTTCTTTTACCAGCATAGCGTTGATACATTTGAGAAAGTTCACTAGCAAACAAACTAGCTTCGTCACCACCTGCACCAGCGCGCATTTCAACGACAACTTCATTAGGGAATTCTTCTTCCTCTTTTTCGGATTTTTCAATTTCTGCAACTTGATCTTCGATTGATTTTATTTGCATATCAATCATTGATAATTCTTCAATTGCCATATCAGACATATCAGGATTTTCTTTAATCATATTTTCAACTTCTCCTTTTTCACGCAAAAGCTTCTCGTACTGATGTGCAAGAAATTCGGTTTTATAATTCTCTTTTAATTTTTCAATATCTAACATGAGTATATTTATTATAACACAAACCCCCTCTTAATCTCCCCCTTCTTAGGGGGAGATGTCCGCAAGGACAGAGGGGGGGTACTGTATTAGTTAAGCTTTTTTAAGAGAAGCTCTTTTCTTGAATTTATCAACACGTCCTGCAGTATCAAGAACACGTTCTTGTCCTGTATAAAATGGATGTGTAGCTGATGAAATTTCAACAAAATATGCTGGGTATTCTTTACCATCACCTTCGTATTTAACGGTTTCTGTTGTTTTAACAGTAGAAAAAGTTAAAAACTGCGCTCCTGTACCAGAGTCAATAAATACAACTTGACGATAATCTTTTGGGTGGATATCTTTCTTCATATGTATTAATATAGCATAAAATATAGAAATTGCAATTTTTTATAAAATTTGCGATCTAATTTTATCTTCTAGACACTCCATATTCTTTTAAATAATCAATGTCAGCTTGGATGCTGGATACACGAGCCATAACTTGTTTACCATAACTACAATCAGACCCTCCAGACCCATAATATCTACAAGCAGCTTTGATTTGAGAACTATAAGTAGATCCAGCCCCAATATCAGCTAAATAAATAGATGAAGCAGTTATCGAGTCTCTAGCATTCCAAGGATTAGCACTACCAGTAATTGCAATTATTCTTTTTTCTACACCTTTCCAAGTAGACGGAATAAACTGAGCTGGGCCCATGGCTCCACCCCAACCTTGTACACCAGCAATAGGACAAGAAACCACTGTTTTTTTATAATCCATACCAAGTCTAGATGTGATTTCAATAAAAGGCTTAACATCTCGAGTTGGCTTCATACCATTAGCGAATACTTTATTTGTGTTTATATTAATAGCTGAACCAGTAGTTTCATCTAATAAATAACATTTACCGACATTAGCCCCTAAAGCTGATTCTTGAGTTAAAATAGCCAAAACAAGTGAAGCTGGGACACCAGTATGAGTTTGAGCACTCTCAGCATACTGCAATGCTGTACCAAAAGGAATTGCTTTGGTTTCCCCACCAGCAAAGTTAAATAAACGGGCTTTGATTTCAGCGGCCTTTTTTTCTTTTTCAGCTTTTACTTTTTCATACTCAGACTCTTTACCTTTACTTAATTTAAGCATTGCTTGACGTTCTTTCTCGTTAGCTTCAACAGCTTTTTTAGCACTTTCTATTTTAGCTTTTGCATCAATTTGTTCGTCTTGTTTTTTAATTAATTCAGTTTTTTGAATTTCAACTTGCTTTTTATTATCACGAACAATTCCCAGCGAATCTCCAATAGAATCTTTGATACTATTATAGTCGTCTAAATCTTGATAAAAATCAGATAATGTTTCTCCAGACATAATTACATGGACAAAAGATGTTTCATCTTGTAATTCATATGATTTACGGATAAGCTCTGCTAACGATTCTCTTTCTCTTTCTATTTTTTCAGTTAAAGAATAGATGGTTTTGTTTTTATTATCAATTTCACCACCCAATTTTTCAATTAATACATTTTTTGCTCGAATATCTATTTTAGATTGATTAATTTTAGTATTTAAAATATCAATGTCACGTTTAAGTGAAGCAGATTGACCTTTTTGATTTTGAAGTTGAGCGGTGACTTCGGCTAGTTCTTTTTCAAGACCAGCTAGTTCTTGCTCTAAAATAGCTCGTTTATTTTGAGCATCCTGAATTTCACTAACTTGAGCAAATGTAGATAAAGGAGCAAAAAAAACATTCGTAATGGAAAAAATAACCAAAACAAAAATATAAATATACCGCAATTTAAAAAATCGTACCATACACATAGTATAGCACGATTTTTTATTAATTTTATGAATTATTCCCCAGCTTGGTCAGATTCTTTTTTACCTTTCTTTTCAACTTCAATATTAGTTAAATCAATTGGAGCTTGTTCTTTTTCTTCGTGGACTTCGGTAACTGCAGCTACGACTTCATCTGAATCAGTGACGAGCTCAACACCTTTTGGTAATTTAATATCACTAGCAAAAACATTATCATCCAATGTTGCTAATTTTGAAATATCAGCAGTTAAACTATGTGGCATATCAGCTGGTAATGCTTCAACTTCAACTTCATGAAGTACTTTAACTAATACTCCAGCACCACTTTTAACAGCTTCTGAAACACCAGTAAATTCTAAAGGAACACTTGCTGTAATTTTCTTTTTAAGGTCAACACAAAGAAAATCAATATGCAAAGCAAATCCTCGGATTGGATCCAATTGGATTTCATGAATTAGAACTGGTAAATCTTTACCATCTAAATTTAAACTAATAGTTGTTGTCTCTCCTGCTTCTTTGTAAACTTTTTTGAAGTCGATAGCTGGTACAGAGATAGGAGTATTCTCTACGCCAGCGCCATAAACCACAGCTGGAACCAATCCATTTTTACGGACCAATTCTAGTTTGTCGGTTTTACTTCGCTTTTGTGCGTTTAATTTAATCATGGGTTTTATATTAGCATAATATGCTTATTTTGGCAAACTAAAATTAATCCCAATTGAAATTGTGCCCAAAATGACCCCATATACAGGTACTAGTATATTTAACTGTATCTAATTTTAAAAATTCTCTTATACCTTTTGGGGTTAAATCATAATCTGCGATAACCTTCTCTACCCCATCAATAATAGCTACCGCCATTACAGGCTCGGCTTTACCAATAGCATAAGCTAGTTTGATATAAACTTTATTAGCATTGTTAGATTTAAGTAAATCAACAGCAATTTTTCTAGCCATGTATGCTCCGCTTCGGTCAACTTTGGTATAATCTTTACCTGAAAATGACCCCCCGCCAATTGAAATTTCAGGGCCGTAATTATCAATAATTAATTTTCGGCCAGATAGCCCAGTATCTGCGTCAAAACCACCTAAGACCCACTCACCAGCTGGGTTAATTAAATATTCAGTATCAGCATCACCAATTATACTTTTTACAAGTGGTAGTAATTCTTGGTTCTTTGAATTTTGAAAACTTACAACTACAGTTTTTACTTTAAAATCTATAATAGCATCATTTACATATTCAATCGTAACCTGGGTTTTACCATCATAAGGGTAAACTGCATAAATTTTTTGAGCTAAATTCCGAGCTAAAATATATTCCAATGGAAGCAATTCTTTTGTTTCGTTGGTTGCATAACCGCACATTATGCCTTGGTCCCCAGCACCACCAGTATCAACCCCACTAGCTATTTCAGGACTTTGTTTAACAATGTTTATAATGACTTTATAATCTTGCCCAACAATTTGCTTAACAACCTTTTCAACATCTGGCGATCCAGTACTGGTTACTTCACCATTAATAGTAATTAAATTATGCCCACCCATAACTTCAATAGCAACGCGTGAATTAATATCATTTTCTAAATACGCATCTAAAATTGAATCCGCAATAAAATCACAAATTTTATCAGGATGTTTAGGAGTTACAAATTCTGCAGTTTTAATCATGAGATTGATTATACCACAAGCATTTTAAATCCCTTCTTTTTTGAGTTCTTCCAATAATTCTTTAGCTTTTTTGGAAATCTTTTTCGGTATGTTTATTTTAATACGCAAAATTGCGCTACCGCGAGACCCACCACTGTGTGGTATACCGCGTGATTTGATTATCAAATTCTCCCCGTCATTTGACCCAGCTGGTACGGTTACATTAATAACACCATCAATTAATTCAATATCTTTTTTAATACCTAAAATAGCTTCAGTAGGAGTAATATTTAAATTATAAATTAAATTTGCGCCAGATCGCTCAACATTAGGATTATTTTTAACAATTAAATTTAAATACAAATCCCCTATTTTACCATTTTTAATAAACTCACCTCCACCGGTAAGCTTTAAAGTGTCCCCATGTGAAGAGCCTGCTGGAATATTTATTTTTAATTCAACTTCTTTATTTTCACCACCAGTACCATTACAATTTTTACATTTCTTTTTTATTATTTTACCAGTGCCATCACAATTATCACACATTGATACTTGTTGAAATGCCCCAAGCATTGTTCGGCGAAGAGTTGTAATTTGACCAGAACCATTACACTTACTGCAGGTTTCTGGTTTTTCATCTTTGTCCCCACCTGTTCCACTACAAGTACTACATTTTGTATGTTTTTTAATACGAATTATTTTTTCAGCCCCAAAGATAGCTTCATTAAAAGTTAGATTTATTTCAGTTACTAAATCGCGACCTTTTCTTGGACTATTTTGACTACCGCGCATACCCCCACCAAAAAAGTCTCCAAAAATATCACCCAAATCCCCCATATCAAAATCAAAACCTTGCTGAGAAAATCCACCATAACCTGCGCCATATCCGCCAGCTCCTGCACCAGAAAAATCAGTATGTCCATATTGGTCATACTGCGCACGTTTAGCATCATCACTTAAGACTTGATAAGCTTCATTGGCTTCTTTAAATTTAGCATCGTCACCTCCTGGTTTATCCGGATGGTATTTGTGTGCCATTTTATGAAAAGCTCTTTTTATTTCGTCTTTCGATGCACCTTTTTGTATTCCTAATGTTTCGTAATAATCTTTGGACATAAATATTATTATATATTAATTTGTCTCAAACGCTCATAAAGTGCAATAGCAACGCTAACAGATGCATTTAGGGATTCAACTTTACTATCCATTGGAATAGCTAAACCATAATCACATAATTTCATAGTCATAGCATGGATGCCTTCACCTTCACTACCTACTACTATTCCAACTTTACCAGTTAAGTCTGATTTCCATAAATTCGTATCACCACTCATAAAAAGTCCATGCACCCAAAATCCATTTTCTTTCATTGTGCGGATGGCGTCATTAACATTCATCGCAATAACCGGTATCATCCCTGCTGTACCGGCAGAAGTGTGCATTACTGTGTCGTTAATTGGAGCTTGATTATTTTTAGCAATAATTATTGCATCAACACCAGAGGCAACACTGGACCTAATAATTGCCCCAACATTATGAACATCGGTTAATTCATCCAACACTACGATACAAGCATTTTTTTTATCTTTTGTAGTGCGCAAAACATCGCGAAGAGTAATGCTACTTTCCGCGATATTTGCTGGCACCTTGTATTTAGGCGCTCTTTTCTCCCTCATCTTGATTTTTCTCTGTAAATTCTGCTTCTTTTGCTTCGCCTTCTGAACTGTTAGTATCTGTTTTTGGAGCATCTTGGTTAGCTTTATTCATTTCTTCACCAATTTTGCTCATAGCATTACTTAAGCTTTCAGTTTTTTCTTTAATTGCATTTTGATCATCACCATCTTTGACGGCTTTCAAGTCAGCAATTGATTTTTCAACCAATTCTTTTGTCTCGGCGCTAACTTTATCACCAGCGTCTTTTAATGATTTTTCTGCAGTGTATAGTAACATTTCAGCAGTGTTTTTAGTATCAACTAATTCTTTTTTCTTTGCATCTTCGTCGGCATATTTTTCGGCATCTTGTTTCATCTTTTCAATGTCAGCGTCGGATAATCCACTAGAGGCTTCAATACGAATACTCTGCTCTTTACCACTGGCTTTATCTTTTGCTTTAACTGAAAGTATACCGTTAGCATCAACATCAAAACTAACTTCAATTTGTGGCATACCGCGTGGTGCTGGTGGAATACCATCTAAAATAAATCGTCCAAGTGATTTATTATCTTGCGCCATTTGGCGTTCACCTTGGGTAATGTGAATTTCCACACTGGTTTGATTATCACCAGCAGTTGAAAATACTTGGGAACGGTTTGTAGGAATAGTTGTATTTTTTTCAATAAGTTTTGTTGCAACGCCACCTAATGTTTCAATTCCTAGTGATAGCGGAATAACATCCAGTAGTAACACATCACGGACATCACCTTGTAAAACTCCACCTTGAACTGCAGCACCAAGTGCTACAACTTCATCTGGGTTAATTGTGCGGTTTGGTTCTTTACCAAATAATGCTTTTACAGCTTCAATAATTGCTGGCATACGGGTTTGTCCACCAACAAGTATAACTTCATCTATTTCAGTTGCTTTAAAAGGACTAGCTTCAATTGCACGCTTTGTAATTTCAATTGAACGGTCAATATATTCTTTTGCTAATTCTTCCAGTTTTGCACGAGTCATTTTAAGTAGTAAATGCTTTGGACCACTAGCGTCAGATGTAATAAACGGAATATTTATTTCTGATTCCATAGTAGTTGATAATTCGTGTTTAACTTTCTCCGCTGCTTCTTTAAGACGTTGCAATGCTAAAGTATCTTTTGTGATATCAATACCACTTTCTTTTTTAAATTCATCAGCAATGTAGCGAATTATTTTTTGGTCAATGTCTTCACCACCCATGTGTGAATCACCATCGGTTGATTTAACTTCAATAACATCATCACCAACTTCAAGAATTGATACATCAAATGTTCCACCTCCAAAGTCATACACGGCGATTTTTTCATTTTTCTTTTTGTTAAACCCGTATGCTAGTGCAGCGGCAGTTGGCTCGTTAATGATTCGCTTTACATCAAGTCCGGCAATTGCTCCGGCGTCTTTTGTAGCTTTTCTTTGAGCATCATTAAAATATGCTGGAACAGTAATTACTGCTTCGGTTACCTTTTCACCTAGTTTAGCTTCAACATCGGCTTTGATTTTAGCTAATATCATTGCGGAAATTTCTTCGGGACGAGTGAATTCTTCACCAATTTTAACCATTACTCCACCGTCTTGCCCAGCTTGTGTTTTAAATGACAAAGTATCTTTACCTTTCATTATTTCCGGATCAGAGAAAAGATGCCCCATGAATCGTTTGATACCATAAATAGTATTTTCCGGGTTTGTTACAGCTTGACGTTTTGCCAGTAATCCCACAAGCCGTTCGCCTGTTTTACTAATTGCAACGATACTTGGTGTTGTACGGTTACCTTCGATATTTTCTATAATTTTTGGTTGCCCAGCTTCTATAATAGCTACTGCACTGTTTGTTGTACCTAAATCGATACCTATGATTTTTGACATATTATTTTTCTTGTCTCGCCATAGCTTTATGCATAGGCGGATATTAACTTATAATTTTTTAATAATTTATATTTGGATTATATACTAAGCTCATATTTTTGACAAGTATTTAGCGACCGCAAAAAGCTTGTAAAATGTGGATAACTATATTATATTATAAATATATGGCAAAGAAAATAGATTATTCAAAAAAAATACTTAAAATACTAGCGGATAAACCGGCTGTTTTGATTAGTGATATAGTTCAAAGCCCAAACCCTCTCCAAACCTCCCCCTTATCAAGGGGAGGCACCGACATAAAATCCAAATATGCAATTACAAGGTCATTAAAATCTCTTGCTGATGCTGGGTTTATTGAAAATATCTCATCAGGACAAAATAGCTACGCTAGACTAACTAAACAAGGTAAAAGAAAATTAAACAGTATCAACCTAGAGAGCGATACCGCAATGGTTAATACTTCTTGGGATGGCAATTGGCGAATCATCATGCTGGATTTACCAGAAAATAGAAAAAACGAACGCGAAAGTTTGCGCTATTTATTAAAAAAGGCTGGGTTTATTTGTCTTAAAAATTCGGCTTGGATATCACCTTATCCATTTGAATTTATGTTTTACAATATCAAAAAAGATCTTGGCTTAACCAATGAAATGATGATATTTGTTACAAATAAAATTGACGAATTAACTAAAGAAGAATTAAATAAAATATTTAAAATCTAAATAAAATCTTCATTAATAGTAATATTGATATTATTTATATTTTTAGGTAACACCGGCCAGATTGGCCATGGGTTAGTCTTTAAAATAACTTCTTGAATATTCCCATTTGAATTTAATTGGTTTCTAACATTTTTTTGAGTTTTAAAAGTTAAATTATTTTTTATTTCATCAATATCAATATTTGGCATCAAAACCATATCACCTTTTAAAATAAAAGAAACTTGATTACTTTTTATACCATTTATTTTTATATCACTCAAAAGCTCACAAGATAGATTATCAATATTCTTCAAATGCTTATTTTCTAAATATAAATTACTTAATATAAATTTTTCTAAGCTACCTGAATCAAAAATCAGAACCGAAGTATCTGCTTTTAGATATTTTGGATTTTTACTACTATCAAAAACTGGTTCAGTATAAAGTATCCCGCTTTTACAATTACCTATCATTTTATAACCAGTGGGCATATCATAAATCAAACGGTTACGGACCTTTTCATCTAGTTTAATTTTTGAAACCGAAAGTTGGTCAGAATTTTCAACTAAGACTTCTTCACTTATAGACATAACGCTAACTTTCAAAGGTTTAGTCCAAGAATTTAAAGTAACTTCTTTGTTAAGTTTTTGAATATCTTTTTTGGGAATTATTGTTATATTAATAGAACTAAAAAAATAAAATCCAACCCATATTATTAATAAAATTATAGCTAATATTATTAATTTTCTTTTTATTCTACTACCTTTTTTTAATTCATTAGGGATTGATTCATAATGCGCATAATCTTTTGTTGTTTCTTTTAAAATTGGTTTTTGCTTAATGTCTTGCACAGTCAAATTACTCGAGACATTATTTGTCTTTTTTACTGATTTAATATCCCCCATTTTTATTTTATTAACCATATTTTTTTAAAAATCTTCTTTAATGTAAAAATCTAACAATCTATCCCCGGACTCATTTATTATATCAGTATTTTTAATATTTATGTGTTTTTTATTAATTTCAAGATCTAATAAATATAAAAATAACTCATTCCAGATTTTATGTAACCCAAAAATCCTAACAGGTCTAGCTGGTTGTGGAATATTAGGATCAAAAATTTCTAATTTTTCTAAATTTCCACTAAAAGGCTTAAAAACATCCAGAATATCATTTTTTATCCGGACCATTTCATTTGTATTAAGCTCATTTTTTAAAAACATATTTAGCCAACTAATAGTTGAAAAATACGGTGTGTCCCATTTTTGTCCTAATTTTTCTAATATATTACAAAAACCAAATGGAATAGTCACACTACTTTTTAATGTGTTTGCACTGTATAATTTTATTATAGTATCGCTTGACCCTAACACAATATAAATATCGTTTGTTTTTATTTTAGTTAACCCATTTTTAATAATAAATGAACCACCAAAAGTAAAAGTTATTTTTGTTTTATCCCAAATATTTTCTATTGTATTTTTAATAAAAGATACAAATTCATAATCCTCGGTAAATTTAGTTAAATAAATTTCAATTTCTTTTGCTTGTTTATTTAATGGTTCAGTATGAACATGCCCATCTAACAAAACTTTTTCAATTATATATGGATTATTTTGTTTCTTGAAAGATGTAAATTCTTTATCAATAAAAGAACTTAAAAAATTTTTAGTAACAACAAATTCTTTTGATCTTTTTTCTTTGATATGGCTATGGCTTTCTATAACCCATGGGTTTTCTAAAATTATACAAATTTCATCTAATAAAAAGTTATGTTTATTTTTAAAACTAATCAAAGTTTCTTTAAATAAAACCTCAATAGGTTTTACAGCTTCATTATTTAAATAAAATTTACGATCATAAAAAATACATTTATGATTTGATAAAAAAGCAATACCAATGCTTCTAGCATCTATTGATAGATAAAGTCTATTTATAGGTCTTTTATTTTTTTTATTTAAAAGCCATTTAAACATATTTTATGTAAGCGTTGCTTTTATACGACGTATACCTTGGGCAACGGCTTCTTCTTTTTGGATTTTAAATACACCTAGTTCGTTAGTATTATTTACATGTGGACCACCACAGAATTCAATACTAAAAGGCGTGCCGTCTTGTTCAATTGAATAAACCGAGACCATTTCGGGATATTTTGCACCAAATTCCATTTCGGCACCTAACTTCTCGGCTTCTACTAGTGGCATTTCTTTGCGAACTACGGCCAAACCAGCCTTAATTTTTTCATTTACAATATCTTCTACCTGCTGTCTCTCAACATCTGTCATTTTGCGGTCAAACATAAAATCAATACGAAGTCGTTCTTCGGTAATGTTACTACCCCGTTGTTTTACACTTTTACCTAATACTTGTTGCAATGCGGCTAATAGTAAATGGTGGGCAGTGTGCAATTTAATAGTTTGTTCGTTGTGATTTGCAAGCCCACCCTTGAACATCCCAGCTGATGCTGTTTGTGATAATTTTTGATGCTCTTGCATTTTAGTATTAAAATCTTGCATATCAATAGCTATACCCTTTTCTTGTGCTAATTCCAAAGTTAATTCAATTGGAAAGCCATATGTAGTTGCTAAAATAAAAGGGTCAATACCTTTTTCGAATTCTTTCAATCCTTTTTCAAGTGTCTGCCTAAACTTTTCCATTTCATTTTTGAGAATTTGGATTTGAGTATTTTTTTCTAAAGAATCAATATTTGAATAAACACCATTATATAATTGCTGAAACATACCAAAAATTCTCTCTAAATCACTATCGTTTAAAAGCAATTGGTTTGCTTGAATCATCATCCGACGAATCAAACGACGCAGAACATAACCTTGATCTTTATTATTTGGTAAAACTCCATCAGAAATTAAAAATACAGAACACCGCAAATGCTCGGCGATTATTTTTATACTTTTTTCAAAATTATTTACACTATGATTTTTAATTTGATCAACAACATTACTAAACAAATCAGTTTCAAAAACATTCTTTTTGTTTTGCACAACCATTGTAATACGCTCCAGTCCCATACCGGTATCAACATTTTTTTGAGCTAGTTTGCCAATGACTTTGCCATCCTTTTTCTCGTACTCCATGAATACGTTGTTCCAAATTTCAACAACACGGCCTTCGTCATCAGCTTGTACAAACCGATCATGAGTCATATCGCCTAATGGTTCGTCGTTTACATCATAAAAAATTTCAGTATCGGGGCCACATGGGCCATTGTCGCCCGGGCTCCACCAGTTGTTTTTAGCAGGTAAAAAGTATATGCGGTTTTCGGGCATGTATTTCTTCCAAATCTCTACTGCCTCGTTATCGCGAGGAGCATTTTCATCACCTTCAAAAACAGTTACATAAATCCTATTTGGATCAAGACCAAGACCCTCAACTTTATCAGTCAAAAATTCGTAACTCCATCTTATAGATTCTTCTTTAAAATAATCACCCAGTGACCAATTACCAAGCATTTCAAAAAAAGTAAGATGACGATTGTCGCCAACCTCATCAATATCACCTGTTCGTACGCATTTTTGGCAACTAGCAAGTCTACTGCCCAGTGGATGTTTTTGGCCCATTAAATAAGGCACCAGTGGTTGCATACCGGCAGTATTAAACAATACCGATGGGTCATTCTCAGGCACTAAAGATGCCGAAGGTAGTATTTTATGTCCCCTTTTTTCAAAAAAATTTAAGAATCTTTGACGGATTTCGTTGGATGTCATACTGAACAATATAACATTTTTAAGCTTAAAAATAAAATTAATTTATAAATTAATATTTTCTGATGACACCTTTTACAATTGCCCAAATTTTTAAATCATTTACAGGGTAAATTGGCTTAAAATCCTTATTTGCGGGTTCAAGCCAAACCTTATCACCATCTTTTTTAAAATATTTCATTGTAAATTCTCCATCAACTTCAGCAATTACTATTTGTCCATCGCGAGCAAACTGTGACTTTTCCGCTATAACCATATCACCATCAGCAATGTGAGCTTCTATCATTGAATTACCATCAACTTCTAGTATATAAGTAGAATCTTTTTTACGAATTAAAAAGTTGTTTAAATTAATTGTAGTTTCCATTACATCTTCCGATGGTGACGGAAAACCAGCCTTGACTAACCCTAATAATGGCACATCACCAAATGACGAACTAGGTATAAGCCGGCCCAGTGGGTCTTTTTCTACAATGCCTGCCTCTATAAGTTTTTCCACTAAACGGGCGACAGTATTTTTAGATTTAAAGTCAAATAATTTCATCATCTCAGTATAGGTAGGCATTCGGTTAGATGAAGCATAAAAATCGACAAGTTTATTTTTGTATTCGTTAATATTCATATATTAAAATTGTAAAGATGAAGCTGAAAAAAATTTAGAGAAAAAACTTTTTACAGAATTCTTATGAGTATGTTGATAAATTCTTTTTAATAATAATTTGTGCTCTTTAGCTAATTCAAAATATTTCTCTCCAGAAATTATTCTTAAATCAATCTCTCTATTTATCTTTTGCAATTCTCGTTGCAAAGTTTGTATATATTGTTCTCTTGTCATGTTTATATTATATGTGAACGCTCGTTCACATGCAAGAGATAATACTGTGGATAACTTAATTAATTATTTTTTCTTTAATAGCAACGTTATTCCCTGCTACAAATCCTGTAGTCCAACATAGTTGCAGTGAAAATCCACCTGATGGTCGATTAATGTGTAATAAGTCCCCTGTGATGAATAAATTTTTGATTTTTTCTGATCGCATTGTGCGCATATCGATTTCATTTAGTGGGACACCACCGTCCGCAATTACGGCTCGGTCAAACCCCATCAGCCCGGTGATAGTCAAAGGTAGTGCCTTTAAAGTATCTACAATGTATTTACGTTCATCTTTAGTGATTGAATGTACCTTTTTATCAATATCGATTTTATCTTGGAGCAATATTAGTATACCTTTACTCATACCTTCGGGGACTATTTCTTTAATCATATTTTTAAATAATTTATTTTTATTCTCATCAAAAATTGTAATTATTTTTTTATCAAGTGCGCCTAAATCAGTATCGGGATACATATCGATTTTGGCAGTAACAATATTAGTATGCAGTAAATCCGAAACTAAATAAGCACTGTTTAATATAAGTGGCCCTGATAAACCAAAATGAGTGAACAAAACTTTACCAGTTCTGGAAAAAGCTTTTTTACCTTCAGCATAAAAAGTAATCTTCATAAATGACAATGATGTTCCAGATAATGCTTTACTCCATTTTTCTGCAGTAGCTAGTGGTACAATTGATGGTGTTGGTTTAGCTACATTGTGACCTAAATCTTTTAACCATTTAAAACCGTCTCCAGTGGACCCAGTCTCAGGATGAGACAAACTACCCGTAGCTAAAACATAGTCTTGCGCAATATATTCTTTATCACCACACATTATGCTTGTAATTACATTGTCTTTAGTATTTATTTTAGTTACTGGCGATGATGTATGAATTGTTACATTTTTATTAGTTACGTATTTTTCCATAACTTTATACACATCTTCAGCTTTTTCTGTATGTGGAAATGCGCGCTGGCGAGCTTGAACAACTAATGGTAATCCCCGTTTTTCAAAAAAATCAAAAGTATCTTGCGCATTAAATTGTGCAAATAAAGAATAAAGAAATTTTTCCGCTTTACCATAAATTGATAAAAATTTACGGATATCTTTTTCAGCATTGGTTACGTTAGACCGGCCTCCACCACCAATACGGATTTTCTCGCCCATGCGTTTGTTTTTCTCCAGCAGTAGTACCTTTTTACCTAGTTCGGACGCTCGTCCAGCGCTCATCATACCTGATGCTCCACCACCAATAACAATTACATCATATTTTTCCATATATCTAAAAACTATAGCAAAAAATCATTTAAAAGTCTTTAAACTATTTTATACGCCCAGTGGAGCAAGGCTTGGCGTTGGCGTGGGCGACACTGCGTGTCGCCCACGCGACAGTTCGCTTGTATTTGGCCAATATGTCGGCGCATCGCCTTCCACCTTTTTATTTGCCTTGCGTCTTCATCTGGTATACGGCGCCCCATATAGTACCGACAATACCATTGAAACCAGCCCCTAGGGTCTTCTTTATATATCCAACCCTTGGCCCGCCAAACCGACAATGGTTGCGATGCATTTACTTTAAAGTAATTTAAATTTTTCTCGCGTTTGTCCCCCTTTGCAAACTTGGCTTTTGTAAACCAATCTTTTGGGAATTCTTTACTGCAGTCACGCATATAAACACCACCAAACACACCCATGGATAGCATTTGTTTAGGTGTAATATTTGGTTTAAATTCTTTATCAAAATTTTTACCTACAGGCTCGGTTAAAAAATATACATAACCTTTTTGCATTTTGTCGTTTACTGTAACCTTTTTTGATTTCATATTATAAAACTATTTTAACATAATGTTTACTTTTATTTCGTCTCCTGCAAAAAGGCCTTCGTTTTTTAAAACCTTTTTATTTATGCATAGTAGATAATCAACTTGTTTGCTAATTTTTTTATTAGGCGTGTGTGGAAAAAGCGATGTCGCCCACTCGCTTTTCCCGCACTTGGCAACTATTGGTACAAACCCCCGTGTATAAACACTGCGAATTTGTGCCGACAACTTTTTATCAAGTGTTATAAAATGCCAACCGCCATTTCCTGGCCAACGCCAAATTTTTGCTTTTACAATAAAATATTTCTTCATTCTTATATTAAATAAATAATATTATAATTCATGTTTTAATAATAATGTTTATTCAGTTTTTATATATTATACAAACTATTAAACCTTTTAATTTAATACTGCCTTTGTAAAAGGAACAGAAAAAGCCTTGCACCAAACCCATACTTCTGCCGGGTCTACACCTGCTGGTAATTCATAATTTTGAGCACCAATATTACCTTTTAATTTTCCTAATTCACTACCTTTTATATATTTACCATTTTCCCCCAGCCCAACATATAAATCTGGACCATTGTTTACAGTGAAATCTTCTTCGAAACGTATATAATTTTTATCTCCAATTTTTATAACACTAGCTGTACCTGACCCTGTATGTACTTTATCAAAGCCTGTAAACTGACCTTGTTTTAATTTAACAATTTGTTGATCAACATTATTAGCTTGATCTTCTAGTAAAGAATTATCTACTGTTGGTAAAGATTCATTAACTTCATTATTAATAAAAAAAGGAGAAACAAACCAATACCCTATACTCAACACCCCGATAACTAAAACAAATATAAAAATTTTTTTCATAAAGATATTATATCATTTCCCTCTATAAATTTTAATGATATTGAATTTACGCAATGGCGAATGTTTTTATCGGTTAGCATTTCGCCCTCAAATACATGACCTAAATGCCCACCACAATTGGCACACGTGATTTCAGTCCTTATACCATCGGTATCAAGCGTGCGTTTTACCGCGCCTTCAATCTCTTGGTCAAAGCTTGGCCAGCCACAAGTACTTTCAAATTTATCTTTTGAATTATACATTGGCGCATTACATTGCCGGCACACATACACACCGTGGGCAGTATTGTTAACATATTCACCTGTAAAAGGCATTTCGGTACCCTTGCCCAATATTACCCTCTTTTCTTCGTCTGTTAGATCGTTTAATTGCATAAATTTATTTTACAATATACCAAACCAGCATTGCCAAACCACCCCACCAACCAATATCTGAAATTATCAAACTTACCATAATTTTATTTTGCAATGTTTGTGGCAACAATTCGCTCGCCCTACCCTCGGCCTCTGTTTTTAATAAAAACGGGCTTACATAAAATGATAAAAATATTCCGTTTAAAATCAAAACTATTGCAATAATTGCATGGTACATTGGTACGGAAGCTATTGGCACATTGCGGTAAAAAATAAATCCACCAATAATTGCAAGTATCATACCCACCCAAATCATGGGCTTGGTTACTTTGTGAGTGCGAATTGTCGCCTCGGTCCAATAGCTAGACTTGCGCCCCAAAAATCCATGAATATCAATAACACTCACAGCACCCAGGCCTATAACAAAGCCAGCGATCATAACAAATAAACCAATAAAATTTAATGTAATCATTATCTGTTTAAATAAGTAATTGTTAATTGCAAAACTGTCGCAAAGCTTACCCATAATAAGTATGGTATTTGCATATACACCACCCATTTCGCATGCGGGTATATTGCAATCATTAACCAAATTATTGTAGCCAATACCAATACAATATCAACTGCAGCCAATAAATTATTTTTCAAACCAAATTGAAAATAAGTAAAAGAAAAATTAAAAATCAAATTCAATATAAATGGCAGTGCCACAATAAAAGGAATTTGTTTTTGATAAAGCATTATAAAAACCTTACCAAATGATATTGCAATCAATGTGTATAAGAAACTCCACACTGGCCCAAATAAAAAGCTTGGCGGCGCCCAACTTGGCCTAATCAATGTGCTGTACCAATTGTATGATTCCATATATTTATTATACCACAGGCCTATATACCCATAAAAACAATCAAACCAGAGGTTAAAAATACAAACACGTGGTACCACGGGTGTGATTTATTATAATCACCAAACTTAAAACCGTAAATAAAAAACAGTATTGTTAGCGACAATAATATAGCCAAAGGCATTTGCCATTCGCCACCAACCTTATTAAATATAAAATAGTACATATATGCGTGCGCCCCAATACCTACCACCCAGTCGGCAGTTCGCGCAAAAACAAAAAGTTTTGATTTGCGATTGTATAAACTTAAATAGTGATACATTGGCGATGCCACGCACAGCCCCACACAGAATGCAAAATACAACCACTCGCCTTTCCAAGCAGAAATCAATGTCGGCACAAGTAAAAAAATATTTGAAGTTAAAATTTTCGGCATGTTATATAAAAATGATTATATAATAATAAATCAAGCAAAGCACCACCCACGCAATTGAAAATTTCGGACAAATTAGGCCTTTATAATTGAGCCACTCCCCACTATAATCCCAAAGCATAATATTTTTGTATTTCAAGTATGTGTAGCCAGTTATAAATTCGATGCTTGTTGTAAAAACTAAAATCAATATTATTAAAATATAAATTGGTAAATTATATTGCGACAAAATGTACAAAAATGCAGTGCTTAAACCATACATTTGCAAGTTTATAAAAAGTGGCCAAACTATTTTTTTGGCATTAATCGATCGGTATAGGAATTCTAAAACAAACCCAAAACCTAAACCAATTAAATAGTGTATTAGTATTTGCATGGGTTTATTTTAACACACTCGCAATGACTATTTTTATCATGCTTTGATTTGACATTTAACTATTTTAGTGTTAATTTAAAGAAAATTTAGATACAATGGAATTAATAGATTTCAACCAAAAACCAACATCAATAGCGCCATACGAATTTGGCCAAGATGTAAATCGGGAAAATTTTGTAAATTTTCTAATCCTTAGTTATGCTGTTTCCAGAGGAAACTTTGTAATCCAAAAAGTATTCTTTGTAATGTATGAGAAAAAATTCAACTTCCCTTATAAACAAGTAATTCAGGATTTTTATGAAAGTGGCGGGTACGATGCGTTCACCGAAGAAGAACAACAAATCTTTCAAAAAGCATTTCGTGGCGTTTCTGCTCATATGGAAAAGTATATTGAGATGGAAATTGAGGACGAAATTCGAGATGAAATCGATGGCCTATGTGATAGACCAGAAAGTGAAAGAGAAATTATTTTCAACTCGGCACTAAATTTCTTTAATTTTGATTCTATTAATTCAGTTCTTGAATTCAACAAAATAGCAAAAGAATTTAATGGCAGAACTGAATCTTCGTTAAATTAAAAAACTTAATACATTTACAAGGCGAGTATAAACCTCGCCTTTTTTATTTAGCTTAAGAGTAGATTATTTTTTGAAATATAAAAAACAAATTACCCTTTATACTTCAAAAACCTCTTCCTCTTCCCCTCTTCCATTCGTTCAATCGCATAGCGCAATGTTGTGCGGGGTAGGTTTTTATAATTTTTGATCAAAAAGTCTTCGCAAGTTTTTGCATCCTTCTTCCACACTTCGCGCAAGGCCCAGCCCACGGCTTTGTGCATTAGGTCTTCTTTGTCGGCCAAAAGCTTTTTAGCAATGCGCAGTATTGGCCCATAAACGCCGTATTTAATACTTGCCATTGTGGCAATTATTGCCACGCGCCGGTACCACATACTTTTTGATACTGCTAATTCATCTAAAACATTCTTACTAGCAAGTCCTTTATACACCGCCATACCCAATATTCTACTAGCTGACAAATCTACCAAATCCCAATTGTTTACCCTTTTTAAATTCTTTAAATAAAAGTCCAGCACCTTTTGCTTTACCCTTTCATCACTTGCCCGTTCGTATTGTTTAACCAATATCAAAATACCCACAAGCCTAACCTCGTGTATTGGCGAATTCAAAGCCTGCCTAATATCGGCAAATCCAAGGTGCGCAAATTTACCAACCACCTTGCGCGCATCGGGGTTATTAACACCCATAAATTTATCACCCTCGCCATATTGCCCCACCCCAGTTTTAAAAAACCATTCATTAGACTTTTGCCGTTTGGCGCTGGCGTACTTTTTTAATTCGTTATAAATTTCGG
This sequence comes from uncultured Candidatus Saccharibacteria bacterium, assembly GCA_964401705.1. Classification (GTDB taxonomy): domain Bacteria; phylum Patescibacteriota; class Minisyncoccia; order Phycocordibacterales; family UBA9973; genus 2-01-FULL-33-17. Next base: position 65,211 of record CAYNZJ010000001.1, read on the forward strand.
ACATTATTTTTTGTTTAACTCGCTCAAAATACCTGAAGTTAAATTTTACACATAATAAGCTTCATATAATTAACCGAGCTTTAATTAAAACTTTGCCCGATCACCATTTTCATCATATCCATAAGATCTAATAAAACCAGCGGCATTCCAGACCATATCAAAAACAGGTTTAAGAGCCTTAGTGATATCTTCCTCAAAGTCATTAATTATTACTTCAGGTAGATAAATTTCATTTTCTGTAATTTCGTTTGTATCTCTTGAGATATAGGAACTTTGTAGTTGGATGGAATAACCCTGAATTCCAATAATTGTAACAAAAATAAAATAAGGAGGCTCAATTTCTAATATCTTCAATAAATCAAGGTTCTCTTTTATTGATTTAATCAAAACATTTTCAATTGCTACCATTGGTAAATTTTTTCTATCACCATCTTCGTATGCAATTCTAGGAGCAATTATACGACAATCAAAACCTTCAATAGTTCCATTCCTAAATATCTGAGTATAACTGCTAGTTTTACCATTATTGCTTGAATATACATAAACACCATCAAGGTTAATTCTATGACTATAACCAAAAGCATAGAGAGGCTTAAATAAATTTATTTTACCCTCACTAAGATCAAGCAATTGCTTACTTGTTAGTTTATTTGTTTCTATGATTCCAGATAGCGGGACAATATGCGCAGTTAGAAAATTATCAGCACTCTCCAGGTTTACAGGGCCATCATTTGCCTTGATATCAAAAATTCTCTTTTTCCTAAATTCTCGAATAGTATCAATCATGCTCCCGTTAGCGCCAAAAGCACTTTTTAATTCAAATACATCCATCTCGTATTTACCATTACTATTTCTTTTGTAAAATCGGTTTGAATTTTTGAAAACAACCCTATGAGGACTATTAAGACTTGGTTTAATTCTGATTATTAAAATGAACTTTTTATCATCAACATCAATAACTTTTATGTCCGTATCAATTCTTGGAGATATCCCATCTCTAATTATGTTTTCCAGTCTTTGAATTTCAGTATCGGTATTTTCTATTTCAATTCCAAAATCAGCCTTGATTTCTTTTTTGTCTTCAAACACTCCAAAAATTAAATCACCACCATCGGTATTAGCAAGAGATGAAACGTCCGCAAGAAATTCTTTCTTATCATCGTCTCCATTTCCTGGCAAGGCAGATTTGTATTCAAGGGTTTTACCTTCAAAAACCTGGTTATCAACCAGTTGCTTAATGTCGTCTTTTGTTATTTCTGATAGTTTCTTTTGAATCATATTATTCGAATTATTCTTTTTCCTTTCTGTTAGGCCCCTCTTTTGATTTAGCCAGGGCAATCCTATTTATTAATAAACTATTTGGATTGAACAAACCTAAATCCATCACCACCATTAGAGTGAGAAATATTGCCTGAAAAATTACCAATCTTTATTTGTTTTATCTCAACAGATATTTTACGAATTTCTTTTAAATCTTTTTTAGCAGAAATTGCGCTCAAGATTGAAACAACACCAGCAATAATTCCAACAGAGCTAGAAACAATACTGACTATATCCATATTTATTTATTTTAATTTATAATTGTGTGGATAACCGCTTTTACTTTCGGTATATATTCGGTTATAATAGAATCATAATAAAAATTAAAATAATATGCAAACTCTCACAAAAAAACAAAAAGAGGTCTTAGACTTTATTAAGGCCTACATTGCTAAAAACAATATATCTCCAACCATTGAAGAGATTCGTAAGAAATTAAAACTAAAAGCTATTTCAACCGTCCATGAACATATCGATTCCCTAAAAGAAAAAGGCTATATTTCTAAAACCCAAAATATTTCACGGGGTATAACTCCCAAGAAAAAAATAGAGGATTATATTAAAATACCTCTTTTAGGTACAATTGCTGCTGGTCCAGCTAATGAAGCCGTAGAAGAATTTAGTGGTTATATAAATTTACTGAAAAATGAAATAAAATCTCCAGAAAAATGTTACGCTCTTAAGGCTGTTGGAGATAGTATGATAGATGACGGAGTTTTTGATGGAGATATTGTTATTATTAGACAGCAAAATACTGCTGATGACGGTAAAATGGTAGTTGCTATTATTGATGATAACCAGACTACTTTAAAAAGAATTTATCATGAGAAAAAAAGAATAAGACTTCAGCCAGCAAATCAAAATTTCTTACCATTTTATAGAACAGAGGTAGAAATTAGAGGTGTTGTAGAAAAAATTATTAGAAACCCAAATAATGAAATTAATGATGAAGAAAAAGGATATAAAAATTTAAAAAATATTTCCACAAATCAAAATAATAAAATAAATAAATTCTACAACAAAGATAAAAATGTAAAAATTTACCACGGTGACTCTTTAGATATATTAGATCAAGAAACTGATCTTAAATTTGATATGATTTATTTAGACCCACCTTTTGATACCGGTAGAGATTTTAAATACCAAGCAACATCAAAAGAAATAGAATTTACTGATAAATGGAATGGTGATTCTTATGAAAAATGGTTAGATAGCCTTATTTCAAAACTAAAAAAAACTTTACACAAAGATGGGAATTTATTTTTTCATATAAGTGCGGAATTATCTGCAACCCCACAAAAAATACTTCAAAAACATTTTAAAAAAGTTGAGCCAATATTTTGGAAAAAAGCACATGGTAAAAATACTGTCAAAAATAAATTAGGATCTGTTATTGATATAATTTTTAAAGCTAGTGAAGAAAAATCTTATTTTAAATTAGTATATGAACCATTAAACGAATTTTATTTTGAAAACTCCTACAGAAACAAAGATGACGTTGGTTTATATGCACTAGGGTCTCTTGTCCATGACAAAACAAGAAGTGGTCATAAATACAGTATTGAACATAATGGAATATCTTATGAAAATCTTTATGGTTGGAAAAAAAATAAAGAAGAAATTTTAAAATTAATAAAAGAAAATAAAATTCATTTTGGTAAAGCAACTAATGGTAAACCACCTAGATTATATAAAAAACTTTACAAACATGAATGCAAAGGAAAACCATTATCTAATTTATGGACAGATATTGCCTACATAACAAGGAATGAACAAGATAAAAGATTATACCCAACACAAAAACCTGTTGAATTATTAAAAAGGTTAATTGAAATTGGTTGTAAATCAGGTGGAATGATTTTAGATCCAGTAGCTGGTAGTGGGACAACAGGTGCAGCTGCTCTTGAATTAAATAGAGGGGTTGTTTTAATAGATAAAAACAAAGAAGCTGTGAAAATAATTAAAGAGAGATTAAAAATCTAGTGACTTACTATTTTTACAATATTCTCTAAATTTCTTAACGGCTCTTTGAATATTATGTTTAGTATTGTTTTCTCTTTTTTCATTCTCAAAAAATTTAGTTAATTCGATATCTGTCATTTTAGATTTTCTTTTTATTAGGTCATTGACCGCTTTTGAAAGAGCTCTATCTAATTTTTTTATATCCCAAGAATCTTTTATAGCTTCATCTAAGATAGACCAATATCTTTTTGAGATCATTGTTTTTTTGAGATCTTTTGGTTTTTTTATTTCAATAGGTATAGAATTTGATTTAGAAGAATTTGGTCCTCTTTCCATAAAAACGATATTTTCATTATTATCTGACCCTCCTTTGGATAATGACCAGATGTGATCCTTTGAGGGATCTTTTATAAGATTATCTTCATTTAATCTAACCTGATTTCTTCCTTGTGGCGAATAAATAATCCATCTATTACCAACTGCTTCAGAATATTCTTTTGAACATTTTAAACATTGATTATGTAGGCCTGTTTCCATACTTTTTGAAATACCAAATTCTTTTGGTTTAAGATTTTTTTTACAAACTGAACATTTTTTAAAAGAACCATAGGTTTTAATATAATGTAAATAAATATCTTCATTTGAAAAATCCTTAAAAACACTCCTTGAAGCTTCTATTCTAGCTCTCCTGTATTTTTTATCACACTCTATACAAGCACTTTGTAATGGTATTTTCACACAACTAATAATTTTACCTTTACTTGAAAAAATACATTTATTTATCAATAATGCAAAATTTCTAATAGGTAATGGATTTTTACCTTCATGCCCCAATCCAAACTTGTTTTTTAATAAAGTCCTAGAGCATCTTTTTTGGGGACCAAATTTATTCTCTATAAATTTGTATATTTCTTCTTTTTGCCTACTTCTATTTATTCCAAGATTATTTGTTTCTCTTTGTTTTTTCATGAGCAAACTATACCACAAAATTAGTTGGTTCGTTAGTCAGGGTGGGTTGCGGGGGTGCAGGCAAATGAGGTGCAAAATGGGGGGGGGTGCAAGTGGGGTGTGAAGGGGGCGAAACTAGGGGGCGGGCGTTTACGCCCGCCCTCACTTTTTTTACTTTTTCTTTTTATTTCAAATTATTCATTAAATATTCGCCGTGGTTTTGCGAGACGGGTTGAATTGATAGTCGCGAGCCGGTTTGGGCAACCATAATGCCGGCAAGGTTTGGGTCAAACTTTATTTCGGCTAGTGTAAGTGGCTTTTTAAGCTTTTTAACAAATTTAATATCAACGCAATACCAAATCGGCTTTTCAAGCGTTGCTTTTGGATCGTAATGTTCGTCGTTTTTATTAAACTGAGTTTCATCGGCATGGGCACCACTGCACACGCTGGCAATGCCGTATATACCAGTTGGATTTATTTTTGTACCATTTGAATGATAGAAAAACACAATATCGCCCACCGACATGTCGCGCATCATAAAATTGCGGGCTTGGTAATTGCGCACACCAGCCCAAGCGGTTTGTTTGTCATTTTGCAAATCATCAATACCGTAACAATCGCCTTCGCTTTTCATTAACCAGTATTTTTTAGGATTTTTCATTATTAGTTTTTTAAATATTTACAAAAATTTGTTTCGTTGAAGCTATAGCCTTGTTCAATTTGTTTACGGTCGATATTAAAATATTCAGGGTAAATATATGCGCCAAAATCTCCATAATATGCAATATTTGATCCATCACTTACCCGTATATATGAAATACGCGGTGGCAAAGATGGTGAATCTTGAACCCTAACAATTTTAACCTTATCACCACACATGTATGTGGTTGTGGTATTTGTTTTTGGAGGTGTTGGAACCTCAGGATTTTTAACTTCAGTTTTAAGTTTATCTTTTGTTAAAATAAAATATACATAATCCCATCTAATTTTCATTTCACCATTTTGGTCTATTGTAAAATCTCTGAATGGATTCTCCTCAGAACAATTTGTTTTATAAGCTTTAATAACAAGATCATGCAAACCATCAATATATTTTTCAGGATTATCTGCATTTAAAATAGTACAATGTTCATCTTTGTTAAAATTAAAATAATTTTCATCACCAGTTATACTCGCAAAATCAAAATATAATACATTATTTTTTATTTCTAAAACTTTACCCATCCATGCTTCTTCATCAACAGTTCCTAAATCTCTCATGACCCAGTCAAAATCTTTGACAAGCCATTTCCCATCAAGGTGTATTTTAGAAATATTAATACTTTCCTTAACATTTGAAAAAGCTTCTAAGAATGTCTTATAATCCTCATCATAAAAACTAACTAATTTTTCTTGATCTTGTAAATATGTTGAATTTTTAACCTGTTCAGTAATCTTTGATTCCAACAAGGAACCGTTATAAAAGTAATGCTTAACCTTATTTAAATTTTCTGACATGAAGGAATAATCTCCTGTATTTATTACACATACTAGTTGATCATTGTAAATATAATAATCAACATTAGATTCCAAATGATTACCCTCATAATCACCAAAGGTTTCCAAGGAAATTTTATATATCTTTTCGTTTTTTATGTAACCAACCAACTGAAAATCAATATCTCCTAATGGTTGATGTATTTGTAGTATATCAGGACGATTTTTATTGAAATGGCCTCGAAATAAGATCTTTACAGAATACTCATCAATTTGATCTGAAGTTTTTACAATTTCATCAATTTCTTGGATTTTTAATATTTTATCCTGATTTCCCATCACAGCTAAATCTTCAACAACCTCCACCTTCTTCAAAAAATTTAAATTTAATGAATCGTTTAAATACAAATAATACCCCACACCCCCAAGCGTTATTATAATTATTGAAATTATTGTTAATTTTTTCATATTATTTTTTGCAAGCTATTTTTAGTTCATCAACTCGATCTTTATCAAAATCAAGGAGTGTTCCATTTTCGCCCTCGTTCGTAATGGTTATGTCTGCAAGGGTTTCTTTGTCTATGTCTAATTCAAGCCATGCGACAGTTCCACCGTTTGAAATAATGTCACCTTTTTCATCAACTGTAGGACCAATACGTAAATTGATACGCATAATACCATTTTCTATACTATCAATTAATGTAAAAATCTTGTTTGGATTTTCTTCATAGACATTTTTACCTGAAGTGTCTTTTCTAACCCTGAAGTTGTAGATATACTTCCCTTCTTGCTCTTTAGAAAGTTTATATAAAGAATTCTTATTGGCAAGATTACTAGAATCTATTATATCCTCAGTCAAATAAGTACAGTCAGCTTGTTGGTGCACCATGTAGTAGCCAGCCCAACCCTTAGGGGCATCTCCTTGACCTTTTATATACCAGTTATGTGGATCATCATTTGTATGTATGAGATCTAAAATCATATCTGGGTACTTGTCATCATAGACAAATTTTATTTTTGTTCCATCTAAAAAGAATTTTCCTCTTGCCTTAACTGAAACTAAATTAGAAACATCATATTTTGTAGTTTTCTCACTTTCAAAAAAAGTTCCATCACTTTTTAGAATTATATATGCCGGTGCTGCGTGCGGTGTAAAATATTTACCTAAAATTTGAGGGTCAATTTTTACTATGCTCTCATCGGTCTTTTGCTCTTCTTTTACATCTTTAATTTCCTCAACTATTGGTGCAGAATTGCTCCTCTGCAAAAACCCTAAATTTACCAAGTCTTTTGTGTATACAAAATACCCAGCACCAGCGAGGATTACGATTATTAGGATTGTGATTAGTAATTTTTTCATAGACTATTCAAATTTTTTATAATTTTCATTAAAATATTTTTCTTCTTCGAATTCCAGCCCTTTCACTGCGAATTGTTCAATTAATTTTCCATCCTGCCATTTTGTTGCACCAATCCCTCCTTTGTATATTTCGACTTTTTGACCTGACAAACCACTTCCGTCACTAAATTCCATGGTCCCATCAAATCGCATAGTGCCCTTGTAGATATTTTGACCATTTTCAATTTTAAAAAGATTATACTCCACATTATCAGTATAAGGAATGGAAACTCTTCTATAAAAATAGCTTGGATTCGATTTCAAAATTATATCTTGCTTTGTATAAGTATAATCTATGCCTCGTGAATCTGTCCCATAAATATTTCTATCCTTGATTTCTAAATTAACCTCCGGAGATTTATCATCGTAGACAAATTTAATTTTTAAACCATCTATAAAAAACTTACCTGAAGCTTGGGTAGGACGATTAGAAATAAAAGTTCCATCATTATTTAGTATAATATAATCTTCATCGCTATAAAGTGCAATGTATTTACCTAAAATTTGTGGTTCAACACCAGCAAATTTTTCATCATGGCAAGATCCTCCATAAATTTCATTTGGTACATTATTATCTTTTAATATTTTACAGCCCGGGTCATCTTGAAAACTCGCCAAAATACTCCACTTACCATCTTTTTTAATTGCTATATAATGTGAATCATAATAGATACCAGTAGCAAAATTATCCTTTATAAGATCAATTGTGTAATTACCAGATGTAAAACTTAAATCTGATATTATTTTTGATTCTTCATTATTATTCTCAATTTTTAGATCTTCAACTACTGACGAAGGATTATCCCCCTTATTCAAAAACCCAAATTTTATAAAACTTTTCGAATATACAAAATACCCAGCGCCTGCGAGAATTAGAATTATTAAAATTGTGATTAAAGTTTTTTTCATATTATTCTATGCAAGTGTCCATTAATTTTTTATTTAATTCATCAACTTGTTTAGGGGTAATCTCGGTCTGTGTTTTGCCCTCTGGGATATAACTTTTATAAATAGAATTAATACAGCCCTCCTCCTCTTCAGGAGATTCATCCAAAAAATGACTATCAATAAGGACTGAAATTAATGTACTTTTTTGAGTTACTAAATTGTAATAATAATGAGCTACAGCAAAATCACACATATTACAATCTGAACCTGCATTAAATTTTTCAGAGACACCAGGATAGGTGATTTCCATCAAGTCCATATTTGTAAGATGAGGCCAGTAATCTACCCCATTATCTCTAAACTTCGTCCATGCCTTACCCAAGCCACCATGAGCCCTGTCACCAGAATGAATCTCTGTTTTTTTGTTCAAACTATTACCATCTTTCTTAAAAACAAATAAGGATGTAACAGTGCTTGATCCACCCATATTGTCTTCCGTTTGAACAATAATTTTATCTTTAAGGTCTTTTATTATTTTATAAGAAATTGACCCCCTGTAACTATCTTCTTGTTCAGGAAAAAGTATGTACCCTGAACCAATAAAACCATATTCATCTTTTTCTGTTTCAATTTTTTCAAATTCTTTATTACATTTTTCGATGTTTATGTTTTCATTAATTTCGAAACCTTCCCCAAAACATAAAGGGTGAATAAACCCTATTTCGGACTGCTCTACATTTTCATTCTTAACCCCACTTTCAGTATTTACTGACGGTTGCTCAACTTCCCTCGCCTGCAAAAACCCTAAATTTATCAAACCTTTTGTATGAGCAAAATACCCAAGCCCAGCGAGGATTAGGATTATTAGGATTACTACTAGAGATTTTTTTGTGGAAGTCATTTTAATATTATACTACCTTAAATTACATCCGTATAGCTACCGCCATCAGCGACATTGGTAAACCCAGCATTTTGCATCATGCCTTGCGCCATCATCGAGCGGTTGCCAGATTCGCAATACAAAGTAATCTCGGCATCTTTTGGAAGATCAGGGAAAATCCCACTCATCATATCCATAATATCGTGGTGTATTGCCCCGTCTTTGTGTCCACTATCATATTCAGATTTTGTGCGGACATCAATATAAATCATAAATTATTTAAGTGTAATACTTGTAATTACAACTGGAGTTAATGGTTTATCACTTGGGTCAGTTGGAGTATTGTTGATTGCGGTAACTACATCCATGCCAGATGTAACTTTACCAAATACAGTGTGTTTAGTATCAAGGAAATTATTTGGTGCAACATTGATAAAAAATTGACTACCATTAGTATTTGGCCCAGCGTTAGCCATAGCAATTGTACCAATATCATTATGGTTTGTGGCAGTTATTTCATCGTTAAATTTATAACCTGGGCCACCTGTACCCCACATTGATTTTTTAGTATCATCTTTTGAAAGTGGGTCCCCACCTTGATTCATAAATCCTTTGATAACGCGGTGGAATTTTGTATTGTTATAAAATCCTTCACCGGCTAATTTGGTAAAATTCGCGACTGTATTTGGAGCTGTATCACTAAGCTGTATAGTAATGTCTCCCATATTTGTGTGCATTGTTGCGTACATAATCTTTTTATTATCTTCTTTATTATTTGTAATAGGATCTTTTTTTACTTCAGGAATCGTTTCTGTTGGTACTGGGTCTGTTATTGGAGCATTTATTTTATTTCTATTCACAAAGTAAATCCCCGCCACAATACATACCAATATTAAAATTATAATTAAAACTTTTTTCATAATATTTTACAAATTATTTATTTTATTTTGATTTATCTTAGCAGTGTAGAACATCATTATCATCAACAGTACATATAGCAGTATTGTACCAGCTAATAAATTAACAGATTCTACTTGGATTAACCAATAGATAACCCCATATATTCCTAATAAACCAGTTGCAGTAGCAACACCATATTTTGTAGAGTTAAGCGCAGTACCAATATATGCACCATTTATAATCATTGTTACAATAGTAGCTATAACATATGCCCCCATGAATCCGATTTCTTCACCTAAAGAAAGGTTTAATAGATAAAACAAACAAAGAGATACTCCAACCAAAACATACTGGATTTTATTAGCGATAAATTTTCGGCGCATATCAAGTAAAAAGATTATAAAGAAAGTGAAAACAATAACTAATGATGCATATTTGGTTATTCGGTCTACCATTGTGATATCATCTGCACCACTTATAAAATCAACTCCAATAAATTTATTTTCAAGCTTACGGAAACTACTAGAATCATCGGTTTGATAAGAATAATCAACATTGAACACGGCTTTGGTGTTTTTAGAATTTTCTTCTAAACTACCATAGTCACTACCTTTGATACGAATATTATCAAAATCGGAATTAATAGTTAAAGTATATACCCCTTCATCCAAATTAATAGACCGTGAAGCCTTGGAATCCCAAGAATAATGCAGTGTTGCATCTTTACCCTTGAATTCATTTGGAATTTTGATTAAATAATAAGAATTTTTATTATCACTATAAATATTATCATCTCCTTTATTAAAATCAGAAATAGGGATCATGGTTTTACCATCAATAGTTATTTCTGCTTTAAAATTTTTAACATTCGCAATTGAAAAAACTGGGATTTTGATATACCCCGAATCAAAATTAGTTGGGATTTTAAAACTTTCGTTAGAATCAACACTGTAATCAAAAGACACAAATTTTTGTTTACCTAATTTTTTTGAATTAGTATCAATGATATTAATATCAATAACTGGGTTATTAATTGAGGTTTTTGTAATAATGCGAGAACTTTCTAACCCATTAACATTATTAGTATTTAAAAGGCTTGATGGCGAAACTGTCAAAACTGGTAATTCAGTATCAATGCCTTTAAATGCAGTCCTGGCGTCATCTATTCTATTTAGTACAAAAAGTCTTACAATAAGACTTGCCATAAAACAAATTAGCGCGATGATAAATACTGCTAATATTCTATCCCCTAGCTTTTTGCTAGTTTCATGGTCTAGTTTTGGAAGTTTAAATATATTCATATAACTGAATTATAACACTATATTATATAAAATAAAGCATCTTTAATTACAGTCTATTATTTGACTAAACCCTCTAAAAAATATATAAAGAATACAAATAAAAACAAGAAAATATGGATCAAGGAAAATACTACCAGAAGAAGAAAAAAGAAGAACTTCAAGAAAATATCGTCTGGGGAAAAGTCTTTTTAGTGATATTATCTTTAGTTGTTATAGGCTATTTTGTCTACAATATAATAAATGGATTTAATACGAAAAATAAAGAGTCATCCCCTATTAAAAAAATAGAAAAAAACAGAGAAGACGAATACATGCTATAGTATATATAGTCTTCTAAAATCCCTTAACCTTGGCTTATCCGCCAAGGTTTTATTATATTGACAGATAATATAATATAGGTTATAGTATATAAAAGTAAAAATATGAATGTAAGTATAGTAAAAATCAACAAAAAAAAGATCTTTTTTTTAGTTCAAGAAATTGAACCAAAAATGATCGGCCACTTAAAATGTCTGATTGAAAAGAACCTCAAAACACTATTTTTAAAAAATAATATGGAATTTTTGTTGTTAGATTTTTTTAAAACAGATGATGATAAAAATATATCAATAAAAATTACCCATATAAATGAGATTTTCCCTTTAACAAGGAAATACATTAGATTTTTTAATAAAGAAACATATCTTATTAAAAAAATAAAAAATATAATTTATCTAGCAGAAGATAAAGCAAAAGAATATTATGAAATGTCTAACAAACCACAAAATGATGTTTCGAAAATATTAATACACTCAAACTTTCAAAACCAAAATTAAAGACAAATTAAAAACAGATGAAAAATAGAAAAAAAAATATCATCATAACGATGATTACGATTATCTTAGCCCTATTTATAGGGAGTGAGTTTAAAAAAGTTTATATGGAGCAAAGAGAATCTTTGCACCCCCAAAACCGGTCAGACTAACATCCCCCGGTTTTTTTATATTCCCCTAACCACAAGTCCGAATTGTAGCTAGGATATATTATTTGACTAGATGTTGGATTATATGTATTATAAATAAAAGATAAAACTATGAGCAACATAAACAAAAAACCAGTACTTTTCTTTGATTTTGATGGGCTTAAATTTGATACACTTGAAATTCATATCCAATATATAAATCAAAAATATGGGATAAGAACTGTTGAATCTGATTATTTAGATAATCCAGATTTGAGTTTGGTTATCAATAAATATTTACCTGATAAAAATACACATTTTACTAAAGATTATGTGTATCAAGATATTAGTAAAAATTTAATGGAATCAATCGATTGGCATAAAAAGGTGGAACCTTTTCAGGATATGCCCGAAATTGTAAAAGATTTGTATAAAAAATATGAAATGATAACAGTAACCGCAAGACCAACAAATAGTATTACTGTTATTAAACAATTAATAAAACAGCATATTCCAGGATGTATTGAAAATGTTCATTGTGTTCACGAACTTTTAGAGGACGGAACATTTAAAGTATTACCTAAAAAAGATTTCATTTTAAATCACCCTGGTGAAAAAATTGGATTTTTTGATGATAGTCCAAAAGAAATTTTGCGAGTTCATGACGTTATACCATCCTATCTGTTTGATCCTACAGGATTACATGATTCCAACTCAGATATCGAAAACCGAATTCGTAGTTGGAAACAAATTGGAGATTTATTTTTATAAAAACCCCGTAAATCAATACGGGGTTATTTTTATATTTTAAAATTAACTATTCTTTGTAACCATCCTTCCATTTTTTAAGCTCTGAAGAGTAAGTGGTTATATCATCAAAATGATATCAGTCTAAAAATAGTATAAAAAATACTACGTTTATAAAAATAACTGGAATTATTAGTAATAAATTTTTATAAATATTATTTTTTAATATATATTTTTTAATAAAATATAAATATTTTCTAGTAAATAAAATTTCAATAACAAAAATAAGAGTATAAAAAGATAATGGAATAAAATAATCAAAAAAATCAATACATTTACCACAAGAATTTATTATATTACTTAAAACAATTGATAAACAAATAACTATAATTAATAAATAAAACCTATAGTTAATCTTTGAATTCTTTTCATTTAAAATTATAATAAAAATGTAAATTAAACTTATAGAAAGTGGAATCAAAAAATCAAATAAACTAATACTTGCGAAATACCAAAAAATAAAACCTAATATAAGAACCAAGAACGAATAAATAATATAGTACATTCTATTAATTATAATTAACTATTAAATTTAGTGTTTTGTTATTAGGAACAAACCATCTATGAAATTCGGCTGAATTACTAATTAAATCGATACAACCCTTCGACCCAGGACTTAATCCTCCATGAACATAAAAACCTGTTTCTTTAATATTATTCTCATTTCTAATCTCAGTTCTTACTGACCCCCACGACTTAACAGAGCCTGGCCAAAGTCCTTTTGCTAATAATGATCCCCCTATCTGTCTTGTTGGTAAATCAAAAAAATATTCTGTATCTTTTGGGTTCAACTTCCAATTACCTTCTGGGATAGGATCATAAATCTCTGGTTTCCCTGATGTTGCTTTCCATTTTAATGAGCCTATCTCTGAATCATATATTCTACTATAAACGCTAAGATACTCATTATTAAAATGTAACTCAGCATCATTAGTTGGTAATGATATAAACATACCTTCTTTTATTTTATTACTATCTTTTATTCCACTTGCATTTGCTATTTGAGACATATTTAAATTCATTTCAAAATGTTTATTGATTCTATTTGTTATCCCACCTAACGTATCCCCTTTTTCAACTTCTCCGGTTTTTATATTAAATTTTCCATCCGGATCAATATATTTTAATGGATTATTTGATGCATATGAATAACTATTCCATCTTTGAGGGTCAAGTATTAGCAATTCAAGCTTGGAATTATCAATCTCACGAACAATTGGATCTTGTTGCCAGAAACGACCTTCACCCCCATGTTGATAACGAGCCTGCATAAAATTAAGACCAGTATCAATATCGTATTCATGACCAGTGTATTTATGTGATTCATCAAAAGCCCCTGACTTTATATTTGAAAGAATCTGACCAAAAGGATAATATTCAATATCTTGAACTTTTAACGAACCAGCACTATCTGTAACGATTTGTGTCCCTCCTAAGTAATCTGGATGAATATAATAAATATTTGAAGTTGCTGGTGTTGAACCTTCAAGAGTTGCAATTAGTTGATTTTCTAAATAAATATATCTTTTATTTATTGTAGCATTTTCTTCAAAATATTTGCTAGGGTTATAAATTACCCCTGAAGAATTTGTAGTCTTAATTCTTGCCCCTGAATAATCATAAAGATAAGTATTCAATATTGGATTTGGTGGAGTAATTTTTTGGTATTTAATCAATTCGTTTCTATAACTATAAGTTAAAACTGTATTATCTGGTGGATTTCCAAATTCAATAACATTACCATTTTTATCATAAATATAATCAATCCCGCCAACAGATGTAGCTGCATGTGGGTTAGCATAAACACCTGGTGCAGTACCATCATATAAATAAGAACCAACCCCGGTTTTGTTTAATATATTACCAACGGCATTATAAGAATAATTTTCAGAATAACCAGACAAAGGTGAACTTACTGTTTTCGTTGCACTTGTTAAACGGGATAATCCATCATAATTATAATTAAATATTTGTGGATTAAGTGGGTTAAAATTCTCAATTTTTTGAGTTAGATTTCCTATTGTATCCCATTGATAATTTGTATCAATTAAATTAGGGTATGCATACGTTACCGGGGCATTTAATAAATTTCTTATTAATTGATATTGTTTGGAATCATCATAAAAATAATTTTGAGTTCTACCATTTGCATATTTAATAGATTCTTTTTGTCCTAATACGTTATAGGAGATGTTATCTATAACACTGACCCATGGGCTAGTTGGAGTATTTTTTCGATCAATGTTAATAATTTGACTCAAATCATTATAGGTATACCTTACTAATAATTGGTCTGGGTATTTTATACTTAAAATATTTCCTTGATTATCATATTCATAAAACAAACTCCATTTTTTTGTACCTAAAGATGTTGATTCTTCAGAAATTAACCCTCTGTTTGTATATATAAAATTTTTAATACTGGATCCAATTCGACTAACACTACACAGTCTTCCTATACCATTAGAACATGCGTCATAACTATAAGTTATTTGAGGCATACCATTATTTATCTCTCCAGTTACTCTATTAAGAGAATCGTAATTGTATCTTACATTATTACCATTTGGTGTTATTTTTTGGATCAAATTATTATTATCATCATACGAATATGAATAAATACCGTAATTAGTGTCTGACACCTCATGTAAATCAGTTAATGTTAAAATATTTCCTAATGGATCATATTTTATTGATCTAACATTCCCCAAAGCATCATTTATCTCTACTAAATTACCTAAAGTATCCCAAACATATTTTGTAGTATGGCTATTTAACCCATCATATTCAATAACGCTAGTAATCTTCCCGAAAGCATTATAGATAATGTCTTTTTTATTATTCTTAGAATCAACTACAGTTGTTTTATTTAAATTATAGATATTAGTTGTAGTTCCTAAAGTATTAGTGATATACAATGGTCGATTTAAATAATCATAACTCATTGTAGTTGTTATATTGTTATTTAAATTCGGACCATTATAACTAGAGAAATTGCTATTTAAAGTATAAGGTAATGTTCTTTTATATTCTCTCCCCATATTATCATAAACAATATCACTAGCTATAAAAACAGACCCGTTTTTTTCTATTTTTCTAATCTCTCTACCTAACCCGTCTAAAATAATATAAGATTCACCTGTAAATATTGAATTATAATAATTGATTTTTTTAATATAAGAAGGAAGACCAGGTGAAAAAGTATCGTTATAATAATAAATTGTGCTTATAACAAGAGGTGTATAAGAAAGATCACTAGAATTTTTTTCAATCAAAGGCCTTCCAAAACCATCAAACTCTGTTTCTTTTTCAAAACCATTAGGGTCAATAGATTTTAAAACACCTCCATGATTATAATCATAAGTATAACTTGTGGTTTGAGACAAAGCATTAGTTACACTGCTTGGGTATAAATAATAATAATCATAATTTATACTGTTTGTATTATTACGAGCATCTTTGACACTAGTAATCAACCCAAAAATATTATATGTATTTTTTATAGTTTGATAATTAACACCCCCAGACCATATAGATTCACTAGTTTTATTACCAACAGAGGCATAACCAAATTGCAAATTATCATAATAAAAGATTTTTTCAGAAATACGATTACCATTGTAATCTTTAAGTATAATTTTTGAAGGAAGAATTAATCCACTACAAACTACAAAGTTACAATTTGTGTAACTATATTCTGTTTTACGAATATCATTATCAACATCAATAAAACTTTGATAATTATTAACACTAACCAGACCAAATTCTATTTTGTTTAATAAATTACCATTTTGAGTATCGTATAAATATGTTTCTGCTGTATCATATGAATTTCCTCCGTTAAAAGTGCGTGAGATTAATTGTTCTGTATAAATAAAGTTCGAATTTGTATTTTGAATTTTATTATTAAACCATTTTATAGTATTTTGTTTTAATAAATTATTATTGGGATCAAGTAAATCTATTCTGTAAACTTTACCAATTTTAGAATAATTATCATTAGTCTCACCATTTGATATATCAGTATCATTAGCTTGATGATAATATGTTATTTCTTTTGTGTTATCAGGATTAATTTGTACAACCTTACTAAAGCCTGCAAATTTGCGATCAAAAGCATTATTGTAATAATATGACCCACCAGAATATTCATAACTGGTTTTTGTTGTGTTACCCAAACCATCATTTGTAATGATACTTTCAACAGTATTTAAATTTATTGGTAAATTTGGATTTAATAAATTCCCCGAGGTATCTTTATACTGAGAAGATTTTTTATAAGATATTTCTGATACTGCCCCTGTCCCATATTCAATCTTTGAAAGCAAATCAGGTATTTTATTACCTTTGTTTATATAAGCAATTGTTACAGTTGGGGTACTATTTTGTGTTCTTAAAAAATCAACAAAACCATCAGAATTAATATCTGCGATTACAACAGGATTTGACATTAAAGAATTATTTGGAACTGTTAAATCCCAAATAGGTTTATAAACCCAACCATTACCAGTATTTAAATATGTACCTCGATTACCTCCTGTTTGATTAACTGGATCAATAACAATATCAATTAAATTATCACTATTTACATCTAAAAATCTAACCCCTTGATCATAGTAATTATTTGCTAGAATTATTGGTAATAACCAATTTGTATTATTAACCCACCCTGTATCACCCTTGTTTAAATACGCAAATGAAGGTTCTGTAAGATTATACCAATGCTTAGATACTGCATCAGCTAAACCATCAGCATTAATATCAACCATTCTATTTGTGGTAAAAGTTAATTCATCAATAGGGGGATTCCAATTTGTAGTAATATTTGTAAAACCATAACCAGTATTTAATTGTTCACCAGTGATACTACCTTGACTCCTAATAATATCTGGTAAAGTGTCTCCATTTAAATCAACTAAATGCGTACCATAATCATGAATATCAAATCTCCCGGTAAAAGGAATTTTAGGCTCCCAATTAAGGTCTTTAACCCAACCATTTATTTTGTCGTAAATATATGTATGATAAATATCACCACGAACAAGACTATTATAACTACCACCATTGGCAGACTGAACAATATCTGGTAATTGATCGCCATTTATATCAGCAACACGAACACCTTGGTCCCAAACATTACCATAAGCTCCGCCCCTAACCTCAAAATTCAAAAACGTTATTGGAATTTTAAAATCACTATCACCTTTCCAGTCTTTATTTGTTGTATGGTTATAAAGTACTTTATCATAGTGAAAAGGTCCGGTACTAAGATTTTGTCCATATCTATCAACAGACTGTATTATATCAACCCAAGAATCCCCTTTAATATCTATAGCCATTTCATGATTATCCCCCAAAAGTACTGGTGATGACCAATTTACACTATCTTCATCCCACCCAGGAGTTGTTTTTTGATAAGTAAATTTTGAAGGTGGTAGTGTTTTTATAACACCGTTTTTATCTTTAGAAGATAAAGTTATTGAATTAATTAAAGATCTAAAACCATTGTCACCTGTTGTATATGTTATTACATATTTTTTAACCCAATTACCATTTACTTTTGCCTGTATTTCATTAATCCGGTAACTTGTTGTAACTTTAAAAGCTGTTTTATATGATGTATATGAATCGCTTCTTATTTCTCTAAAAAACTCAACCTCAAAAATCCCAGGGGAATTTGAATGCTCTGTGTAATTTATTTTTTGTGGGTAAATTTCTCCAGCATCTTTATAATATTTATAAGTTATATAGTTCCCATTTAAATCACGTTTTTCATCAAGCATCCATTTATAAACTTGATTTGTATTTGATATATTATCTTGTCTTGAATCTGCATTTGTTCCAAATTTATAAGTTACACCAGATTTATCTTTAAAAACCCAAGAATTATTTGTTAAAAAATATTCATGGAAACCTCCATTATCCACTCTTGGTCTATATACACCTGGACTTATTTCGATTAGTTCTCCATCTATTGAAGATGTAAAATATTTTTCTGAATAAATTTTTTCAGAACCATTTTTATTTACTCTTTCAATATAAGGTATATCTAACCCCCAAGAATACCCAAAAACACCGCCATTTTCGTTCTCTTGTGAATTATAATTAATATTAATTTCTGGAGTCATACCTAGTCTTCCTTGAGGTATAGTTATAGGATAACTATAATTCATAGCTCCTGTTATTAAATCTGTTTTTGGTTTTGATCCATAAAGACCATCAAGTTTACCTGTTGGATATTCCGTTTTACCACCAACACCATTAGAAGATAGAGATTGTTCAGCTTCTGGGGTTATCTCTTTATTTTCATCATTATTAAGATTAATATCAGGGTCTTCTTCTAATGGAACAACTTGATCAAGATTTTCTGGAACTACAGGATCTGTGGACAATTTATCTTGAGAGACATCTTTTACTTCTAAAGTAGTTTCATCTATAATATCTGAATTTAAATTATCTAAAACTACATTTTCCTGAATTGTTTGGGAAGTTTGTTCTTCTGCAAAAACTACTGATAATGGGCTTATAAAAAAACAAAAAACCACTAAATAAATTAGTGGCTTTTTATATAAAGTTAAATAATTATTAGTTTGCCATAAGAATGGTCTATTCATATGAGTGGATTATACCTCGACTATATTTAGTTTGGCAAATTTAATTGTGGAAAACTCCCCTAATTATATCAACTTGGAGGTCCGACCTCCAAGTAAGTTACTTTGGATCTAAATCTTCTTTCCTTTTACAAATATCTTTCCAAGTAATGTCAGCATATTTCTTATATTCTCCAACATTCGTATATTGCCCTAAAACTATACTGGTATCACAAATAGATTCATTGGTTTTGTTTAAATACTCATCAAGACTTGATTTACTCAACTTGGAGGTCGGACCTCCAAGTGAATCTAAGTTATTATAGTTAACATAAACAGATAAATGTAATAAATATCTATCGTCTGGTATATATTTAGATTTAAATTTACCTTGAAATAAGACACCATTCCTATTATATTTTTCATTAAAATACATTGTGTACCCACCAAATCTTTGCATAAATTTTTCAATACCCTTGTCTATTAAGGGAGTTAAGATTAAATGAAAATGATTCGGATTAATACAATACGCAACGATATCTACCAACTTGGAGGTCGGACCTCCAAGTGAATCTTTTCTAAAAGAATTTTCATAAATACTACCAATTGGTTTTTCTGTGTTAAATTCTATAAGACTTTGCACAAAACGATTTAGATCTTCTTTATCTAAAATTATATCGCGTTTATCTGACCCACGATTATAGATATGATAGTATTGCCCTATTTCAAAACTATGCTTTCTCATATAATTATTATACTACTTGGAGGTCCGACCTCCAAGTAAAGTACAAGTTGGATTTGTGGTGGGGGGGGTACAGATGGGGGTCCTTGTTTTATCTGTTTTGGTAGGAATTTTTTTATTATTATTTATTTTTATTTTTAAATTTTATGGGAATTAGAATGAGATTCTTTGATAATATGGTTTTTAAGATATTCCATAGTTCCCCCGACTTTTTTACCTGGGTTTAGTATATTGTTTTTATCAAAAGTATCTTTTGTTTGTTTAAATAAATCATAAACATACGGGCCAAATTGTTGTAATAAAAATGGGGTTCGGATGATACCATCATTATGTTCGGCGGTTATTGAACCATTATATTTTAATACAAGGTCATAAACTTTTTCTGAAACTTCAATAATTATTTGTGCGGTTTTGGGGTCACTAAAATCCATAAGTGGGATAATATGGAAATTACCATTACCAGCATGGCCCGCTATGGTATAAGTTATTTTATAATTATTTAATAAACTAGTAAGCTCGGGTAAAAATTCGGGTAATGAATTTGGCGGAACAATAACATCATCAATAAATGGTGCTGTATGTTTGTTCTTAATATGTTTACGAAGAAGAGCAAAGCTCTCGCGACGAATATCCCAATATTTTGAAGCTTCTCTTTCGGTTTTTATGATCCGAGATTTATAATTAAATAATTTTATTTTTTCCAAAAGACCAACAGCATTGTTGTTCACCACTAATTCATTATCGCCAGAGAATTCAATAAGTAAAACTAGTTTTGGAATTCCGCCCAGTAACATCATCAAGGCTTCTGGCAGAAAGCTTGCCATGAATTTAATCATCCCCAAAAGGCCTTTATTTTTAAGAAAATCTGGGAAAAACTTTATTGCTAATTTCATAGTATCTTGGTCATAGGATTCTATGCTTTCAGGTTTAAAAGGTAAAATAAAATCAACCAAAGAACCCAGATTCTTTAGATCTTTCATAAAGACAACAACGAGTTTGGTATGTTTTTTGACTTCAACTAAATGAAGAGTTATTTTAGTGACGATACCCAAAGTACCCTGGGACCCAACGATTAATTTAGTTAAATCAAAGATTTCTTTTTCTTCATCCCAAACATTCCAAAGATAATACCCTGCAGAATTTTTACTAACATTTGGTTTTGCTTTTGTTATTTCTCTTTTGTTGTTTTGAATTATTTGGAAAATATTTTTATAAATATCACCTTCAAAATCATTTTGTCCAATTTTGACGTATAATTCATTTTTAGTTAGTGGTTTTACCGTATATTCATAACCATCAGCAAATACAACATTAAGCTCTTTGATGTAATCTTCGGTTTTACCATAAGATAAACTTTTTTCACCGGCGGAATTATTACCAACCATTCCACCCATAGCATTAATGCTTTTAGATGCTGTATAGCAAGGTAAAATTAAACCAAGTTTTAGTGTTTCTTGTTCGAAATCACGATAAAAACACCCTGGTAGTACGGTGGCTTTACCTGAAATTGTTACAGGATATGATTGGTTAAACATTGGCTTGATTGAAAAATGATCAACCTTTACTACTGACTCAACCATATTCATGTATCGAGTAAAATCCATAACAATGGATTCGCCAATTGCTCCTCCGGACATACAAGTACCAGCTGAACGTGGAGTAATAGATAAATTAGGATATGTATCTTTGTTTTTATTTATAAAACGAACCAAATTTTGAATATCTAGAGAGTCTTTAGGATAAACAACTATTTGTGGACGAATGACAAAAATACTGGCATCATGTGAATATTTTTCCAAAGTTTCATCTGTTATATCAACATCACCCTTAAAGAAAATTTTAATTTCGTTCACTAATTTTTCTATCATATGTTTATTATAGCAATTAATCTTATAAATACAAAAACCGCACATTTGTGCGGTTTTTGTATTATGGTTTAATTAATGTTTTACCTGGAATTTTGTTTTGACCTGATTCTTTATGGACGGAATAAACAATACAAGCTTTTGAATCCTCATTTGCAAAATCAAAATCAGGAACTAAAAATGTTGTTATGTTTTTAAATGACGGACTTAAACCAAAATCAGCATTTACACTTATTCGCATTGATTGACCAGGAGAAAGAGTTATTGGTTTGGAAAGTTTAATTGTTTGGGGAATTGGGTTTTTATCAACATCATAAAATGGTCCTTTGAATGATTTAGTTGAACCGAGTACGTTATTTTTTTCATCATAGACTTTGTAATTAATCATATATCTTAAAGAAGAATTACCATTAGCTAATTCAGTCCCAACTAATTTAATACCAGTAATAACAATATTACCATCAAAAACAACATTTCCTGGATCATCATACTTTAGAACCCAAGTTCCAATATTTTCATCTACAAGAACATCTGATGAAAATGAAACTTTTATTGGATTATATGCAGTCACATTTAAATCACCACCTTTTTTAGAATATTTATAAGTTAAGACAACACCGCCGGCTAATTGCCTTTCCGCAGGACCAGGGTATTTTACACCATATTGTTTCATCTTATCCCAACTTACTCCATTAATAGATGACCAGACATCATAACTAAGGATACGCCCATTATCAAACCCCCCAAGTGTCCAAAGTTTATTATTAAAAGCAACCATTGTGGAATAGTATCTTGGAGACAATAGTTTAGTAGTATTGTTTGAAACCAACTTCCAATCTTTACCATTTGTGGTTTTTATAACCATCGGAGCTCCTGTTTTGCGATTTGATGATATAACCCAAGCTTCTCCACGGAAGATTACAGGTATTGGATTTGTATTCCAAGCAATATCTAAAACTTGATCATTTTTACCATCGATTTTAAATTCACCTTCATCGCGCCAATTTACACCATCAATTGATGAATAGATCTTTTTTTGACTACCGTATTCGTCTTTATTATTTGTAACGACATACCAAATTCGCCCATTTAATACATATGCACCTAAAGAATTACTAATGTATCCGCTTTTAGCATTACTTACTACATCTGAACCCCCTAAATTACCATAAGCGTTACCGTCCCATGGGTTTGTTTTTATTTCTTGGTTCCAAGTTATTCCATCAACAGAGCTCCAAATACCCACAGATTTTTGACTTGAAATAAACCAAAATTTGTTTTTGAAATAAACCATTGAGCGATCATATTCGCGCAAAGTTGGAGGTAATTCACTAAGATATGTCCAATTGACCATATCTGTTGAATTGTAGACACTATTATCATGAGTTCCACTTGGAGTATATTTACCACCAAAAACATAAGCTGTATTGTTAACTACGAGTGGCATTATTTCCCATTTTTCACCCATTGCTGTTGATTTGGCAACCTCTATCCAATTTTCACCATCAATTGTAGACCAAATATTAGAACTTCTACCTAGATTGTTTTTACTAAGGTCAAAAGTCTCTCCTAATAAAATATATAATTTTTCACGATCATAAATACCACAAGAATTTGGTAAATTAGCTTGGCCAAATTCAGGTCTTAAATTTGCAGGAACTTCTGCTGGTTTTTCATTACCACCCCGAAAGATAGATTTAATATTTTGAATTATTCCCATTTTATTTTCTGGCTCTGGCTCTAATTCTGATTCTTCGTTTTCATTAAAATTAAATTCATCTAGGATGATTTCACCATTTTCATCAAACAAAACTGGTTCTGGATTTTTGCCTAAATCCAAATCACCTTCTTCAGATAAAGATTGAAAAACATTTGCACCTAATAAATTTGATTTTATATTCCTAAATGCTGGAATATCTACACTTAAAATAGAAACAAAACAGATTATAACAAACACAACTACGAGCACGATTAGTCTTTGATTTTTTTGAGAATTACTATTCATTGGGGATTACATAATATGATTAATATATACATTTTAACACTTTTCACAAAATAAATACAAAAAACTGGGGATAAATCCCCGGTTTTCATCATAATTTATAAGTCTTAATTTATATGATTAAATAATTTTAATCTAGATTCTACTATTTTTTCTATTGCTTCAACTGCCGGAGTTAATAGTTTGGCAGGGGTGATTTCATTAGGGTTTGCATCAATTGCTTTATCAACCGCATCACGATAAGCCAACCTTAGCTCAGAATTTATGTGGACAATACAAATTCCAGATTTGATAGCATTGGTAAAGTCTTCATCGCGCAAACCTGACCCACCGTGCAGTACTAATGGGACTTGTGTAATTTCGGCAATCTTTTTAACCAAATCAGCATCAATGTGCGGTTTACCAGATTTTATAAGCCCATGAATAGAACCAACTGATGGAGCAAATAAATCAATACCAGTTGCATCAACAAAATCTTTTGCATCACTAGGTGTAGTTAAAATACCAGCACCTTCGGGGATTGATTCTTTGATATCAGACCCAGAACCAATAAACCCAAGCTCAGCTTCGACTAAAATATCTCGGCCAGTATTTTTAATAACTTCATGCGCATAATCAACACATTGTTTAGTTAAAGCAATATTTTCAGCATGGGGTAATTTTGCAGCATCAATTATAACCATATCAAAACCAATATCAATGCAAGCTTTGACAGATTCAAAACTACTATGGTGGTCCGCATTTAAAAATATTGGGTAATTATCGCGTTCGCGAATGGTTTTAACAAGTGCGGTAACTTCAGCAAGTCCAGCGAATTTTTCCTCACCTTCACTAACGCCAATAATTACTGGCACTAATTCCCCTACTTCATCTGATAATTTTTTAGCCCCATTGTAAATACCGTGCAGGCCTTCTAAATTTGAAATATTAAAATGCCCAATAGCTACAGATTTATCTTGAGCATCTTTTATATATTCACGTAATTTCTTAATCATAAGGGTATTATAACATATAAAAAGCTCGTGCTATAATAGCCATATGAGTAATATACAATTTTTAGGTATTGGAGACATGGTAACCGATGCTTTTATTGACCTTAAAGATGCAGCAGTGCATTGTAATATTAATAATACGAGTTGCGAACTATGTGTTAAATTTGGACAAAAAGTCCCATATGAAAGTGTTACAGAGATTCGAGCTGTTGGGAACAGTATTAATGCTACAGTATCGGCTAGCCGATTAGGTTTAACTACTGGAGTTGTAACTGCTACTGGAGATGATAGATTTGGAGAAGAAGCAAGAGAAACTTTGCAACAAGAAAAGGTTATAACTGATTTTGTTTACAAAGATAATCGTTACCCTACAAATTATCATTATGTATTAAAATACGGACCAGAAAGAACAATCTTAATCAAACATGCGCCGTTTAATTATGAATTACCCAAAGAAGATACAACTATTGGTTGGGTTTATTTTTCATCTATTGGCGAACATGCATTACCTTTTCATCATGAAATAGTTAAATGGTTAAATGATCGACCAAATACAAAATTAGCTTTTCAACCGGGAACATTTCAAATGAAAGTTGGAACAGAAGAATTAAAAGATATTTATCATAGAACCGAATTATTTTTTTGTAATAAAGAAGAAGCTCAAACTATTTTAAAAAATAAAACTGATGATATTAAAGAATTATTAACTGGTATTCGTGATTTAGGTCCCAAATACATCGTAGTTACTGATGGTCCCAAAGGATTATACGCATACAATAGCAGTATAAATAAATTCTATAGTTTACCAATGTATCCGGATATTGCCCCACCAGTAGAGCGAACTGGAGCTGGGGATGCAACATCATCTACAGTAACTGCTATGATAGCACTGGGTAAAAGCTTTGAAGAAGCGTTACCGTATGGCCCAATAAATAGTATGAATGTTGTACAATATATCGGTGCTCGTGAAGGTTTACTATCAAAAGAAAAAATTGAAGAATACCTGACCAAAGCCCCAGAGAATTACAAACTTACAGAAATATAAAATAAAAATCCCCAAACGGGGATTTTTATCAAAAAATTTTTATGTATTTTAAAGTAAACTTTTTACAGCACTAATTATATCTTTGGTGCCCATGCCATAATGTTCGATTAATTCATCGGGTGTACCAGATTGACCAAATTTATCCTTCACTCCGATAAATTTAATTTTTATTGGATGATTTTGTGCTAAAAATTCAGCAATTGCACTACCCATACCGCCGGCGATTTGATGTTCTTCGACAGTTACAATGCCGGATAATTTTTTACCACCATTTTGTACAAATTCTAAAACTCCAATTTCATCTAGTGGTTTAATTGTAGGCAATGCTAACACTGATACAAATATTTTTTCTTTTTCTAATTCTTGGGCTACGGACAAGGTTTTGTGTACCAATGCCCCTGTTGCAATTATACCGACTTTGGCTGGTTTACTAGGTGTCCAATAAACATATGATTTCCCTATTTCAAAAGGGGTTTTGTTAGTTGTGATTATTGGTGTTTTTTCTCGAGCAAGCCTTAAGTAAGTTGGATTTTTTGTTTTAGAACAAGCAATAGTTGCTAAACTAGCTTGAATACTATCTACAGGAGAAATTACACACATATTTGGGATAATACGCATTAAAGCAATATCTTCAATGGCTTGGTGCGTACCACCGTCAGGTCCAACAGATATTCCAGCATGAGAGCCGACAATTACAACTTTACGATCATTATATGAAATAGTTGTGCGGATTTGCTCCCAATTACGACCTGGGCTAAACATTGCATAAGAAGACACAAAAGGAATCTTACCCATAGCCGACATCCCACTGGCAACAGTAACTAAATTTTGTTCAGCAACACCGACTTCGATAAAACGATTTGGAAATTTGTCGCGAAACAAATGCATTTGAGTGGATTCGGTCAAATCAGCACAAATTCCAACGATGTTTTTATTTTTCTCTCCAGCTAAAAGCAAACCCTCACCAAATCCTTTACGAATTGGTAGTTGTTCCACATCATTGTCGAACATTTTATCATTTAAATTTAAATTTGGATTTAGCATGTTATTTAAAAATTATTGATGTTCACTAATTATTTTACCACCTAATGTGCGGAGTTCACGTAAGGCCATTTCAGCTTCTTCTTTATTTGGTGGTTTACCATGCCATTTGTAATCACGTTCAAATTCAGCAACCCCACGCCCTGGGATTGTACGTGCAATAATAACTGATGGCTTTTCAGGGACAGCTTTGGCTTTATTAATAGCATTAAATACTGATTCAAAATTATGACCATCGACTTCTTCTATATGCCAATTAAATGATTTCCATTTTTCAGCAAGATCATCCAGTGGCATTATGTCTTCGGTATTACCATCGATTTGAATATTGTTACGATCAACAATAGCAATTAAATTATTAAGTTTATATTTTGCTCCAA
This sequence comes from uncultured Candidatus Saccharibacteria bacterium, assembly GCA_964401705.1. Lineage (GTDB taxonomy): Bacteria > Patescibacteriota > Minisyncoccia > Phycocordibacterales > UBA9973 > 2-01-FULL-33-17. The sequence continues at coordinate 92,689 of CAYNZJ010000001.1, forward strand.
GCATTATAGCTTCCCAAGTGTTGCCTTCATTATGTTCCCCATCACTCATTAAACAATATATAAACCGGTTAGTATGAACTGAGTCAGACATTTTATCAGCCAATGCCATACCAACGGCCTGGGAAAGTCCAGATCCAAGTGGACCAGAACTATTTTCCAGCATTGGTAAATATTCGCGATGTGGATGACCTTGAAGACGGCTCCCAAATTTACGCAGTGTCATTAATTCTTCGACTGGGAAATACCCACTATGTGCCATACTAGCGTAAAGTACTGGACAAATATGACCATTAGATAAGACAAGACGGTCTCTTTGTTCCCAATCTGGTTTTTTAGGATTATGATTTAAAACTTTAAAATAAAGTAGCGCAAAAATATCTGCCATACCCAGTGGTCCTGCAGTGTGGCCAGACTTAGCCTCGAGTAACATTGTAATAATGCTTTGCCGAATATCATTGGCTTTTTGTTCTAGGTTTTTTAATTCAGCATTTTCTAAAAACATATAATTTATTATAACATAAATTATAAATACTAATCATTATTTATTTCAAAAAATAAATCATTAATTGCAAACGATGGGGTTTTGGATTTAAAGATAGCACTACCACAAACAAAACGAGTTACCCCAGCATCACGCAATGATTTGATTGTATCAATATTAACTCCACCGTCAACGCTAATTATATGGTTTGGTAAATTTTCTTTTACAAAATTAATTCTATCAAATATGGTTTGGTCAAACTGGGCACCTTGAACACCAACATGCTCGATACCCATACACTGCACAAATTTAACCTCATCTTTTAAATCCATTATATCTTGTGGGTTTGTATCATGCTCGTATGCAACACCTAGTTCGATTTCGTATTTAAAATAAGGATCTAGATTTTTTATAAAATCTTTAAGCTCATCTATTTTATTTTGTCCTGTAGGAAAATGAAAAATTATTCTTTTAGGCCCAATTTTAACAAGGTCATTAAAATGAATAGGAATATCATTAATCATTAAATCAATTTCATAATCAATATTTTCCCAATTTGGCATGCCAGTATTTTCTTGCAAAATATCTAACCAACTGTCTTGGTACAAATTATCAAACGGCCAAGTTTTACCAGTTGTAAATTTACCATCCATTAAATCAAGTTGAACAATAGGCACACTAGTAACCACCTGATTTATTTTATCTTCTAAATCAAAATATGATCGTGGCATTATTGCGGGAATTATTTCCATATTGGTTAGCATCTAGCCACTAGCAACTAGCGTCTAGCTTGGTAATTCTTCTAATATGACGTTCGTCTTTTGAAAATTGAGTTTCAATAAAAAGTTTTACACAATCTAATGCTTGCTGGTTTGTAATAAACCTTGCCCCAAGTGATAAAACATTTGCATTATTATGCTGACGAAGAAGCTTAATGATTTCAGTATCACCACTATAATAAACCCCAGCACGAATACCCACTGTGCGGTTAGCACACATGGCTTCACCTTGGCCTGATCCTCCAAAGATTATTCCAAAACTATCAACATCCCTAGACACAGATTCGGAACATAATTTAATAAAGTCTGGATAATCATCAGTATCATCTAAATAATTTGCACCATGGTCAACTATTTCATAATCAAGATTAATGAGCTCATTTTTAATAAACTCTTTCATAACGTACCCTGCATGGTCTGTAGCTAAATTTATTTTCATAATTAGATTATATCACAAAAAGAAAAACCCATGTAATATGGGTTTTTCTTAAAAAATAGATTATTTTTTCTTTTTAGCAACAACCTTTTTAACAGGTTTAGCTGGAGTTTTAACTGGAGCTTTTTTAACTATTGTTTTAGCTACTGGTTTTACTGTTGGTTTAGCAGATTTTTTAGCTAAAGGTTTTTCTACCGTCTTAGCTTTTGGTTTTGTAGTAGCTGGAGCTTGAGTTTTCTCTACCATTGATTTTAAAGATTCTGATTTAACTGGAACCGCTGTTGGAAATGGAACATTTGTTACCATTTTAATTAATGAATCAAGTTTAGTATTTATCATATCAACTTGTCTTTTTAATTCATCGATTCTTTTGTCGTCACCTGCTGGTTTAGAAAATGCTGGCTTTTGGTCAAACCCACGAGATCGGTCACCACGATCCTCGTGACGAGGTTTATCAAAAGATCTTGTATCACCGTCTCTTTTAGTTGCAAAACAGTTATTACAAAATACTGGTTTGTCTCCTGTTGGACGAAACGGAACTTCACATTTACTACTACATTCACTACAAATTGCACTGTGCATTTGAGAGTTTGGTCGATCGAAATCTCTTCCACCACCGCGGTTACCTCCACGATCTCCACCAAAACTTCTTCCTCCTCGATCCCCACCTCCAAAACTATTTCTTGGTCGGTCATTTCCACCACCAAAACTTCTTCCTCCTTTATTAAAATCTTTCATATAGAAAAATTATAGCATTTAAAATTAAAAAAGTCAACTAAATAATACATTATTTACTTAAAACAAAATATGTGATATTATTATTTCTAATGAAGATATTGTTCTTTCTTAAGAACAAAAAATACCGGAACGCTCTAGGTGTCGCCTGCTACTTTAGAGATATGCTCTTGTTTCCTAACTTGGATCGATTCAATGAAGCTTCTAGGGAAACTTGGTGACGTAGGTTCATGGGCAAATTGCTAGTCGAAAAGACTAGCTTTTTTATTTTATTGTCTGCCCTGTTTTTATTACATGATCAACTAATGTATTTGTATATCCAAATTTATTATATCCCCATGTCACATTCATACCAAATTATTTAGTAAAATCTTCCCAATTTTTAATTACAGCACCTTTACTAATATAATATTCTTCATGCTTTTTTTGCCTTTCGGAAGATTCACCAAAACCTTTAAATAAAATTATGACTTTTGAATCATTATAAATGTTCCATTGCTGAGGATCTCCAAAGAATAAACTAAAATTTTTACGCTGTTCTTTAGTAAGAGTGTCTAAAAAAAATAACACTTTTTTAACAATAGGATGATTTACAGCATTATCACCCAATAATTCTTCGCCGGGTTCAACAATTGCGTTAATAATAAGTTTTTTATCATTATCTGACGAATTAAACACTTCCAATAAAGATTCTTTTAGTGCAATAGGAATTTCAATTTCAGAATTATCATAAATAACTTCTGTCTTATCTTTACCAATTTCTTTTTTGTTATATTCTTTAAAAGGTTTGAGTGCTGAAAATATTTTACCAGCATTGCCTATATTTGGATCATTGTAATCAATAATAGAATAAGCTGTCTGTCTATAGTTTCTATATTCTTGAGGAAATTTTGTAAATTGTGGATAATTCTCACCAAAATATAATTTATTTGACTTTTGTTTAATAAAACCAGTCGATACGTTGCCTTCATTTCCAACAATTTTGTCCCACGTTCCTATATCGTCTAATATAACCTGGAGTTCTTCTTTATTATTTTCCAATAATTCTTTTTCCCCATAGGTAGCTATATAGTTACCAAATCCTTGAAATTCTGAAAGAGCTCCTTTAATAAAAAGATTTACTTCTGCTTTTTTAAATTTTTCAATATTATTTTCGAGATTTGGTTTAAATTCTTCCATAGCTATTTAATACTCTGCCCTGTTTTAATCACATGATCAACTAATGTATTTGTATACCCCATTTCGTTGTCATACCATGCAAGGACTTTTACCAAATTACCACCAACAACGCGAGTCATTTCAAGGTCAGCAATTGATGCATGAGAGTTACCCAAGATATCGCTAGATACTAACGGCTGTGTTGTAACTGCAAAAACATTTGACCATACTGGTGAAGATGCAGCATCGGTAAGGATTTTATTTACCTCTTCTACTGTTGTTGGACGCTTGGCAATAAAAGTAATGTCCGCAATTGACCCCGCTGGTACTGGCACACGCAGTGATATACCATCAAATAAATCAGTTAATTCCGGATAAGCTTTAGTAACAGCAATTGCTGCCCCGGTTGAAGATGGCACAATATTTTGCGCAGCAGCGCGACCCTCACGGAAATCTTTTTTATTTGGACCATCAACTATGCCTTGGGATGCAGTGTATCCATGAGTAGTAGATAAAATTGCCTTTTCAATACCAATAGTAGAATTTAAAATTCCAATTACAGGACTTGCGGCATTTGTAGTACAAGATGCATTACTAGTAACATCACATGTGCCAAATTTATTTTCATTAACGCTCATTAAAATAGTTTCGCCTAGTATTGTAGTATCTTCCCCAGCTTTAGCAGGAGCAGAAATTACAACTTTTTTAGCACCGGCTTTGATATGAATATTGGCTTTATCATATGCAGTAAAAAGACCAGTTGATTCTACCACAACATCAATTCCTAATTGCCCCCATGGTAATTCCATTGGATCTTTTTTAGCATAGACTGCAATTTTTTTACCATCAATAATAATTTCCCCCGGAATAATTCCGTCAGTAGATGCTGTCCCAGATACATCATGATTCCAAGTACGGTAAACAGTATCGTATTTTAATAAATACGCCATATTAGCAACATCACCCAAATCATTAACCGCAACTATTTCAATCTCTGGCCGGTCCCATGCTATTTTTGCAAATGCACGCCCAATCCGCCCAAAACCATTTATCGCAACCCTTATTTTCTTATTTTCCATATGGGACTATTATATCATTTATTCCCCTAGATATTCAAACCGAGGACCAGAATAACTATCTATTTCTATATGGTCAAAAAACATAGCTTCTGGACGTGCATAAATCCGCCAACCAGTGTGGGCAATATCGGTTTGTCTTTCATAAACAATTAAAGGTTCCCCATTCTCGCTATGTCTAGCAAGGGTAATAATTTTATAAGTATCACCTTTATAATGTTTATATAATTGCCCAGGTTTTATTTCCATAGTTATTTTTTAACTACCTTTTTTGGTTTTTTTACTTCTTTTCTTTGTCTATTATCACCTTTTCCCATAAATAAATTTAGATTAAATTAATAATTTAACGACTATTTGAGTAACTCTACTAATACTTCTTTTGCTATCTGAGGATTTGCGCTACCGTTAGACTCTTTCATTATTTTACCAACTAGTGACATTATAGCGTTTTCTTTACCGGATTTATAAGACGCGACAACTTCTGGATTTTCATTAATCAATTTTTGAGCTAGATTTTTTAAAAAGTCTGGATCATTCTTTTGAATCAAATCATGTTCTATTGCATAATCCCGAGGATTAGTTGGAGTCTTTACCATTACAGCTAAAATATCTTTAACCCCGCGACTAGATAATTCGCCATCTTTAGCCATCTTCATTAATTCTCCAAAATCATTAGGAGTTGGGAGTAATGCATCCTTGTCGGCCTTCATAATACCCGCCAAGTCGGACGTAATATAGTTAGCAATTGTTTGTGCAAGACTATTGTCATCAACTTGTTTAGTTATGGCTTCAAAATAATCTGCCATTACTATATCGTTTACAAAAACTTCAACATCACTATCTTTAATCCCAAAATCTTTAATAAATCTTTCTCTTTTATTCCATGGTAATTCTGGTAAATTATTTTTTACATCATCCAAATCATACATTGAATGTAAATAAAGTTTAGGTAAATCTGGTTCAGGGAAATATCGATAGTCTTCAGCGTTTTCTTTGCTACGTTGAGATACTGTCATTTGTTTGTTTTCATCCCAACCACGAGTTTCTTTAATGATTTCATCTTGCCTACCATTTTCCCACAAATCGGTCATTCTTTTTATTTCATATTCGGCAGCCTTTTTAGCTGATTGAAAAGAATTAATGTTTTTAACTTCTACATATTTTTTATTTGGCTTACCAGGATCCGGCGAAACCGATACATTAACCTCGACTCGCATTTGCCCCATTTCCATATTAGCATCACTGGCTCCTAAATAACGAAGCAGAAGCTGTAATTCTTTTGCAAAAATTACAATTTGTTCAGTATCTTTAATCACAGGTTCGGTTACTAATTCCATTAGTGGTACCCCAGCCCGATTGTAGTTAATTAAAGAATGATTACCTTTGTCATGCATTGACGTTGCGGTATCTTCTTCTAAATGAATCCGTGTAATGTCAACTCCAGCTAATTTACCACCAGAAACTATTGGGAATTTGTATTGTGATATTTGATAAGCTTTTGGAATATCAGGATAAAAATAATTTTTGCGATCAAATTCTGTAAAGTCAGCAATATCAGCCCCAATAGCAAGACCAATACGCACCATATGGTCAACGGCAGATTTATTAAGACTAGGCAAAGCCCCAGGCTGAGCACTACAAATAGCACAAATATTTGTATTGGGTTTTTCCTCTAAAGAGGATTCATTTAAATTGCTTGAAATATTTTTACACCCGCAAAAAGCTTTTGTGTTTGTTTTTAGCTCGGCATGGATTTCCAGACCCATTGTAACGTAGTATGGTCGTTTTGTGTCATTCATAAAATGAGTATAGCAGAAATTTAATTATTTTTTAATTCTTTAATCAAAGCATCACTAAACTTTTTTACAGAATCATCGTTATATAAAGACATTGTGTATATATTTTTTTTAGTGAATTTTTCAAGATCTTTTATTTTTTTAGATAAATCTTTTTCATCTATCATGTCTGATTTAGATAAAACAATTATTTCATTTTTATTTTCCAAGCCTTCACCATAGCTGAATAATTCATTTCGAATAGTTTTATAACTTTCTACAACATCAGAATTCTCAACAGAGATTAAATGTACAATGGCTTTGGTTCTAGAGATATGTTTTAAAAATTTAAAACCAAGACCACGTCCAGTATTTGCTCCTTCGATAATTCCCGGAATATCCGCCAAAATAAAACCATGGTATACACCCAAATGTGGATCAAGTGTTGTAAAATCATAATTACCTACTTTTGACTTAGCATTAGTTAAAATATTTAAAAGACTTGATTTACCAGCATTAGGGTAACCAACCAGCCCAATATCGGCTATCATTTTAAGCTCAACATAAAAATCAGATTCTTCACCATCCTTACCGGCAGTAGCTTCAAGAGGAGCAACATTTAAAGAGCTTTTAAAGTGTTCATTACCATAGCCACCCTTACCCCCAGCTAATATCATAAACTGGTCTTCATCTTTTAAGATTTCAAAAACTTCCCCAGTTTTTAAATTTGTAACAACAGACCCAATAGGAAGAGCAATTTCTACATCTTTACCATTTGCTCCGTGTTTACTTTGGCCTTGGCCATTAGCCCCATTACCAGCTATAAATTTTTTCTGAGATTTTTTATATGTTCCAAGTAAATTAGTGTCCCGAGATGCAACAATATAAACATTACCGCCCCAACCACCATCACCACCATTAGGACCACCATGACTGATAAATTTTTCATGGCGCCATCTAACAACCCCGTCCCCACCATTACCGGCTTTTGCACTAAATTTTAATTCATCAGTTAAGGCCATATTGTTTATTAGTTAATTCCATTAATTTTTGTAACAAAAGGTAAAGGATGATCGTTTGATGCTACCGCAAAACCACTTGCATTGTGATGCCCTCCGCCACCATATTTTTGAGCAATCAAAGAAACATCAACCTTACCAGCTGAACGCAAAGAACATTTCCATAATCCTTCAGAATAATAATAAATCAAACTAAAGGAATCTGTTTTTTCGGCAAGAATATGACCTAAATCACTAGCAACTCTCTCACTAGCATTTGATATATAAATTTCATAACCTTCAAATATTACTTTTTCAGCTCTTTCTGCATAATATTTTACAGTATCTGTATGGACTTTTAATAACAAATTACCATAATCAATTATTTTTTCTATTCCAGAAACTTTGTTTAAATCTGCCTCTAAATTAACAAACTCTTCAAAAAGAAAATCAACAGAACTTATATATCGTAAAATTATCTTTGAATTAGAAAGTAAAAATTTATACAAATCACTATCTTCGACATAATCAACTAATTTGTTTTCCATTTCTGGGAAAAAATATTTCATAGCTAAATAAGCCCCGCTATGATTATTATCAAAAACATAATTATCTAATGATTTTACATCATTTTCAGCAGAAACATGATGATCAATAACCACTAATTTTTTTGCTTTTTCTTGTAAAGACAGCATTACATCTAATGGGTAGGAATAATCAATAATATAGACTTCTTTACCTTCTAAATCTGGTGGTGGATTTTGTCTATCAGTAGCTCCAAAATAAGTTGCATTATCCCCAAACTTTTTCCAAGCAATATAAGATGAAGTAAAACCATCAAGACAATTCCCGTGGTAAATCACAACTATTTCTTTTTTGTTTATATCATCCATTTTAACTAACCATTCTATTGTTAAACCAAGCCAATACAGATAAAATAACTGATCCCAAAATAGCAGCAGTAATATTAGATATTACAAACCCATCAATTAAACTCCCTAAGAACCACAAACTAAAAATATTCAAAATCAAAGCAATAATAGTTAATGAAATTAGATTAACAGGTATATGAAAAGCTACACAAATTGGTTTTATTAAAACATGAATTATTGTTAAAAATATAGCAACTAACCCAGCTGTAATAGCAGTATCAATACTTGCACCACTAACAAAATGCGCTAATGCTCCAACAGCTAAAAGTATAGTAAACCAATGATAAATTAATTTTAATACCATAATAATTAATTAAATAAATCTTCAACGACATTTTTAATAACAGTACCATCGCCTTTGTCTCCTAATTCTTTTTTAACAGCACCAATAAGCATTCCCATTTTTGATTTGTCTGTGATACCCATTTGTTCTTTAAGTAAAATAGAAACTTTTTTAACTTCTTCAATACTTGCCATAGCTGGTGCAAATTCACGTAAAACTGCTAATTGTAGAGTGTCCTCGTCTGCTAAATCTTGTCTACCTGCAGATTGGAATTGTGAAATAGCATCTTCACGTTGTTTAATAGTCCGAAGAACCACCTTGCCACAATTAACATCATCCAAAACATCCTGAGGAGTCTTACCAGTAGCTACAAGCTCGTTAGTAAAGGCTGTAATAAGCCCCCGAATAACATTAAGACGCACAGTGTCTTTGGCCCGCATTGCATCTTTTAGTTGTTCTTTAATAGATATATGTAGATTTGTCATATATTGTAGTATAGCAAATAGTCCATTTATAAGCTAGAAATCCCCCAACCGGAAGCTAGGCTTGTGGCGGTTAGTAGAGAGTATGATATCCGTGCTATACTATAAAATAGTATGAATTATGTAAAGATTTTTTTTGATACCGAGACAACTGGCAATACAGATAAAGACTATTTATGTCAAATTGCGTGGAAAAAAGCAGGCGATAATGAAATAATCGAGGGGCTTTTTAAACCCCCAGTGCCTATGTCTATCGAATCTATGGCGGTATGTCATATCACAAACAAAATGCTCGAAAACAAAGAGCCTTTTTCTGGTAGTAATTTATGGAATGAATTTAATACCCTAAACGAAGACAAAAAGAATGTCTTCATTGCTCATAATGCAAAATTTGATATTGGAATGATGCGTAGAGAAAATATTGAAATAACTCAATATATCGATACCTTAAAAATTGCAAGATTTGTTGATAGAGATGGGTTAATACCTAAATACAATTTACAGTATTTAAGATACTACTATGAAATCGAAGTTGATGCTGTGGCTCATGATGCCCGTGGAGATATTATTATTCTAGAAGCCGTCTTTGAATTTCTTTCACGAAAATTAAGTGAAATGACTGGTTATACGGGAGACGAATTAATCCAAAGAATGATAAATATTTCATATGAACCATTTTTAATGACAAATTTTAGTTTTGGTAAATACAATGGCAAAACAATTGAAGAAGTTAGTAAAATTGATCCTGGGTATTTACGCTGGTTACTGGAACAAAAAGAATCAGCAAATACCGATACCGAGGAAGACTGGATTTATACTTTAAAATTTTATCTAGGCAAACTATAAAAACAAAATCCAGATAAATCTGGATTTTGTTTTTATAGTTTTTTATTTTAACAATTAGTTACCCAATATGAACACATATTATTGTTTATAGGCACTCCGATTGTACGTACAGGATTATATTCATTATAATATCCACCACCATTATAAGTATTGGACATTAAATTGTTTGAATAATAACCAGTATACGGGTTATATGAATTATAATAATTCATACCATTATTAGGATAATAATATGTTCCACCACATGGATACCCAGAAGTAAAACAATTTATTGGAGTATTATAATAATTATTATATCTATTATTATACCCAGTATTACCATAATAAGAATTACTGTAATTATTATACGGGTTATACGAATTATAACCATATGAACTATAATTACTTGACCCAAAACCAAAGCTTAAATTAATAGCAGCATCCGCTTTAGGTATTGCCCCGAAAAACATTACGAAGACAAAAATAGTTAAAATCGAAAATTTAATCATATAATTTTTCATAGCTACATTATATCATAATATACAATGGATTGTCAATAGGAATTAAAGCTCAATATAACGATTTCTTCTATATTTGAAAGCTTTAAAATATAGGCTTAAAAACTTAATAAAAGTAAGCCTTTTTAGAAAATATTCCATATCAATAAAATACCTAAGTACCCCAGCTAAAAATCCTGAATAAATAAAGTTCCCCCAGACCATCAAAGCCCAATTAGAACCAATTGGTATAACATACCCTGTATTAGCTTCTTTATATTTAGGTAATTTAGATTTTTTTGACATTGCTACAAATAATTTGGATAGATATTGCCCATCATGGATGGCGGTTTGAGCTAAGCCAGAATTTTGAGTATTTGCCCCATCCCCTATGACATAAATATCTTGTAGGTTGTTTGCTTGCATGTATTCATTTACAACAACTCGCCCTTTGTTTAATTCAACACTAGGGATTGTTTGATATAATGGATTTGGAGTGACTCCCCCAGCCCAAATTATTGTCTTGGCTTGTAATGTAACATCTTCTAAAAAAACAGTTTCATTTTCAATTTTTTGAATAGGTCTGTTGGAAAATAAATTTACACCATTTTCTCTTAAATATTTTGTAACTATCTCTGAAGCTTTTTCTGGAACTCGAGGTAGAATCCTTGGACCGCTATCAACAAGATCAATTGTGACTTTACTTGGATGAACTTTATTTTTGTTAGCCATTTTCCTCATATAAGAAGAAAGAGCTCCAGATAATTCAACTCCAATTGGACCAGCCCCGCCAATGATTATGTGTAAGTTATGCATTAAAACTTTTTCATCTTTAATGCCATTATTTTTAGCTTCTAAAAGTAAAGTATGTAAATGATTACGAAGCACAACTGCATCTCCGGTTGTTCTAAAATCAAAAACTCCGGATTCTAAGCCTTGGATATTAAAATAATTTGGGACTGACCCCAATGCTAAAACAAGCATATCATAGTTATACTGATCTCCATCTTTACCAATAATTTTTTTATTAACTGGATCAACATTAACTATTTTATCTTCTACTATTTTTATACATTCAGGTAAAATGTCTGTTAAATGGATTTTGGTTTGAATTGGGGATTCTCCAATCATTATTCTGTACACCCCTGGGTAATATTCAAAATAACCATGGCTTGTTATAAGAGTCACATGGTAAGATCCATTTTTAACTTGATTTTTTAAATTACGAGCTAGCTCGATTCCACTAAACCCACCACCAACAATAATTATATGCTTTGTTTCGTTTATTTCCATAAGATGTTTTATTATAACATATTTTTATTCATCTTGTAGAAGATATTCATCAGACTCTATTTCAAGGTTTTTATTATTTAATCTTATAAATAACACTGAAAAAACAGAGATTAGGATAACAATAGAAAACCCAATATATTTGTAAATATTTTGATTTTTATTAGTGCTAGGTTTTTCATCTAAATTTAAAATGGTTTCATTATTTGGGATAAATGAATCAAGTTGGTTATTTAAATCAGAGGAAATACTAGGACTAGATTTATAAACTGAGGATATTGATTTTGAGTTAGAATTAATATTTGTTTTATTTACAAAACTAGCAGTAGTATATCCTGATGGAGATAGTATTTTTATATTATCTTTAGAATAAGAACCCATAGGAAGTTTAATAAAAATTTCATCTTTGGCTCCAATATAAGTGCCTTCAGGTATTTTTATATTTTGAGAATCTGTTTGAATTATATAATTACTAATATCATATTCTGAATCTTTAGTATTTGAAATGCTAATAGCAGGGAAAGGATTTAAAGATAGATCCTTTAAAATTAATGGTGAGTTAATTATATTAATGGTGGTTTTACCAATAGCAATTGGCTTTGGATACCAAGAGGCGTATTTATAGCTTAAACTAACAGTATAATCCCCAGGGAAAGCATAAATATGATCAACTTCTTGGTTTGTATTAACAACCAAAGTTTCTCCATCACCAAAATTCCAAGTAAAAACTCCTTGAGTTATATTTTCCCCAGAAAACCCAAAAATTTGAACCCGAAAAACTGCAGGTTGCCCAACGATATTTGTTTGATTATACATAAAATCAAAACGCATCGAGGGTTCCTTTTTATAAGGAATGAATCCTAAACCAGAAGGACTTACCTCTTGAGGTAGATTATTGTTTAGCGTACTATCTGTATTGTTATTTATATTGTTTTGTGTTGAGTTTGTGGTTAAATTTAAATCACCCGCAAACCAAGACCCGCTAGAATTTTGTTGCAAGGTTTTACCATCTCCATTTGCTCCTAATGAAGGGGTATAAGTAATTTCATATACAATATTTCCATCAGGGTCTTTAATCGCTAGTGATTCCCCTTTATCATTAGATAAAGAAAAAGACGAATCATAAAGATTCGACTTTGGGAAATTAGGATTATCATTTAAAAAATTTGTGGCATTATCAGCGATGATTGCATATTCATTATTTGCTAGTTCGGAATTACCATCAAAATGAACAATACTATGTGCTACCCCAGATTCTACTAATTTATATTTGGTTAAATCAATATTTAAACCTGTTTTGTTGTGAACTTCAACCCATTCTCGAGATGAATCCGACCCAGGCAAATCATACATTATCTCAGTAATATTTATACTACCAGCATATGCTGTATTAAAAAAAAGGAAAAAAGAAAAAATAAAGATTAAATGACAAGATTTCATTATTATTTATTTAGCTGATTTTGCTCATAGAGGACTCTAATAATTATACCAAACAAAGCACAATTAACAAGCAAAGATGTTCCACCATGGCTCATTAATGGTAAAGGTACACCAGTTAATGGGATAAGCCCAATAATAGAACCAATATTTAAAAATGCTTGGAAGGCAAATAAAGCAAAAAAACCAACAAAAAATAATCTCCCAAAAGGAGAAACCAAAGTATGGGATAGTTTGAGCCCTCGTAAAATAAAGACCAAATAAAGACCAATTACAAATACTGAGCCAACGAAACCAACTTCTTCTCCAACAACAGCAAAAACAGAATCACCTTGGGGTTCTGGTAGAAAATTAAACTTTTGAACACTTTGCCCAAACCCTTGGCCAATAATCCCGCCACTACCTAGACCAATTAAAGATTGTTTTAATTGATACGATGCACCTTGGGGATCATTCTCAGGATTTAGAAATGTCTTAAATCTAGTTGCGATATATGGTTTTGTTAAAATTAAAAAAACTCCAAGAATCAATAACACTCCTATTATTGAAAGTATAATCCGATAAGGTAACCCAACAATAAACAAAACACTAACGCAAGTTAAAAATATTAAAACGACGCTTTTAGTATCGGGTTGAGGTAATAAAACACCCGCAGAAAGAACAAGAATAACTAAAACCGGAATAATCAATGCAAATAAACTTATTGTTCTATTTTTTATTTTTTCTTTTGGATTATCTCTTTTTAAAAATTTAGAATAAAGAGCTGCTAAATATAAAATAATTGATGCCTTTAAAAAATCTGCAGGTTGAAAAGATATTGGTCCAATATCTACCCAGCGTCTTGCCCCACCATGAGAGACCCCAATTCCTGGTAAATAAACCAAAGCAGTTAGTCCTAATGCTAGAAAAAAGAAAATTGGTGCATATTTTTGCCAAAAAGTACTAGGGATTCGTATTATAAAAACAAAAGCAATTAACCCACCCAGAAAACCAAGCAATATCTGGGTTCGTACAATTGATGTAAATTTTAAAGCATTAGAATCAAGAACCCCCAGTGAGGCCGATAAAAAGAAAAGTAAACCAACAATTAACAATATTGCAAAAGTTGTTACTAAAACTTTGTCTGCGGCAAAAATCTTTTTCATAATTAGCTTACAAAAACTAAAATGGTTCCAATAATCGATGTGATAAATCCAACTATCCAAAAACGCATTACGACTTTGGGGCGCCCCCAACCAAGAGCTTCAAAATGGTGATGCAGTGGTGCCACAATAAAAAGTTTTTTTCCTTTCCGAAATTTTTTAGATACTAATTGAAGAACAACAGAAAGTGAAGTAATAAAAAGTGGGAAAACTAATATTGGTAAAAGAAGCACAGTATCAGTGAAAAAAGCATAAATTGTAATAAGAGTGGTTAAGGCAAGCATCCCTGTTTCACCCATATAAAATTTAGCAGGCATGATGTTATACCAAAGAAAAACTAAGATGCTAGAAAGTATAATTACAGCTAAAGCAGCTAAATCATATTGGTTTCTAAAATATGTAATTACCGCATATGCTCCAAAAGATGACATTAACACCCCGCCTGAGAGCCCATCAATACCGTCAATAACGCTCCCAGAAAAGACACTATAAAGAACAAGTATAAAAAACGGAACAAACATAAACCCAAGTGATACATCACCATAAGTTGGGATATGCAAAGTATGAATATCAAGCTTTAAATAAAACCAAAGACCCAGCAATAAACCTAAAAATATAATTGAAATTGATTTAATTATTCGAAGCTTGATAGGGTCAGTTGACCAATAACCTTTACCCCAGATTTGAATAGCATCATCTAAAAACCCAATTGCCCCTGCAAAAATAAAAGCTCCCAATGGTAACAATGTTTGCGAACGTGATAAAAAGTCTAAAGTTTTAAATGCTGAAATATTTGTGAACTTTGCTAAAACAAATAAAATTAAAATTGAAACAACGGTAATAAAAATTACTAATCCCCCACCAATTCTAGGAATTTTTGTTTCTTCGTCTGTATGAATATTATGGAAATGTTCATTTGTAGTATTAAGAGCACGGTTATTTTGACGCCATAATTTATTTTTATAAATAAATCTTATAAAAATAGGAGCAAAAATAAAACCCAGAAAAACTGCAATAACTCCCGAAGCTAATAAACTTGTTATTTGTGGTGCCGGCATAAACATTATATTAATTTTCTAATTGTAAACTATTTTTCAAAGAGTTTTTTAAATCATCATGAACTTTTTTATAATCTGGCATTTGGTCAATACTACTAATCCCCAAAAACCGAAGTGTCTCAACTGTAGGGATATAGATATTGTCTCGCCCAATTTTACCAGATCTTGCAATAAGACCTCGACTAACCAAAACCCGAAGCATATAAGAGCTTTGAACCCCACGAATATAGTCAATTTGGCTTTTGGTTGCACCACCAAGATAAATAATACTACAAAGGGTTTCTAATGCTGGACGAGAAAGCTCGCCTTCACGCTCTTTATTGTCTCTAGTTAAAATTAAATCCCGTGCTGTCCCCGAAACAATAATTTGATAATGGTTATTATGATTAAGTAAATTTAAAGATGAATTATCTTTGTTAAAAAAATCCTCTATTTCTTTAAGTGCTGATATTACGCTATCTTCATTTTCGTTATTTAATAAAGATAAAATATCTGAAAGACTTAAAGCCTCAGATTCATAAAATAAAATTCCTAAAATTGTGTTTGCTAAATCAGACATATTAATTATATATTTATTTTATTTACTGGTTCACATATTATATCACTGTAATTTGTATTTTGCTCAAGATTCATTAACCCACTACGAGAAAGTTCAAGTATCGCCAAAAAGCTAACAATGACTGAGACTTTTCTTTCACGATATTCCATGTGCTCAAATTCAGATAACTCGGCAATTTTTGAAAAAGATACTTTTTGATTAATCTTTTGTAAATTAGTTGTAATTTTAAATATCATCTCTTCCAAAGAAACTATTTTATTAACTGAAATTTTAGGTAGATTTTCCTTTTCTTCGGGTAATCCTGCAATTAAAAAGTTAGCTAATTCCAAAAGATTATCTAGATTAATGCTTTCGTGTGGAATAAATGAAACAGAATTAATACTTTTCTTTTTAGATAATTGAATATATGGTGATGGAATATTAGTTGTGTAGCTTTTAACAACATTTCGCAGGGATTCTAATATTCGAAGTCTTTCTTCTAGATTATGGCTGGCATTATCCATTTCTTCATCTTGGGTTTTACCATCATCTATTAAAATTTTGGATTTTAAATAAACCAAAGTTGCGGCAATAGATAAAAATAAAGTTACATTGGGTAAATCTTGGCTAATGTTACCTTGGATATATTTTATATAATCATCTGTTACTTCTGATAAAGAAACATCACTAATGTGCATCTTCTTTTTTTCAATCAAAGATAGTAAGACATCCAGCGGTCCTTCAAATTTATCAGTTTTAACAAGATAAATATTTTCGTCCATCCCGTTAGAAATAGATCGCGATACACATACCGCATTCTAGTTTATTTAATCTAATAATTTTAATGAATTCCATAATTTATATATTTCTATTTTATTTTTGTCGATCGCGATTTCTAACGGGAGACATATTATTAAATTAACTTAATTCCTAGTTCTGTAATTTGCTTGTTAGGCATTTCACTTGGTGCCCCCATCATTAAATCTTTACCTTCACCGGTTTTTGGGAAAGCGATAACTTCGCGAATATTAGGTTCGTTCTGCAGTATCATTACAATACGATCAATCCCTGGAGCAAATCCTCCGTGTGGTGGTGCTCCGTATTTAAAGGCTTCAAGCATGTGAGCAAATTTTAATTGCTGAGTCTCTTCAGGAATACCTAGTAAATTAAATACTTGTTTTTGTTCATCAGAATTATGAATACGAATAGAACCCGATGAAAGTTCGTAACCATTTAAAACCAAATCATACGCATTTGCTCTTATAGATAATAAATCAGAACCAGTCATAAATTTATCTCTATCTTCTGGATGGACTGAACAAAATGGATGATGTTGAGCTTGAAGAGATCCATCATCTAGTTTTTCAAACATTGGAAAATCTAATACCCAGCAAAATGCGAGCTCATTAGGGTCTTCTTTGTTAATTCTTAAGTCAGGTTTGTCAGATCCATATTTTTCCATACATTCTTTATAAGTTAATCTTGGAAATGGAATTTGTGATATTTTTTTATCAGGATAAAGTTTGTTTACTAATTCAATAAACATTGGCTCGGTAAAAGATAGAATTTCTTCTTGATTAACAAAAGACATTTCGTAATCGAGTTGTGTGAATTCTGGTTGTCTGTCTCCACGAGTATCTTCATCACGCATACAACGAGCTATTTGGAAATATTTTTCAAACCCTGCAACCATACAAAGTTGTTTAAATTGTTGAGGTGATTGTGGAAGAGCATAGAATTTACCATTCTCAAGCCTTGATGGTACTAAATATTCACGAGAACCTTCTGGGGTTCCTTTCATAAGCATTGGAGTTTCGATTTCAATAAAATCATTAGCATGCATATATTCACGGAAAAAAGTTATGATTTTATCGCGCATGCGAATATTGTTTTGCATTCTTTGTGTTCGCAAATCAAGGTAACGATATTTTAATCGAACATCTTCCCCAACTTCAAAAGAATCTTTGTCTAATTCAAATACAGGCGTTTCGGCTTGATTTAAAACTTCGATTTCAGTAACTTCAAGTTCTACATCACCACCGACAATATTAGGGTTGATGTTTTTTTCAGGGCGTTTGTTAACGATACCGGTTACCTTTAGGACCCATTCTGGGCGGATATCTTTAGCAACATCTAGAGCTTCGGTATGGTTAGGCAATACTACACATTGGAGTATTCCGGACATATCCCGTAAGTCAAAAAAGACCATTTTACCTTGGTCCCGACGGATATTTACCCAGCCAGCCATAACTACAGTATTGCCGACATTTTCGCTTATATTCTTTACTAAAATTCTTCCTTGCATATAAGGATATAGTAGCATAAAAATGGGTATTTTAAAATGGATTATATAACCCCACCCTCTACGCTATGCTGTCTCCCTCACCTTATCAAGTGAGGGAGATGACGAAAAACCTCTTGAATTAATCAAGAGGTTTAGAATCTAATGCATCGAACTTTGGAATTTTTCGTAAGCTTTAGATATTGGAATTATGATAGCATACAGCGGGTATATAACAATGCAAGATAGATAAAATAATAGTGGGTCACGGTCTTTAAGGGAAAGATTTATTTTTTGTAGCCACATAAATAGTAACTGCAATGGCATATAAATAACAGCAAAAAATATTAAAAATACTCTGCGTCCTTGTGGAAAAAGTAAAAGGAAAAAACAAACTATTGCAATAATCACCCAAGTTGACATATGTGTATTATACCATAGATTAATTATTTAATTAAAAGCTCTTTTGCTTTTTTATAAAGAGCTAGAGTCTCTTCATTTAACATAGATTTAACAAATTTCTTTTTTTGTTCTTCTGTAAGATTAAATAAATCATCAATTTTCCAAATTTCAAAACCTTCAGCTTTACCCTCTTCCACATGAAGATCCTCAATAGAACCTTTATACAAATAAGCATATCTGCTACGTATAGCATTATTAACTAAATTAGTATCTTTATCAGCCCCAAAATTATTATTCCTTGTTTTTTCAATAAAAACTAAATCTTTTACATCAATGTCTATCCCTGTTTCTTCTTTGCATTCTTTTACTGCAGTTTCTTCATAAGACATTCCTGGTTCTACATGACCACCAACTGTCGGTGAAAGTTTATCCGGATTTGTATCTTTATTTTTGGCTCTATGTTGGAAAATAATTTCACCATTTGGAGTTATAAACCAAATATGTATTTCACGATGAAGAAGACCTTTTTGATGAATTTTTAAACGAGTTTCAAGATCAATGACATTATCATTTTCATCTACAACTTCTAACATTTCTAAAGGGTCACTCATATTATTTAAAACATTCTTCTAATAATTCTGGGAATTCTTGAGTCCCCATATCGCTATAGCAAAAGTGGCCATAGTCTTTAAATTCTACAATTTTTATATCTTTAACTTTTTCTTTAAGAATAGAAATACTGTCTTGGACTTCGCTCATATCATTGGTTGAACTAAAAATTGTAATACCTTTTGTTTTACTAACAATATTTGGGTCAATAGTAAAATCAAACATACCAGTATTTAAAAATTTATCTGGATCAATCCATGGTGCAACTAATACAACTTTGCCAACATGTACATCATTTTCACTTAAATATTTAACAATAAATCCACCGCCACAAGAATGGCCTATTAGAATAGTTTCTTCATTTAGTGGTAACCGTTCAAACATTTCTTTCCATGCATTATATTCAGGATTATAAGGTACGGGCATTTCCGGAGTTTGAGTAATAATGTCTCTTAGTAATAATTGTTTTTGTATCCAAGGCAACCAATGACAATTAGAAGACGCTGGACGATTTACATCGTAATACTCTTCACTACTTGGCATACCATGAATTATTATTGCTGTTTTCATATAATATTTATTATTATTTATTAATTGTCTGTAATAATTCTATAAATGCAGGTTGGTTAAAATGTCCACGGTCGGTGAATTTATGGAAATTTGCATTAGGTAAATATTTATAGACCGTCTCAGAATTTGAAAATGGAACAACATTGTCATCTACTGAATGCCAAATATGGATTTCATTAGCAGTATCACGAATAGATTCTATTTTACTAACATCAAATTCAAATGAAGAAAGTTTTTCTAAAAACATTTCTGGCTCATTTTCAATATATGGTGATACAAAATGCAGTTGTGAAATTTTCTTTGGAAAAGTATTTTCGGACATATATTTTAATAAAAATGTTGCACCTAATGAGTGCCCAATAAGAATTATTGGTTCATCTTTTATAAATTCAAAATGTCTTTCAAACCAAATTTTCCATGCGACATAATCCGAATTTTGTTTTGCTGGCATAAGTGGAACAAGTACATCGTGGGTCTCGGTTAATGCCCAACTAATCCAATCACGCCAGTTTTTTGAGGTGTGATAAGGATCAAGTTTTACAGTTCTTATATACTCGTAAAAATCATCTTTATTTGCAAAAGTCTCTCCCCCACGAATAATTAAAACTTGTTTTTTGTTATCCATAATATGATTATACCATTAAATTTTTGATAAAATATCATCAGCAACATCCTCTATTGGTCTTTCGGTATTTATAGAAATAGCTCCAGAATTTATTAAATCTTGTTCAAAATCTTGATATAAACCAAGCATGAATTCCCTTTCAGCTTCTTCTTTGCCGAAATCATTATCGGTTCTTGTGTTTATACGGTGTAAGAAAGTTTCCGGAGTACATTGCAATACAAAAATCTTATCAAAAAAATCTAAGAAATCATCTTGATTATTCGGCATTCCACAAACTACTACAATTTCTTGATTTGAATTATTTACCAAATCTTTCAACTTATTTTCATCACAAAACCATTCATGTGAATCAAGCCATTCCCTGCCAACCCCAAGACCAGTTTTTTCTTTTGTTATTTTATTTCTCCAATTACAAAGTCCATCTGTTGAATCAATATCTATAGCAAAAATTCCTCGCTTATTAAACTCGGTAACTAATGTAGTTTTACCTGTTCCTGATACTCCTGTAATATAAATCTTTTTCATAAATTATTCTTCTATAAATCCGCCGGTTTGGTGACTCCAAAGTTCGGCATATATTCCGCCTTTATTTAATAATTCAGTATGTGTTCCATCTTCGGCAATTCCCCCATCTTCGAGTACTATTATCCGATCCATCTTTTGAATAGTTGACAATCTATGCGCTATTACAATTGTGGTTCTACCTTTCATAAGCTCAACAAAAGCTTTTTGAATATAATCTTCACTAACGCTATCGAGCGAGCTTGTGGCTTCATCCAATATTAATACCGGTGAATCCTTAAGCATAGCCCGAGCTATAGCTACACGCTGACGTTCCCCGCCGGAAAGTTTAACCCCACGTTCCCCAACCAAAGTATCATAACCATTAGGAAGTTTTATAATAAAATCATGCGCATAGGCGGATTTAGCAACAGCGATAATTTCATCATCCGATGCACCAACTTTACTATATGCAATGTTTTCTTTAATTGTCCTATGGAAAAGCATTGGCTCTTGAGGCACATATGAAATTACTTGACGTAAATCATCTTGTAAAACATTTTTAATATTTTGCCCATCAATTGTAATTTCGCCATTTGTTGTGTCAGTAAATCTTAATAACAATTTTGTAATTGTTGATTTACCCGCACCCGAATGCCCCACAAGCCCAACATGGCTCCCTGAATTTATTTTTAAATTTAAGTTTTCAATTACTGGGTTACCATTTTGATAAGCAAAACTAACATCTTTAAATTGTATATCCCCGTCTTTCATTTTCAATTCTTCTGGATTCTTTGGGTCTTTTATTTCAATATCTAAATCAAAAATATCCACAACTTCTTTCATTTCAATTAATGACCTGACTATTCGTGTTATTGATTTACCTAAATTCCAAAGTATATCAAAAAGGTTAACCATATAACTTTGTAAAAGTATAATCATACCAACTGAGATTTTATCTGCATACCACATTTTTATTGCCATAAACATAATAACTATTTGCAAAACTCCCATCATTAAAGACTGGAATACTAACCTTGTATTAGCATAATTCCATGCTTTCATTCTTTTAGTTTCTTCATCTTGAGTAACCTTTTTAAAACCTAATTTTTCAAAAAAACTATTACTAAATATTTTTATATTAAGAATATTTATTATTGAGTCTGAAAGTCTACCTGTAACAACAGAATCTGCTTCGGATTCTAATAAATCATATTTAATTTTTTGTTTTACAAAAACTATTGTTATTAATATATAAATAATAGACCATACAACAAAAACCCAGGCCATTATTGGGATTTTAATAAATAAAACAACTAAAATACCCCCCAAGGTAACTATTCCGAAATATATTTGAAAACTTACTGATTCAAAAAAGACATCAAATGATCTATTAAATCTTTTTGTTTTTGCAATGATACTACCTGTAAAATTATTAGAAAAGAAATTATATGAATGGTTTAAAATTTTATTAAACGAAAAATCATAAAGTCTTTTCATGACTTTACTAGTAAAATAAGATTCCGTAAAACTAGCTGCCCGATAAACGATTATATAAACCAAAATTATAGTACAAAGTAACAAAAGCAAATGTAAGGATTGATTAAATATAATACCTTTAGGTAAACCAGAAGATAAAGTATCAACCAAGTCTTTATATATAAATGGTTTTAAAATTAATTCAGCAATTATACCAATTCCATAAAATAAAAAAGTTAACACTAAAGACACCCAATGTTTTTTCATTTGGGGCCATAGGTAAAACAGTATTCGTTTAAAATTTATATCTTTCATCCCGTTAGAAGCAGGTCGCGATCTTTTTTAAAAATCAAAACTCTACTTTTTAAATAATTATCAATAATTAAATAAGCACTGTTCCCGTTATTTATGCGTGACAGCGGCTTCTAACGGGATTCATTTACTATTTATTTTGCGCCGAATTTAGTGATGGCTTTACGAAATCCGCCTTTTTTGTCAGACAATTCTTTTGCCCCGCGAGTAACGGTAGCTACACCAACGCCAAGCTTTTCAGCAATTTCGCGTTGAGCAATTCCAGATTCAAGCATTTTAACTATTTGCCAGCGACGAGCAATTTCTTCATACTCACCAGCAGTCAAAAGGTCATCTAAAAATTCATTTAACAAATTACCCCCTGCCCCAGCAACTTTTTTAATAAGAGTGTTTATTTCTTTTTTGTATTCTTCCATGCTCATAATATTTTTTGTTATTTATTAAAATAATTAATCTTCATTGCAGTTTTAACTTCACCCATGACTAGACTTGCATCAGCTCGTGCAGAATTTGTTCCATCTTCTAGAATTTTTTCAACCATTATCATATCTTTAGTTAATTCTTCTCTTCTTTCTCGAATTGGTTTAATTATACTTTCCAAAACTTCAATTAATCTTTTTTTAATAACAACATCACCTAATCCACCAGCGCGATACTGGTTTTTTAATTCTTCAACTTCATTTTTATTTGGATCAAAAATATCAAGATAAGTAAAAACAACATTGCCCTCTACTTGCCCTGGGCCTTCCACACGAAGATGGTTTGGGTCAGTATACATACTCATGACTTGTTTTGAAATTTGCTCATATGAATCAGACAAATAAATACAATTACCAAGAGATTTGGACATTTTTGCATTACCATCAGTACCAACTAATCGTGAGACATCGCTAGTGATATGATTTATTTTTTCAAAAACTTCACCATAAAAAGCATTAAATTTATTAGCAATTTTATTAGCTTGTTCCAATACTGGTAATTGATCAATCCCAACAGGTACAGTATTAGCCTTGAAAGCTAAAATATCTGCAGCCTGAGAAACAGGATAAGCTAAAAACCCTAGTGGTATACCTTGTTCAAATATATCTTCAGGTTTTGAAATAATTGAAGCTAATAATGGGTCTGCTGAAAAAACACGATTAGAACTTAAATTAAAACCTTTTTCTTTAGCTTCACTTTTAATTGTTGGGTTGTGAGATAGTTGTTGTACGGTTACAAGATTCATAAAAAATACAGTTAGCTCGGCAATTTCTGGAATTTGAGACTGCAGGAAAAATGTAGTTTTTGCTGGGTCAACACCACAAGCTAGATTATCTAATACTATTTCTAAAACATTTGACCGGACTTTTTCTGGATTGTCCGCATTATCAGTCAGTGCTTGAACATCAGCAACCATGTAATAGGCTTTATCGGATTCATTTTGTAATTTAACCCGATTTTGGATAGAACCCACATAATGCCCAAGATGGAGCCGTCCCGTTGGCCGGTCACCTGTAAGAACTATTGTTTTGTTCGTTTTATCTGTCATAGTCTAATAGTACAGGAAAAACCATAATTGGTCAATTATACCTCATCCCCGACCCTTCTCCAGTAAACTAGAGAAGGGAGTGTTGTTATATAGAAACAATAAAGTAATAGATATAATTTAAATATAAACTTTTAATATAAAACTACAACATTTCCCTCTCCTTATTGAGGAGAGGGATCAAGGGAGAGGTCTGGGCAAATAAAAAGGCCTAACCGAAGTCAGACCCCTTGAGTTTTTTGGTAAGGGGATGTTTCTTTTGCAGGGAGGCATCACGATTACCATTTACGCGAAGGTAGTTAAATATTAACTACTTTCAAGGAAATCATATCATTTATATGCTAAAAGTCAACCTTTATTATTTTCCCGTAATATCCCCTTTTATTCCCCAAAAGTAAGAATTGGGAATAGTA
>CAYNZJ010000001.1:117427-120295 GCA_964401705.1 uncultured Candidatus Saccharibacteria bacterium
TTATTTTCCCGTAATATCCCCTTTTATTCCCCAAAAGTAAGAATTGGGAATAGTAATATATATGTTATATTTAAAACTATGCAAGACCGAGATAATAAAAACTACAAAAAGAAAGGTTATCAGGAACCACGAAAAATTGATATGGGGTCTCGTGTTCCCCCGCAAAGTCTTGATGCAGAACGGGCCGTACTGGGCTCTATAATGCTCCGAGCGGAGGCATTTCATGAAGCTAATGATATATTGCATCCAGATATGTTCTACGCGCACAAGCATGGGATTATTTATGATGCAATGCTTAATTTATACAAAAATTCTGAACCAATTGACGTATTAACTTTAACTGAAAAACTAAAAGATATGGGCCAATTAGACACTGTTGGTGGGACTTTGTATATTTCATCTCTAACTGAAGGTATCCCCAGTGCAACCCACGCTACACACTATGCGCAAACGGTTTATAAAAAATCAATGTTACGATCTTTAATTGAAGCTGGTAGTGAGATTGGTGAATTAGGTCATAGTGACCCAGAAGACATAACCGAAGCACTCGACAATGCAGAAAAAAGAATTTTTGAAGTTACTTCTCGCCCTGGAGCTCAAAAATTTATTCCAATAAGTGCAATGATAGACGAAGCTTGGCAAAGATTTGATAAACTTTCTGATTCTGATAATTCATTACGTGGGGTTCCTACTGGATATAAAGATTTAGATACATTATTGGCTGGATTTCAAAAATCAGATTTGATAATTTTAGCGGCAAGACCATCTGTTGGTAAAACAACATTGGCTATGGATATTGCACGGCATGTTGCCGTACAAAATAATATCCCTGTTGGAATATTTTCACTAGAAATGAGTTCCCAACAATTAGTGGACCGAATGCTTGCGGCCGAAGCCCGAGTATCATCTTGGCATATGCGTACTGGGAATTTAAAAAATGATAATGATTATGCCGTTTTACAAGAAGCATTAGCTCGTATGGCTAAAGCCCCACTTTTTATTGATGATTTTGCTGGTAACACTATTGCTAGAATGCGATCTATTGCTCGGAAATTAAAAGCTGAACATGGTTTAGGATTAATTGTAGTTGACTATTTACAGCTTATTATTACAGCTCGTAATCATGATAGTATGGTTAACCAAGTTACAGAAATTTCACGATCGTTAAAACAACTTGCAAAAGAATTAGATGTACCGGTTTTGGCACTTTCACAGCTATCTCGTGAAGTGGAAAAACGTGGCGGTAAACCAAGATTGTCTGACTTGCGGGATTCTGGATCTATTGAACAAGACGCTGATGTGGTTATATTTATTCACCGTGAAGATAAAGGCCGTGACGAAAGTGAAAGAACAAACATAGCTGAAATTTTAATTGAAAAACATCGTAATGGGCCAACAGGCAGAATTGAACTTTATTTTGATGATAAGACAACATCATTTTTACCAATTGATAAAACCGGTGAACAATACGGAGCAATCAATCCAAGAGAAACAGGGCTAGAAGGATTCTAATTTATAAAAAGAGATGGGAAATACAAATATAGATAATTTAATAAAAATTTTAGGGAAATTACCTGGTGTAGGTCCACGCCAAGCCCGGCGTTTTGCTTATGCATTAACTCGTCATAATGGAATACTGTCTAATGAATTAACTAACACATTAAATAGTTTAAAAGGTACTATTTTTAGTTGTAATTTATGTGGGGCAACAAGTCTAGGTGTTGGCCCAGTATGTAATGTGTGTAGTGGCGAAAATCGAAATCCAAAAATACTAACACTAATTGCAAACCAAGAAGATTATGATTCACTCTACACTATAGAATCATACCGTGGAATGATGGCTATTGTGCCATTTCCTATTAAAATTGAAATGGCAGAAAATGTAAATGTAATTGAAAAAAGTTATATTCCAAAAACAATTGAATACTGGATGGAGAAAGGTTTAGAAGAAATAATACTGGCTTTCCCTATATCACCCGAAGGTGAAGTTATGGAATCAATGATGCTGGATTATTTGGAAACTATTCATGATAAATTGAATGAAAATAGAGTTAGTATAACCAGTCTTGGTCGTGGAATGTCACTGGGCTCTCGGCTTTCCGAATCTGACGATGAGACTATAAGGTATGCGATAGATAACCGCAAACGCGCCATATAGGTTCTAGTTACTAGTTTCTAGTGACTAGTAAACAAAATAAGTCTTTAAAAAATGCCTTGCGGACTGCAGGAGCAGAGCAAATTTTACTCAAAAAACTATGCGTGCATTTTGAGAAGAGCTTATTTTATTTAGCTTAATTTATACACCCCGACTTTTGCTGGGCGAATAACATTGTCTTTTGTGCGATAGCCTTTTTGTATTAGTTTAGCAACTAAGCCATCTTGGTTTTGATCATCTGTATCTACGGTTTCAACTGCATCATGAATGTTATGATCAAGCATATCCCCCATATTTGGAGATATGGTTTGTACCCCAGATTCATCTAAAAATTTTACACCTTCATTAAAAATATATTCTATACCTGTGCGCCAATTTGCATCCACACTATTCCAAGTTTCAGTATTACTTTTAGCCATTTCATAAGTATCCAGCATTTTAATAATTCCAGCTAAACCTTTTTCAAACCCAATAGCGCGAGCACGAGCAATGCGGGATTCATCTTCCCTTTTATAGTTTACAAAGTCGGCACGTTCCTTTTGCCAATTCAAAAGGTACTCATCTCTCTCGGTAGATAATTTATCAATTTTTTCAGCATTTTTCTTTAATTTACTTTCACCAGACAAAGTACTACCACCTGAATTTTCCTCATCCGGAGTAAATGTTACATCGTCTATTATTTCTTCATTATTATCCATAGTGGGTGCATTATA
>CAYNZJ010000001.1:120395-126915 GCA_964401705.1 uncultured Candidatus Saccharibacteria bacterium
GTGGGGATTTACGAGCTTTTTTAAGACCGAATTTACGTCGTTCTTTTGCACGAGGGTCTCTTTTAAGGAAACCAAGCTTTTTAACTTTACCTTTTGTATCTTCATCAAATGAAGCTAGGATTCGAGCAATACCATGACGGACAGCTTCCGCTTGACCATGGATACCACCACCTTTGGTTGTAACTACAATGTCGTACTTTTCAGTAGTCTTTGTTTTACTAACTGGATCATGAATAACTTTTTGTAATTCAGCAGTTGGGAAATATTCACTACTTTTTTTACCATTGATAGTAAAAGTATTACTACCGTCTTGATAAATTTTAACTACTGCAGTTGCTGTTTTACGGCGACCAATAGCACGAATGTATTTTTTGTCTGTGTTTTTTGCTTCCATATTATTCTGTAATCTTTAAATTATTCATCATCGGCTGACGAAGACGATTTGCAGGTAACATATTATAAACCGCAAGACGAATTAATTCAGCATAACCTTTCTTTTCAATGATTGCAGCATTACTTTTATAAGTTAAGCCCCCTGGGTATCCTGAATATTTTTCATGCATTGTTTCTTTCTTACGTTTGTCAGTCATTGATAGCTTGCTAGCATTAACAACATTAACTTTTACGTTTGAAAGAATATGGCGTTCGTAACCGACAGTTGTTTTACCTTGAAGCATTTTAGCGATTTCAGATGCCATGCGTCCTAAAACTTGGCCAGTAGCATCAACATTATATATTTCTGATTTTTGTTTCTTTTCCATAATATTATACAAATTCGATACGAGCCATTAATGCAGCATCCCCGATTCTTTGTGGAAGTTTATAAATTCTAACATAACCCCCTGGACGATTTTCATACTTTACAGCAAGATTATCCATTATTTTACTAACAACAGCTTCATTATTATCAAGTCTTGATAGTAAATCACGTCTTGCTGATAGAGTTTTCTTCTTACCAGTGGTTATCATTTTTTCAACAAATGGACGAAGCTCGCGAGCTTTGGCATCTGTTGTTGTGATGGCGTCATGCGATACAAGAGCAACAACCAAGCTTTTTAACAAAGCACGGCGTTGTGATGCAGGGCGACCAAATTTACGATTAGTGTTGTGATGTCTCATATTATTCCTTTAAAGTTATACCAAAGTTGTTAAGAATGCCTTTGATTTCAGTGATACCTTTTTCACCAATACCATCGATATCAAGTAAGTCATCCTTTTTCTTTCTTGCGATTCCTCCAACTGTACGAATGTTTGCATTTTGGAGTGCTGTTAATATACGTGAAGAAAAACCAAGTGTGTCAATGCGTGTTTTAAGAATATCTGTAAATTCACCTTCTTGAGCAGGCGCAGATTTTGCAGAATCTTCTTTGTCATTGTCTTTTAATTCTTCAGTATCTTGTGGGATGTTTCGAACTTCATGTTCCAGCATTGCGTCTAATTGTTCAATCATTATACGAATAGAGCGATTTAATGCTTCACGTGGAGTAATAGAACCATCAGTTTCAATAGCTAAACGCAAACGATTATGGTTAGTATTATCCCCTACGCGCATATTTTCTACTTCATAAGAAACACGGCGAATTGGTGTAAAAATTGCATCAACTGCAATTGTACCAATTTCAACTTTTGATCTTTGATGTTCTTCTTTAGTTACAAATCCTAGACCACGTTCAACTTTCATTGTTATGAAAAGTGAAGCTGCCTTATCTGTAGTTTCCGCAATGTACAAATCTTTGTTCAAAACTTCTACTTGAGAACTAGATTTAATATCAGCAGCAGTTATAACCTTTGCACCTTTAACTTCAAGAGTGATTTCTTGAGCTTCATCAGAATGAAGACGTAAACGAAGTTGTTTTAAATGAAGAATTATAGTTATAACATCTTCACGAACTCCATCAATAACAGAAAATTCATGTTGTGTACCATCAATTTTAATTGATGTGATAGCTGCACCAGGAAGAGATGATAGGATTATTCGACGAAGTGAATTACCAAGTGTATGCCCATAACCTGGATAAAGGTTATCAATCTCAAAGACACCACGTGTTGGTTCGTCTTTAATAGCGCGGGGCTTTGTAGGAAGGATTATTGAATATTCATGCATATGTCGTAACAATATATAAACTAATAATTAATTAACGACTATAGAACTCGATCACTTTGTTAAAATCAAAACCACTATCAACTATTTTTGGTTTACCTTTGACAGTCCCTGTTAGGGTGTCTATTGATAGACCTAGCCATGGTGGAATTGTTGTATCCTTAACTTTACCGGCCATATCTTGGAACATAACTGAAGATTTACTTCCTTCACGAACAGTTACAACATCTCCTGACTTTAATTGGTATGAAGGAACAGTAGTTCGAACTCCATTAACACAAAAATGTCCATGTGATGTCATTTGTCTTGCCATACGACGAGTAGGAGCAAACCCAAGACGGTATACTATATTATCCAAACGAGATTCAAGAAGTGATGCCAACATTTCAGCTGGAATTTCTCCATGAGTCTTTGTACTAAGTTTAACATAATTTGAAAATTGTTTTTCAGAAACACCGTAAGAAAAACGAATACGTTGCTTTTCGTACATTTGTTCAGCATAACCTGAAAGTGGTTTTGGTCGTTTTGCACCTTTTTTACTACGACGGTTAAGAGAATCTGCAAATTTTGCAGTTTGTGTTTTTTCAAAAACATGTGCGCCTAGACGGCGAGCGATTTTATATTTTTTTACTGATTTCATAAATTATACTCGTCTTGGTTTTTTAGGTTTAGGACCATTGTGAGGAACTGGTGTTGCATCACGAATAGCACTAACATCAATATCAAACGCATTGAATGCGCGAATGACAGGTTCACGACCTGAACCAACTCCAACAATTACGACATCAACTTCTTTGATACCCATAATTTTGGCTTTTTCTCCTAAAACTTCTCCAACTTTTGTAGCTGCAAAAGGAGTACCCTTTTTAGCCCCCTTGAAACCTAATGATCCGGCTGATGACCAAAACAAAGTATTACCTGTTTTATCAGAGACCAAGGCTTTTGTATTATTAAATGTAGCTTCAATGTGAAGTGTACCGCTCACAACTTTCTTTTTGGGCACGCGGACAGAACCAGAAGTCCTTGCGACTCCTTCATTCTGTGATCCTTCATTTTTGTTTTTAATCTTTAATTTTCCCATAGATAAATGTAACTATTAATATAAAGTAGAAAAGTGAATTTGGTCCGTAAGGATTATTAAGTCTTACTTTCCTTTCGACGACCACTACCCATAGTAGCTCGGACATTCCCACGAAGAGTTCGTGAATTTGTCTTTGTTCTCTGTCCACGGACAGGAAGCTTTTTGGCATGGCGTGTACCTCGGTAAGATTTAATATCCTTAAGTCTTTTTATGTTAGCAGAAACTTCACGCTTGAGGTTACCTTCGATCTTCATTTCCTCGATAATACGACGAATCGCATTTTCTTGTTCCATGGTTAGATCCCCTGGCTTTGCAAAAGGTTTTATCTTTTGTGAAGCTAGAACTTTTTCGGCAGTCTTGCGACCAATACCAAAAAGTACGGTTAGACCGATATCAAGATGTTTTTCTGCTGGAATTGTTATACCTAAAATACGCATAATTAACCTTGTTTTTGTTTAAACTTAGGATTCTTTTTGTTAATAATGTAAAGTCGTCCACGTCGGCGAACGATTTTGTCTTCAGGACTACGCTTTTTGAGTGATGATTTGACCTTCATACAATTATAATCTACGGACGATACGATGACGATTGCCTATCGGATCTTCCACCATTTCTACTTTGTCGCCAATAATAACTTTGATACGATGCATACGCATTTTACCCGCTAGATACGCAATGATTGTTTTTCCATTATCTAAAACAATACGAAACATTACATTAGGTAATGCTTCAATAACCGTTCCTTGGATGAGCGTTTCGTTTTCTTTGTTACTCATGGTGTGACACTAATAAACAGAATAGCAAAAATTTATAAATAAGTCAAATATATTTTCCAGAACTAGTATTATTTAAAAGATATATAAAAAGCCGGTTTTAAAAACCAGCTTTTTATCTAAAAAACAAGCATTATTTAGCCCAAATTTTTTGCCAGTCTTGCATCATTTTTATTTCACTATTTTGAGCTGTGATGATATCGTTAGCTAGCTTAATAAGCTCTGGATTTTTAGATGAAGTTAAAACCATTTTAGCCATATCTACTGCACCTTGATGATGAACTATCATCTCCTTTAGAAAAGCTTGGTCAAATTCGTTCCCTGTTTTACCTTGCAAACCCATTGTCATACTATGCATCATCATAGACATATCATCGTCTTTCATCATTTTACCATCATGCATAGTATGCATACCTTTTTTATTTTCGTAACCTTTATTGTAATGATTAGAGCGATTAATAGATGCGATAGAAACAGTTAATACTATACCTAATAATAAACCAATAATCCCATATAGCACATTTGAATTTATATTTTTCATATGAGTTAATTATAGCATGCAAAAAGAAAAAACACCCTGAGGTGTTGATTTGTGTAACTATGCAGGACTCTTTCCTTACAGGAACTGTATACCTTTTCGATAAATTATAATTAGCATTCTAATTTATAACGAAAAGCTTTTCTCGTCCTGACGCAAAGTATGTAGATACTTTACTTACGGTCCACAAAAAGAAAAACGCCCTAAAGCGTTTCTCTTTTTGTGGACCGTACAGGACTCGAACCTGCCACCCCATCATTGCAAATGATGTGCTCTACCAGATGAGCTAACGGCCCATATTGTTAACTAAAAATAGTTTATCATATAAAAATTAAATTGCAATATCTTTATATTGACTAAATACCTATTTATTGGTAAAGTATTGAAGATAAAAAAACTAAAAAAATAAACTTAATCTATATGGAAACAATTGCAAAAGTATTAGTTCATTCTATTGTAAGAATAGATTTAAATGATGAAAATTTTACAGAACTTCGTATGGGGGAAACAATAAACATTTTCAGAGAAGAAACCGGAGAAAGTTTTTCTGTAAAAGTTAGAGAAACCGACTTTCCTATCACAACAGAATCGAAATCCAAAACCCCTTTTAATGTAGGGACTCGTTTATGTAAAGACGGGATCTACAGAATTGAAATTTCATTATGTGAAATCTTAAGCCCAATCACACAAAGAATCCAAGGAGTATTTGATAAATCGGGATCAAATTTCTCCGAATATGACTTTTTTGAAATAGATCTGCAAATCTAAATCAATCAAATCTCTAACATCTTATAAAGGCTAGCCCACAAGCGATGCCTTTTTTTATATCTTGAATTTTTATTAGAATTAGTGTATAAATATATATATG
This sequence comes from uncultured Candidatus Saccharibacteria bacterium, assembly GCA_964401705.1. Lineage (GTDB taxonomy): Bacteria > Patescibacteriota > Minisyncoccia > Phycocordibacterales > UBA9973 > 2-01-FULL-33-17. Next base: position 125,757 of record CAYNZJ010000001.1, read on the forward strand.
CGCGGTTAGCTCAGCTGGTAGAGCAATTCATTTACACTGAAAAGGTCGGGGGTTCAAGTCCCTCACCGCGCACCAATACGGAACTAATGGATTCCGAAGAAGCTAATGTATGGGCGTGCCGAAGGCACGCCCATGGCTTTTGCATTTGTTTTGCGGGGGGATTCAGGAAATTCGGCGCGCTTGCGCGCACTGTTTTGTTTTGGAGGAGGAGGTGCGAGCCAAAGATTTCTTTGGCCCAGACCTTTTTGGCAAAAAGGTCTGAATCAGAAGCAATTTTGTCCAATAATTGAGCGTCTTTTAGCCATTGTTGGAAAGGTGCGAGCCAATCATTCTGCTTGTGTGAAAGAGAGGTCATTTCTTCTTCGAGCGACTTCTTCTCTAGTAACAATTTTGTTTTCTGTGAGGTATAGTCCACTTGATCAATAACTTGGTCGAGATAGCCAGTAAGAAGTCGCTCCAGCTTCAAACTGATTTCAAATATTCTCGTTTCTTTCTCTTTCACACAAGCAGTCAAAGACTGGGCGGAGTTTTTGTGTTCCTCTAACGCCATACGATTTAATTCCTCCGCCCAGTCTTTGGGCAAAGAAACTTTTTTGATTAGGGATGATAACTGCTCATCCAGTTTTTCGGAACGAAGCGACATTTCGGGACACTTCATTACTTTAGATTTTTTTGTGCAACGATAATATACATAGTGGTGAACATTACCATTTTTCTGTCGCTTCGTTTTGTTTTCAGCAGTTATCATCATTCCGCATGAAGCACAGGAAATGAGTCCGCAAAATGGTTGAGGTTCGTTTTTAGCTTTTCGTTCAGGTTGACCGCGGGATTTCAACATTTCCTGCGCTTCATCAAAAAGTTTCTTTGAAATGATTGGCTCGTGCTTTCCTTCATGGCGTTCACCATCATATTTGAATAGACCAATGTAGAAAGGATTTGAGAGAATAAAAGTCGCACGAGATTTGGACATTCTCTTTCCGGAACGCGTGGATATTCCGTTCTTCGCCAAAAAATTTGACACATCTTCCAGTCGCATATTTCCTTTCGTATACTTCTCAAAAGCCAAGCGCACGATACGAGACTTTTTCTTTTCAACCACAATCGTCTTGGTTCTCGAATCGTTGAGATACCCCAAAGGCGCTTGGCTTGGGAATATACC
>CAYNZJ010000002.1:0-42402 GCA_964401705.1 uncultured Candidatus Saccharibacteria bacterium
TCTTACTTTTAATTCTCAGTGAGTTCGACACAACTGACACTGATGACATCGCCATCGCAAATCCTGCAAATACTGGATTAAGCAACCATCCAAAAATTGGGTAAAAAACTCCAGCCGCAAGAGGGATTCCTACAATATTGTAAATGAATGCCCAAAAAAGGTTTTGTTTAATTCCTCGCAATGTTATTTTTGATAACCTTATTGCTTTTACAATTTTTGAAATATCTCCACCCAGGAGTGTAATTCCTGCTGACTCAATGGCAACATCAGTACCTGTACCCATGGCGATACCGACATCGGCTTGAGCTAGTGCAGGAGCGTCATTTACTCCATCACCCGCCATAGCAACAACATGTCCTTGGGATTGAAGTTCTTGTATTTTTAATAACTTATCTTGAGGTAAAACATGAGCAACAACTTCATCGACTCCAACAAGAGATGCGATGTGTTTCGCCGCTTTTTCATCATCGCCTGTAAGCATCATTACTTTAATTCCAAGTTTATGAAGATCATTAATAGCTTCTTTTGATTCAGGTTTTATTTCATCTGCAACCATTACAAAACCAAGAACTTTTTCTTTTGTAGATATAATGACAGGAGTTTTTCCTTGGGATGTAAACTCTTCTAGCAATGTTTGATCAAAAGAAAGATTTAAATCGTTAATAAGTTTTGTATTACCAACAAAATATTCAACCTGCTTAACAGACCCTTTTAGACCTTTTCCTTGAATTCCTTCAAAGTTTGAAACTTCTTGTGTGGGGATGTTCTTCTCTTTTGCATAATTCACAATTGCATGTGCGATTGGATGTTCAGATTTTTTCTCTAGTGTTGCAAGTATTCCTATCAAATCTTCATTACTCATATCTGAGCTATTTTGGATATCAACAAGTGTCGGTTTCCCAATTGTTATCGTTCCTGTTTTATCCATAATGACAGTATCAACTTTGTGTAATTTCTCTAGTGTAGCTGCATCTTTGATCAGTATTCCTTCCTTTGCTCCTTTACCAACCCCCACAATGATTGCAGTCGGGGTAGCAAGTCCAAGTGCACATGGGCATGCAATAACTAATATCCCGACAAAGGATACAAGTCCAAATGAAAGAGCTTGTGAAAATCCAAGTGAGCCAGTTCCAAATGCTAACCATACGCCAAGAGTGACAAAAGCTAAGATAAGAACTATCGGTACAAAAACACTTGAAATCTTATCAGCTAGTGCCTGAATAGGGGCTTTACTCCCTTGGGCTTCTTCAACCATGTGTATAATTTGAGCCAGCAATGTTTCTGAGCCAACTTTTGTGGCTTTAAAAACAAACGATCCACTTGTATTAATTGTTCCTGCTACTACACTATCTCCAATCTTTTTCTGTACTGGCATTGGCTCTCCTGTTACCATTGATTCATCAACAAATGATGCTCCTTCCGCAATAACTCCGTCTACTGGAATCTTTGTTCCTGGCTTAACAATAATTAAATCTCCATGTTTAACCTCATTTATAGAAATCTCTACTTCCTTACCTTCACGCATAATCAAAGCTGTTTTTGCTTGAAGATTTAAAAGTTTTTCTATCGCATCTCCTGTTTTAATTTTTGAACGAGCTTCTAAATATTTACCAAGAGCGATAAAAGTAATCACTACAATGGTCACATCGTAGTAAGTATGATCTACATTTATAAAAGGTCTGAGTGTTTCTTCAAATGCACTGACAGCAAAACTATATAGAAAAGCGGCAACAGTACCGATACCGATAAGTGTATCCATGTTAGCTTTGCCATATCTTAAGAAACGATAAAATCCCAGAAGATACGGTTTTCCGACTACAAACAACGTATATGTAGCAAATATTGGTAGGAGGTGGTGAAAAAATTCTTTGAGCGCATAGCTCATCATGGGGACAATACTGTACTGAGTAAGAATATCCCAAGTCATAACGAAAACACTAAAGATAGCTAGTGGAATAGCTGACATGACTTTAGATTTCATATTCTTAATTTCTTCAATCTTTTCCTTTTTTGACTGATTTAATCCTAAATGCTCAGCATGTTCGTTTTCACCCATACCCATAGAACTTGCAGACATGCTTTCCATACTATGACCCATGGGTGCTATCAAAGAATACCCAAGCGGTTCCAGTTTCTTATTAAAAGATTCAGTGTTAGTTTTTGAACTATCAAAAACAATCTTTGCGTTCTCAGTACCATTGTTTACTGAAACATCTTCCACTCCATCGATTTTTTTTACTGTTCTTTCAATAATACTTGCACACGAAGCACAATGCATACCTTTAATTTTGTATATCTTTGGAGTATTCATAAATTATTTTCGCTTAAGCTGATAAACTTTTAAAATTTCTTTAGTAGCAACATCGACTTTGCCACTTTTAATTTGACCAACAACACAATGACCAAGGTGGCTCTCAAGGAGAATATCCTCAATACTTGAAAGACCTTGTTTTACGGCAGAGGTCTGGGTAATGACATCGATACAGTACTTTTCCTCTTCAATCATTTTTTGGATACCTCGAACTTGTCCTTCTATTTTTTTGAGCCTTGTTATGAGTTTTTGTTTATCTTTATGCATAATGCTATTATACCCCCTATGGGGTATAATAGCAAGTTTCAAAATGTCAGTCTACTAGAGTAATCTTTTTTTCCTTCAATATCAGCCTACTCCTCAAATGTCCCATCAGTTCACGCTTCTCAAGTGGCGTGCCTTCTCGTAATACATACTTTGCGTACTCTCTGGTATTCACATCGTCCTCATTGATACTGTATTTCGGTGTACCCTTGGTTGCGAGTCGTTGCAGTCTGTTAAATCGCTTGATTTCTTCTTCAAGCTTCACTCGCATGCCCAGTTCGTTGATGCTTACCTTATCAATCACTTTGAATAGCTCCTCAATCAGTTCTTCCTCTCGTATATACTTGTTCTTGCAATTCCTGTCTCTCGCCTTTGAACATGAGTAGTAGACATACTTGGCAGTCGTGCCATCCTTGAGTTCCTTGTATTTTTCCTGTGCCGTTATTCCTGATTCGCACATACCGCAGGTAAATAGTTTAGTAAATGCGAACTCTCGATTTTCTCTGACAATCCTATCTCGCTTCAGTTGTTCCTGTGCTTTCTCATATAACTCTTGAGTAATGATCGGCGCATGACTTCCTTGATACCAATTACCTGAATCTCTCGGGTATTCAAATGGTCCATAGTAGATTGGCATATTGAAGATACGATAAACACCTGAGAGCGTCAGGGGTTTATTCCCTCGAGTATAGAAATTCAAATCGAATCGTAACCAGTTGTATACTTTTCTTCCACTCCATTTTTCGTACACCACTTTCTCAAACATTTTCTTGATAATCGGTGCTCTATCTGGGTCTAGTGCAAGTTGACACTTCCTGTCCATCAATTTCTGATTGAGATATCCAAGCGGTGCCATTCCAGGCCAGAGTCCCATCTCCACTCTTGTTCTCAGTCCTCGCTTAACGTTAATTCCTCGATTGTCGTTTTCAAGCTTCGCCTGACTTCCCAATATCATCAAGAGAAACTTCTCATTTGGATTGTTGCCGAATGTCTGTCCGAAGGTTCGTATCATATGCAGTTTTCCTGCATCCATCAGATCCACAATCTTTCCCAAATCTCCTGCGTTTCTACTTATGCGGTCAGGTGCCCAAGTCAGTATTGCATTGAACTTCTCTTGCTTGAGTTCCTCGATGATTTCATTGAACACTGGTCGTTGTCCTGTCTCCTTTGCACTATGGCTCTCACGCTTCATGGTGACCACTTCAAGCCCCTCACGATCTGCCAGTTGGAGCATCTCGCTGATTTGGCTATCTATGGAAAGCACTTGTCGTTCCTCAGATTCTGTTGATTTTCTTGCATACAAGCAGTATCTAATTTTCTTTGGCTCGACTACTACTTTTGGTACACCTTGTTCTATGTTTGGATTTTCTATCTTCATACCTACATTGATGACGCAACTCGCCTTATGAGTCTAGAGCGTCCTGAGTGCTATCTGTTGGTAACTAAAACGCTTAAAAGTCCTTTATTTATGAGGTTTTTTGTGGTATAATGAACATGTGAAGATATTAAAATTTGAAACTAAAGACCATCCTATTCTTGGAGACAGTTCTCTCGACTTTTCACGAGATGGTGTTTTTTCAGATGTCGTATTAATTGCTGGTTCTAACGGATCTGGTAAAACCACTATTTTAAATGAGATTTTTGATTTCCTAACAAATATTTCTCCTAAAAATCAAACACATAATATCTCGATAACATTTGAATTATCTATAGATGAAATAGATACTCTACACTCGATTGAAAATGGGATTGACCATATTTTAAAAATAGAATCTGCAAAGCCGAGAATTGCTGGGCAGTCTGATTGGGGTCAGATTCTTACTTCAAATTCATCTGGTCAAATCAATAATAATTTTGTAAGAAGCGACGCATTCCAAGCTTTTTTAAAAGTTGTATATTCAACTGTTGAAATAAATTTTGCTAATAGTCAGATTAACTCTACAACAGCAAAAGATATTGATACCGACAAAATACCAAAAGAAAAGTCTACTGGAAATATTTCACAAGAGATAAAACAGCTCCTTGTTGATATCAAATCTTTAGATAATCAGGATGCTGCAGATTGGGTAGAATCTAATCACGGTCAAACTGTACAAGTTGCAAAAAGTTCTAAAAGAATAGAACGATTCAAGAGAGCCTTTGATGCAATGATTGAAGGAAAAACTTTTGAGGGAGTAAAAAATGAAGATAATCATAAAAAGGTTTATTTTAAAGATACATTCAATAATGAAATTGATATATCATCTCTTAGTTCTGGTGAGAAACAGATAGTTTTTCGTGCGGGCTATCTTTTAAAAAATATTGGGACACTATCAGGTGGTTTTGTTTTGATTGACGAACCCGAAATTAGTTTTCATCCCTCGTGGCAAGAGAAATATATTACCTTTATAAAGAAGTTATTTTCAGATGAACAAGGTTCTATCCAATCTCAAATAATTATTGCTACACATTCACCATTTATTATTCAAAATGAAAACATTACCGATGAAAAGATAGTAATATTAGAAAAAAGCGGTAAAAATACAATCGAATCTTCATCTCCTGTGTTTTATGGTTACAAGAAACCAGAACCTGTTTTTATTCCTATAAAGATTGAAACAAAACCATTACTTCTTGTTGAGGGTGAGAGCGACAAAAGAATTATTTCTAATGCATGGAATAGGATCTACCCAAGCACTGATATGTATTTCGACATAAAATGGGCTGGTGAGCCTGGAGTCGGAGGGGCAGGTCTTCTTAATAGACATCTCGTCGCTCTGCAACAACACGCAACAAAAAAAGTATTGGGTTTATTTGATGCCGATGGAAAAGGATTAAACGAATTTAATGGTACCAGAACAAAAAATTCAACTAATGAATTTAGTATAAATAGGACTATTCCGTCTTTAAAAATTTTACACAAAGTTGGTGCTACATATCTTCCGTTGCCAACTTTTAGACAAGATTATTTTCAGCTAAATTACCCGCAATTTTCTTTACTTACATTGGAGCTATTTTTCGCTGATACGATCTTAACATCTTTGGGTATCTTAGAAACTACTCCAGTAATCTTGGGCAGTGTTCAGTTAGTAAAGATAAAAAATAATCATAATATATCTGATGTCCAACTATCAGGATTACAAGATACTGATTTTTCTGAATTCAAAACATTATTTGAACATATACAAAATTGTTTTAATCAATTACCTTAACTTATATGTCGCTAGATATCACGCAAACAATTAAAGATGTCGATTGGATAACACTTTCAGTGACTATTGGTGTTGCTATTTTGGGATGGATAATATCTCTTTTGCTTCAGCGTAAAAATCTTAAAGATCAACACAGGATTCAAGTCAGATATGATATTTATAAAGAGTTTGTGAAATTAAGAAGAGAAACTCAAGACTCTATAAACAAATTAGGTGGTCATGCATCTCCACCTTTCATTCTCATGAGTACGAGCATGATTCCATTTCAGGTTGGTTTAAAAAAAGAATACAAAGACCAATGGTTGCCATATTCAGAACAAGAGTGCTTATTTGAGGGTGAACAAAAATGGAATTCTTTTGTTAAAGAACTTTATGATCTTTATTTTGATTTTTCAAATAATTTTTTGAATGTAATGTATCTTACTGAAGATTGGGCTTCTCCTTTAAAAAAACTTTTGCCCACTAAACAAATATTTAACGAAGAGGTACAAAAACTCAAGAAAAATATTCAAACAAATTTGAGTATCTTGCAGTCATATTCTCAAACACACGGACATGATTGGAGAACATGGGATCAAGAACAAGTGAATGTGATTATTCAAAACATTTCCAATGATGCCATGTCGGTGGGTATGTATCTAAGCGACTTTATGGTTTTAGTGCACAATGAATTGCTTTCATCATATTTTGGTCACAAAAGACCAACTCGCAAAACACTTGATAAGAAATACAAGGTACTTACAAAGAAGGGCATTATTGAAAATGTAGATTGGAAGTTATTTAAAAAAACAGAAACCATGACTAATGATTTAATTGCTTATGTTAAAAATGCACTTTCAAAGCATTCTAAACAAAATGGTTATATTTCAGCTGAATACAAAAACTTCCTAACATCAGTATCATCTGGTATTTGTCCAAACTGTACTACTCCTATTTTGGTTATGAGCATGGAAAAATCAGAAAATACTTTTTCATATCAATATGCTTGCGGGCATAGTTTTAAGGGTATATCAATTCAAGAAACTATTACTATAAGAGACTTAATTAAAGTAAAGAAGTTTGATGAATTGCTTGGTAAAATTCGCACCATTGTTCATGGGTGGAAAGCGAGTGGAGATAAAAAAATCCCAGATGGTGTGGACTATTACATGGATGTGAATAAAGAAAATAATGAATACCACCAAGTCGTAAAAGATTACAAAACTAGTGAAATTTTACATGAAGAACATGAGCCACTCACAAACCATAGAAAAAATTAGCTGTTGGTAACTAATTACCATTAATTCCTAATCTAAGCTAGAGTACAAAAATACCTCCAAAATGGTATAATTACCTTACAATTTAATAGGAGACCTAACCCCTCAAGAATCTTGAGGATATGGTCGAAAATCCGATCAAGTTTAAAAGACTCCTCGTCAGAGTCATCTTGATCGGTCGTACCTGGAAACGGGTATGGGTCTCTCTTCGGAGAGATCGCGATGGCGAGGAGTCTTTTGGAAGACTCGCTTCATTGTTATAAAACCGATCAAGAACAATGAAAAAACAATTTAAGACCTCACTCTTTTTCCTAATAACTATAATTTTAATAACATTCATTTCAACTCCCCAAGTTGCTCTTGCTTCATGGTGGAATCCGTTCACTTGGTTTAAGAAAGAAATTAAAGTTGAACAAGCAATCACTCCTCCTAAACAAGTACCAATTTTAAAACAAGAAAATCCTGAAACTAAAAAAGAAGAACCGAGGATAGTTTCAAAACCTACTGAATCAAAGAAGATCGTTCCAGAAAAAATCACACCCATAGAAATTCTTCCTGTCGTTACTCCATCAGTAGTAACACCCTCAAAAGAAAACTACAAACTCGAAGATGTAATCAAAGAATGGCGACCGTACACAGTACGAGTAACTTGTATCACTCTTGATGCAAATGGAAATAAAAAGTCATATTCAGATGGTTCTGGTTTCTTAACTATTGATCCAAATCGAGGACCAATGGTGTTCACTAATAAACATGTCTTTTATGTAAAAGATTGGACTTTAAGTGATTATTGTGATGTGTATTTCCCTGAATCAAAAGAAGTCATAAAAATAGAAAAGAAAAATAGATTTGTCTCTGGTAAAGGTCAAGATAGAGGTGCTCTTGTGATTACTCAACCGAGTGAATATGTTTCTAATCTTGTAAAAAATAAAAAAATAACTGTAAATGATTGCTTAAGGGCAAACACTGATTCAACTGACGACATTGTGATTCTTGGATACCCAATAGGTAAACCCAAAGATGATATTTCATATGCACAAGGAAAGATTGTCGGATATCAAGATAAGTATTTTGTTTCAACCGCAACGATAGTTAGTGGATATTCAGGAGGTGTAGCAGTGTCTCTAAAAGATAACTGCTATCTTGGCATTCCTACTTATTCACAAAAAGATGACTTGTCGAAGTCGCTTATTTTAGACATTAATAAATTTTAGAATTATATGAACAAAGAACACAATGAATTAAAAGAATTAGAAGATAACATAGCAGGTCATTTAGCATCTTATTGGCTACCACAAGGTACGACAAGAAAAATCATTCTTTTTGTATTTTTAATACTTGCAATTAAATACTTTATGCAAGATGATTATTTACTCACAACAATTATGCTTGTCCTAGCAAGTCTTTTCTCTCCTAGGGCAATGGGAGAATTAGTACATTTTATAGGCAGAATAGTCGGTATGATTGGTAGGTTTTTTAAATTCTTTAACTAAGTCCCTGTGGATAACTTTATTTTTTAGAGAAATATTGTGTCTCACTTTTTAGAAAAACGACCTGTTTAAAAGAGAATTTGAAACATCGCAAAGTCTCACTTTTTGGATGTTGCTTTTCTTGATATTTTTGCAATATAATTAACACAGAAGTAATTTATCACAATACATATCGGATCAAGCAGGACATAATTACGCTAACTTGATCAGTGGACTACAGGATACCTACGAGACCTCTTTACGAAGCTAGTACTCTAGCGGGGACATGAAGAAGGAGTGAGAATAAGGTTTAGCTCACAGAAATTTCTTAACTTTTAAGTTAAGTTTTTCTATGAACTATCGGTCGATGTAGTCAAACGAAAAACCACCTTTGAGATTGAGAAATCGATACCAAGGGTGGTTTTTTGCTTCTAAATATTAGTACTAATTTTTAGAACAAACCTATGATTAATAATCTTAAAATCGAGTATGTGCCCATCGACATACTCGTTGTGAATGATAAGAATCCACGCAAGTGGAACAAGGAACAAAAAGATTCCTTAAAAGACAGCATTACTAAATTCGGCACCGTTGATCCAATTCTTGTGAACTCTCACGAGGAACGAAAGAATATCGTTATCGGAGGACACTTCAGACTTGATGTGTGCAAAGAGCTTGGATACACCGAAGTACCAGTTGTATTTCTCAATCTCACTCCAGAAAAAGAAGCAGAACTTAATATTCGTCTTAATAAAAATCTCGGTGAGTGGAACTTTGAACTTCTTGCTGAATTTGATGAATCACTCCTTTCAGAAATCGGATTCTCGAGCGAAGAACTCGACAACATCTTTTCTGTAGACGACAAAGAAGAATCATTTAATCTTGAAGAACAACTCAAGAAGTTAAACATACAAAAAATAAATGCCAAAAAGGGTGATGTGTATGAATTAGATGGTTCTCGCCTTATGGTTGGAGATTCAACCATCGAAGAAGATATGCTCAAGCTATGCAGTGAAGAAAAAGTAGACATGGTAATGACTGATCCTCCTTACCGTTTAGACTACCTCAACGGTAAAACTCGCCACGGTAAACCAACGGAGGGTTTTGGTTCAAAGAAAAACAGAAAGTATCTTGAAACAGATGTTTTACCAGATGATTTTACTGAAAAGTGGATGGCAAATGTTTCTAAAGTAGCCAACGAAAACTTTTCAATTATCTGTTATGAAAACTGGAAGAATATTCGAGAGATTTGGAACTGTATGGAAAAATACTGGAAAATCAGAAACATGATTGTCTGGCATCTGCCAAATCGTAATCAAGGGTATGCCGGTGCACACAAGTTTTTCTCCAAACATGATATTGCTATGGTTGGCACTAGTGAAAAATTCTTAGGTATGAATGAAAAAGAAGAAAAAGAACTTCTTCAGAATGAATATGAGACAGCTCTCTTTGCCATACAAGGTAAACCACATTGGGAATCATATGGTAAAGGAAAGAAATTCTGTCCTACTGACTTCATAGAGTTTAACGCCGCAGATGAAAAATCTTCAGGTCAGGCAATTATCTTTGGTGTAAAACCAATAGAGATATTGATTCCATATATTAAAAATCTTACCAAAAGAGGACAAATAGTACTTGAACCGTTCGCAGGAAGTGGTTCTACTCTCATCGCTTCAACCAAATTAGAGCGTCGTTGCTTCATCATGGAAAAATCTCCAGTCTATGCTGAAGTAGTCCTTGACCGATGGGAAAAACTCACTGGTAAAAAACGAAAGAAAATTAACTAACTATGGCTACCGCAAAAACAATACAAAAACAGAAAGAGCTTCTGTTGGGACATTTGCGTAATGTGCCAATAGTTGAAATGGCTATTAAGCGAGTTGGTACTTCTCGTGCCACTTTCTATCGCTGGTGCCAAGAAGACGAAGAATTTAAAGATAGTGTTGAGAAAGCCAAGGTTGATGGTGTGGAATATATTAATGATATTTCAGAATCTCAACTTATCTCCCTTATTAAAGAAAAGAAGTACCAGGCTATTGCACTTTGGCTCAAAAATAATCACACACGATTCATGTCTGAAGAAAAGAAGGACTTACTTAATCGTACTCAGAAAAAAATTGAGTTAAATGCACAGCAAAAAGAACTTCTCAAAGAAGCTCTTGCTCACTTTAAGTAACTATGAAAAACATGTCTAAAGAAGCTATAGAGGCGGTGGTTAATGACATTGCCGTTCGTCGAGCACTTGTGTATCAAAATCACGAGGCGTTTTGTCGTATCTATCTTCAAAGACATATTACTCATGAGTTCGCATGGTTCCATAAAGAGATGTTTCGTATCACGGAAGAATACCAACACAAATTAAGTGTGTTCATGGCATTTCGAGGTTCAGGAAAATCAACCATTCTGAATCTCTCTAATGCTCTGTGGAGTATTTTAGGGAAACATCAAAAGAAATTAATACTCATTGTCTCAAAAACAAGACTTCAATCTCAATCTCATTTCGACAACATCAAACAAGAGCTTGAAGAAAATGAGTTATTAAAAAATGATCTTGGTCCATTCCAAGCAAGTAAAGAAGACTTTGGTGCATATACGATTGAGATACCTAAATATGGAGCCAAGATTATGTGCATTGGTGCTATGCAAAATATCAGAGGATTGAAATATCGTAATCACAGACCAGATCTAATTATTTGTGACGACATTGAAGATATGAATTCCTTTAATGACAGAAATGATATTGAAAAAATGTATAACTGGTTTATGGGAGAACTGTGGTCTATCGGGGATGAGAAAACAAACATTGTAGTTCTTGGAAACTTACTTCACAGATCATCTATTGTAATTAGTTTGCATAAAGCAATTCGTAAAAAACAGATGCCTGGAATTTTTAAAGCATACCCACTTCTTGATGATTGTAATCGTATTTTATGGACAGCTCGATATCCAACTATTGAATCTATAAAAGAGATTGAACGAGGATTACCTAAGCCAAGAATGTATGAAATGTATACAGTATTTGCTCGTGAGTATTTACTCGATATGTCATCTGTTCGTATCGATGAAGAGATGGAGGAAAAATTCAAAATGCCCATTACTCTTGGTGGTAACAGAGCAGAAGATTTTGAAATCACTGTACCAAGATGGGGTTTCGGTACCATCTTTCATTTTCCAGAACAAGAAGAACTTATCTATAACTTAGAGGATGACGAAGGCTATCCAAGAATAGAAATGTTTAAACAGCTTCAAGAAAAGTATATAGAGAAAGATCGAAAAATACACCCTGAGTTGTATTTCAACGAACCAACCACAAAGAAACAAGAAACATATGGTTTTAATGATTACCCTGACAGACCAAGTAGGTATTTAATTTAGAAAATTATATAATTGCATATATGGGATTTTTTGATTTTCTATTTGAGAAAAAAACATCAACTAACGATTTTTCAAAATCGACTTCTTTGAATGTTATTAATCAGCCAAAAGATGAGAGAAAAGCAGAGTGTCCCGCGTGTCATAAATCATTAAAGAAAATTCCTGGTGCTAAAACGAAATGTCCTCACTGTGGTGAATTTATGTATGTGAGAACCACAACAAAACAGATTAGACTTGTTGTTACTGAAGATGAAGCAGAAAAGATAGATGAGGAATGGAGACTAGAAATGGGAACACAAGATGCGTATCTTGCAGGAGAAAAAAGATTTGTAGACAAGAAAGAAAGTCTCAAGAAAAAATTTGGTGGTAAAGAGCCGTCTGATAATGATGTACAGTGGGGTCTCTTCAATGAAGACCTTATTGAACATATGAAAAATATGGACTGGGGGTTATATAGAAATACTAAGTTTCAAATGGGAGACATGTTACGAAAAGAAGGTCGCCTAGAAGCTTCTCTTAAGATGTATCTAGAAGTTTGTTATTTAGATCTCAACGGTCCAAATAACTGTGGAGGTATTATGCGTGATCCAGAATTTTTAAAGGAATTTCCTCCGTTTGATCCTAGTGATGGCAATGCCTTTCTTGCCCCTGGTGTTATTGATTTAATACAGAGAATTATGAATAAGCTCAATTTAGCGACAGAAAAGATTCATTCTATGTTTATTGAGCATAACAGTAAGCTTGAGAAATCTATGCATTTGCCGGTTTCTGCTGATCTTGCTTGGAATAAAATTGAGATTGAGCTTTTGAAAAAGTGAGACACAAATTGAGTCCAATAAAAAGTGTCTCATTGTGTCTTATTTTCTATAAATAGCCATATCTCTCAATATGTAGCCTTGCGACCCACAAACCTTAATGAGACACGGTATTTTATGCTAGAATATCCTTACAAGGGTTGAACCCACAGGTACCATACCCGAGTACACCGCAGTAAGAATTTAGTATCGGCATGACCCGACTACCCAAATTCCTTAAATTAAGTTAAAATATTACATATGCCTCAATATGCAAAAAATCCATGGTGGTCAGAAGAATATGGTTTCTTTGGTGATTTTTATATGGACGGAGATGCATCCCAAGAGGGGTATCTTATTGAAAAGAAACAGAACCTAAAAGAGAGAACGACATGTGAAGTAGATGGAGTAATTAAACTCTTGTCTTTAAAAAATGGGGCTAGTATTCTTGACTGTCCATGTGGATACGGCAGACATAGTATTGAACTTGCTCGACGGGGGTTTGAAGTGACTGGCTCAGATATCAATTCTGTTCATTTAAAAAAAGCAATTGATACCTCGAAAGAAAATTCTCTCAACGTAACTTTTAATAAGGAAAGCATGTTAGAACTCCAATACTCTTCTAAGTTTGATGCCGTTATAAATATGTTCTACTCATTCGGATTTTTTGATACTGACGAGGAAAATGAAAAGGTACTTAAAAATTTCTTTGACTCCTTAAAACCTGGTGGAAAATTCTTGATGCATACCGATGTCAACGTACCGAGAATTCTTTCGGGGAAATATAAGGAAGATGAACAACGGAATCTCCTTGCAGGAAAAACTCTTAGAATTATAGATTCATACGATTCTCAAACAAAAAGAATTAATGGTGCATGGATTATACAGAATGATGACAAAGAAGAAAGAAAAGATTATTCTGTTCGAGTCTACACAAAAGAAGAATTTGAGGGGATGTGTAAAAGAATAGGATTTTCTTCGGTAGTTACTTATTCTGGATGGGAAGGTGGTGAATATTCTGAAAACGCCGAGGATATGATTGTGGTTGCAACAAAATAAACCCGACCCGAGTGCATCAACTTACCCTTTGAAATTCTTCTAAATTACCCTTATAAGGCCTCGAGGTCTTGGTACTGAACCCGAGTGGCCCGCAAATTTTCTAATGCGCGATGGTTAGACCAAATGCGTCTTGGACGCCGGATGCTAATAGCATCCGGCGCATTTCGTTAATTGTTCCGCCAGTTGTAGTGATATCATCAATTATAATACAAAGTGATCCAGCTAACATATCAGGGTTAATGATTTCAAATGTGCCTTTGGGGCTGTTTAATCTTTCTTTTTTACTATGGATACTGGCTTGAGGGGTTTTGTCTTTAACTTTTTTAATAATATTATCAACTAACTTATATTTAGCCCTATCTTCTTTGTTGATATTTTCTACAATACTTTCAGCTATTATTTTAGCTTGATTAAATCCTCGATTTTTAAATCTTTTATTTGAAATTGGAACCGGGATTATTAAAATATTGGTGTAATTATTTAATTCTATGTATTCTGAAACAATATCTAACAAACTACTTGCTAAATAAGGGCCAAAAGTTTTTAACCCACTCCATTTCTTGCGGTATTTAGCGTCGGTTAAGATTTTTTTGATTATTGGATGCCTATATTCATATAAAGCATAAATATATTCTGGTAAATCATGTTCTGGGCGGGGAATACTGTTAATACAGTCTCTACAAAGTAAAAATCCAGACTTTTTACAGCCTAAACACTTCTCATTAAACAAAAGTTTATCAAGATTTTTTAATATATGACCTAACAAGTATTTCACCCTATCGTACATTATGTATTATATGATATACTATACAGGTATATGGCAACAAGTTTCATGGAATCTATTAATGAATTTTTTTCATCTCTTTTTAAAACAAAAGATTCTTCTTTGACTGTAACTGGTATTGATATTGGTTCTTCTAGTATTAAACTTGTTGAATTATCCAGCAAAAATGGGCGAGTTATTTTAAATACATATGGTTCAATTGCTCTTGGTCCTTATGCTAATAGTGCTATTGGGTCTACGCCTAGTGTAAATCCTGAAATTATTTCTCAAGCTATAAATGAATTATTTAATGAAACAAAAGCCAGTAAAGAAAATATTGCAGTAGCTTTACCCACCGGAGCTAGTTTGCTTAGAGATATTTACATCCCTGCAAGTATAACTATGCCTGATGAAGTTAAAACTGTTGTTATGACTGAAGCTCGACATGTTATTCCAGTTCCAATTCAAGATGTAGAAATTGATTGGTTATCAATTCCAAATGATATCTTACCTAAAGAATCAACTGACCCACTAAAGCGGTACTTTTTATTAATTGCTGTTTCGCATGAATCCCAAAGACGCTACGAATCATATATGAAAGCCTCTAATATCAATCCTAGCATGTACGAGCTTGAAGTTTTTAGTAGTATGCGTAGTGTTTATACTCACGAAAGAGCTCCAATTGTTTTGATTGATCTTGGGGCATTACATATCAAAATTAGTATTATCCACGAAGGTGTTGTTCGCCGAGCTGTTTCTCTTGATCGAGGGTTTAACGAACTTGAAAATTCTTTAGTTGTTGGGGGATCTACTTTTGAAGAAGCTCGTAAGATCAAACATTCAGCATCTATTAATGGTCTTTCTTTGGATGAGAAATCATTTAGAGATGTTTATATTTCTTTAATCAAAGATGTTCAATCTGTAATAAATGAATATGAGCGTTATTCACATGTTTCGGTATCACGAGCAGTTGTTTTGGGTGGTGGAGCAGAAATGAATGGTATAATAGAATTTACTGAATCAATATTAGGTATTCCTACTCAAAAGAGTAAACCATTTGCTCGAGCAGTTGTTCCGGATATTGTAAAAGATGTAATTGGTAGTATCGAGCCTGAATTTACTATTGCAACAGGCATAGCATTAAGAATTTTAGCTAAATAATTATTTATGGAAACATCCCCAAATACATTTATACCACATGAAGAAGATACAAATTCAAGTACTCCTTTTGGTAATATTTTGTTTATTATTTCAATAATTATTTTGATTTTATCAATAGCTCTTGGGGCTGGGGCTTATTTATTCCGTAAAAATCAAGAATCTCAAACTAAAAAACAAGAAGAAGCTTTAACTCGCTCCAAAGAACGTTTTTCAACAGGTATACCAATTCGAACATTGCAACAATTTGATTTAAGACTTCGAACAAGTAAAGAACTTTTATCTAAACACAAATCGTTTACTGGACTTTTTAATTTAGTCGAAAGAATAACATTAAAAGATGTTCAGTTTACTTCATTCTCTTACAATGAAACAGATAACCTAAAAAAGAATGTTGTTAAACTAAGCGGTCGTGCCCCAGACTATAAAACAATTGCTGAACAATCAGAACAATTTTCAAATGATGAAGAAGCAAAAAGATATATTACTGATGTTATATTTTCTGATCTATCTGTTGATGTTAAAGACACTGGTTTAGTTACTTTTGAAGTTACTTTTCAAGTTGACCCAGAATTTTTATTATATAATCGTTATTTAAATATTTCTGAAGACAAAACCAAAATAAATCCAACCATTAATTCAGCCACTCGTCCTGGCGCACCTAATGTTCAAAGCCAATAATATGAAAATAGTCTTTTCTTTACTTTTTATAGCTTGTGCAGCATTGATATCAATATTTTTTACAGCACCACAATTTATGTGTACAAAGGCTAATTGTCAGTATGATGGTATTAAAAAATTAGCAACTGATAAGGTTTCTTTTATCACAGCATTAAAAACAGCTGAAAGTTTAGAATCTCGCCGAGGCGAATTAGAATCTAAATATAATAATGTTACAAATGAAGATCGTCAAAAACTAGAAGCCCTTTTACCCAATAATGCTGATAATATTAAACTAGTTCTTGAACTTGAAACTTTAGCTAAAAAATATGGTTTATTAATTGAAAGCCCAAAATTACAAAATAATTTTGAAGCTCCTAAAACAGAAGCTAAAACATCCGGACAAGATTTACGAGCAGATGCACATACAGAAAAGTCTGGGGCCTTAAATTACGGTACATTTAGTTTAGATTTTACTGTTCGAACAAACTATGAAAATATGAAACTTTTAATTGCCGATATTGAAAAGAATTTAAGACTAATTGAACCAATATCAATTGAAGTTAATGTTCCTAACCAAAAAACATTGGATAAAAATAAAGTAAAACTTTATCCACCAGGGACTTATGATGTTAAATTAAACACTGTAATTTATTATTTAAAAAATTAGTATGTCTAGACAAAAAATACTTATCATTATATTGATACTTTGTGCTGTTGTAGCTTTGTTTGCTTTTAAAGGTAAATCAAAAAAGACAGAAGAATCAACGAATCCAACAGCAAATAATAACCCAATTGGAACATTAAATAATGATTTTATTTCAGCACTTTTAGGGGTTCAAAGTATTAATTTAGATACTGGTTTATTATCATCACCTGTATTTAAATCCTTAAAACCGTCTGGAGCTTTAGTTAGTCCAACCCCCGTAAAAGGTAAGAATGATCCTTTCTCTTCAGGTTCTAATGTCCCAGTTGTGATTGATGAATTAGAAATAACTAATCCTCGGGCGGATAATTTAGGTAATACTGGTAATAATGACAAACTTCTTTCTGGGGTTAAATTTGGATTTTCAAAAACAACTTCAACTACAACAGTAATTTCAATTACAGGTTTACCCGTGGATACTTCTTTGTCTATCAGTCTTAAGGACCCAGATGGCAAACTAACAATTGTAGATAGTTTTTCTTATAAGAGTTTAACCGAGGAATATACAACAATCATAACTGGGCTAAAAACAAAAACAAATTATACAGTTAATATATTAAAACCAGAATCATTTGGTAGTATAGAAGCTAATTTCCAAACAAAATAATATGAATAATATTTCAATTTTCACAAGAGCAGGTCTTTTAAATGAAGAGCTTGCTGGAAATATTAAAAAAATAGCTGATAAAGATTTCGGGGGGGATTTGATTTTAGCAATGATTGCTAATGAAATCCCTGAAGATAAGATTTTAGCTGCCGCTTCAAATGAATACAGTATACCTTACAAGGTTTTAGAACCAGGGAATATTCCTAATGAAGTACTTTCATATATTACTGAATCTTCAGCGAAAGAATATAAAATTATTCCACTTGGAATGAATGATGGAGCTCTTGAAATTGGTATCGTAGACCCTACTATAGCTGGTCTTCGAGATGCAATTCGATTTATTAGTGAAAACAAAAATATTGCTTATAAATTATTTTTAATCTCTCCAAGATTATTCAAAGCTGTATTTACACGCTATGGTGGTGTTGGGGATATCGGAGCCGTAACAATAGACAAACCTTTAAAGAAAAATAATGAAAAAGACGAGGAACTAGTTACAATAAATAACGATGAAGTTAAACCTGTGGATGTTACCGCCACCAAAGAAGATGCTCCAATGCGTCGAATACTTTCAACTATTATTCGTGACGCTATTGGGTCTGGAGCATCTGATATTCATATTGAAAATACAGGTAAATCCGTACGTGTGAGATACCGTATTGATGGAATTCTAGAAACAAAAACAACCCTCGCATCAGATACTGCATCTTCGCTTTTGGCTTTAGTTAAATTGAATTCAAGAATGCTTTTGGATGAACATCGTAAACCACAAGATGGTGGATTTTCTGTTGTTTATGAGAATCGTCAAGTTGATTTACGTATTTCTGTGATGCCTTCATATTATGGTGAAAAAATCGTTATTCGTATCCTTGATACATCGTCAGGGGTTGTAAAATTAGCTGATATTGGTATGAGTGAAGATCATTTAAATACAATGAAAGATGCACTTGGTCGTCCATATGGGCTCATTTTAATTACAGGGCCTACTGGGTCCGGTAAATCAACAACTCTTTATGCAATGTTATCCGAACTTGATCGAGAAACTCAAAATATTGTTTCTTTGGAAGATCCGGTAGAATATCACATTGATGGAATTACACAATCACAGGTTCACCCAGCTATTGGTTATACT
Source organism: uncultured Candidatus Saccharibacteria bacterium (assembly GCA_964401705.1). Taxonomy (GTDB): domain Bacteria; phylum Patescibacteriota; class Minisyncoccia; order Phycocordibacterales; family UBA9973; genus 2-01-FULL-33-17. Next base: position 18,746 of record CAYNZJ010000002.1, read on the forward strand.
TTTGCGGCCGGACTTCGCTCAATTCTTCGTCAAGATCCAGATGTAATAATGGTTGGGGAGATTCGTGATAAAGAAACCGCAGAATTAGCAATCCAAGCTGCACTTACTGGTCACCTTGTTTTGGCGACATTGCACACTAATAGTGCAGTTGGGGCAATTCCACGTTTAATTGATATGGGAATTGATCCGTATTTGATTGCTCCAACATTAATATTGTCAGTAGCTCAAAGACTAACTAGAAAATTCGCAAATGAATCTTCTAAAAAGGAAGTTCCTGCATCTGAGAGTATTATTGAAATGTATAATAAAAGTATTTCAAACCTACCAGATGAAACAAAAAATAAATTAATAAAACCAGTTAATACTTATGAACCAGTCCCATCATCTGAATACCCAACTGGTCTTCGTGGACGGCTTCCTGTCGTTGAAATGTTTTTGATTGATAAAGAAATGCAACATTTGATTTTAACAAATCCCAAAGAAGATGTTCTTTATGAATTAGCTCGCAGTAAAGGAATGTTAGTTATGAGAGAAGATGCTTATCAAAAGGCTTTTGCTGGACGGATACCTTTTAATGAAGTTTATTCACTTTAATAAAAATAAAAAATATGGATTATAAAAAAAAATTAGATGATTTGATTAAACAAATGGATATCCGAATGGGGTCGGATTTGCATTTTAATTGTGGGTTACCACCTTCGATTAGAATTGATGGGGAATTAAAATTTTTAGAAGAAGCAGGTATTTTATCATCAACAGATGTTGAAAGTTTTTTGTATGTACTATTAACTGAAAAAGCTGAAGAATCATTTCATTTAAATCATGATTTAGATTTTGCTTATCTATCTCAAGATGGGGTTAGGCTTCGAGGTAATGCCTATATTGAAAAGGGTCATCCAGCAATTGCTCTTCGTCGAGTCCCTAAAGTTAAAACAATTACAGAACTTGAATTACCAGACAAAATTCGTGAATTTGCTTTAGCAAAACAAGGTTTATTTTTAATTGTTGGTCCAATTGGTCAGGGTAAGTCAACAACAATGGCGGCAATGATTGAGGAAATTAATATGGCACGATCTGTCCATATTGTTACCATTGAAGACCCCGTAGAATTTACTTTTGAAAATAAAAAATCAATAATTGACCAAAGAGAAGTTGGGATAGATACTGATTCATTTGAAAATGCAATGAAGTCAGTTTTTCGTGAAGATGTAAATGTTATTTTGATTGGGGAAATGCGTAACCACGAGACAATTTCAGCTGCAGTTACTGCTGCGGAGACTGGGCATTTGGTTCTTTCAACATTACATACTAATAATGCTGCCCAAAGTATTGATAGAATTATTGATTCTTTCCCAGCGAATCAGCAAGATCAAATACGATTACAGCTTGCTGGTTCTTTGATTGGAATATTTTCGCAAAGATTAATCCCTAAATTATCAGGAGGGCGAGTTTTAGCTTATGAATTATTAATTGTAACTCCAGCAGTAGCTAATCTTATTCGTGAAAAAAGAACACATGAAATCCCAATGATGATCGAAACCGGAACCGAACATGGCATGAGTGACATGAACCGGACATTAATAGATTTAGTTAATAAAGATCTTATTTCTTTAGAAAGTGCGGTGGCATATTCACCAAACCCAAATGGATTAAGAGCCCAGTTTAAATAATATGAAAGTTTTTACATATAAAGGTTTATCAAAAAAAGGAGAAAAAGTATCAGGCGACATTGATGCAGATACTCGAGATGGAGCAATCGAAATACTTCATCAAAGAGATGTTATTATTACTTCTTTGGTAGACAAAGCCGAAGGTGGAGCTGGTTTAAATAAATCAATTTCATTTTTTAGTAAAGTCCCTGTAAAAGAAGTTGTATTTATGGCGCGTCAAATTGCAACATTATTTGAAGCGCATGTTTCTGCAAATAAAGCCTTTTCTTTAATTGCTGAACAAGCTGAAAATCAAATCTTAAAAACCCAGTTACGTAGTGTTACTAATGATCTAGCTTCAGGAATTAGTATTTCACAATCATTATCTCAATACCCGGAAACATTTTCATCATTCTTTGTTAATATGGTTAAATCTGGTGAAGAAACAGGTAAATTATCTGAAACTTTTATATTTTTAGCAGATTATATGGAAAGACAATATGAGCTAAATCGTAAAATTAAAAGTGCGCTTATATACCCAGCGTTTGTTATTGCAGTATTTTTAGGAGTGATGGTATTGATGTTTACTTTTATTCTTCCTAAATTGGGTAAAATGATTACTGAATCAGGTCAACCTATACCAGTTTATACTCAAATTATCTTAAAAATATCTGATTTGTTTGTTAATTATGGTTTATTTGTTTTAATATTTTTTATTATCTGTATCACTACATTTATTATTTTTCTTAAAAAACCATCTGGTAAGATTTGGTTAGATAATCTAAAAATAAAAGTTCCAGCAATTAAAACTTTATTTCATAAACTTTATTTAGCTCGTATTGCCGATAATCTAGATACAATGCTTTCCGCGGGGATACCAATAATTCGAACTCTTGAAGTAACATCGGCGGTTGTTTCTAACCGTGTTTATGAAAACATAATTAAAGATGTATCAGAACAAGTTAAATCGGGAGTTAGTTTAGCAAATGCTTTTGCAAAACATACCGAAATTCCATCAATGTTGTCTCAAATGATTCGTGTTGGTGAAGAAACCGGTATGCTTGGCCAAGTTTTAAAAACTTTAGGTAAATTTTATAGTAGAGAAGTTGACCAAGCAGTAGATACTATTGTTTCGCTTATTGAACCAGCTATGATTGTCTTGCTTGGTGTTGGTGTTGGAACATTACTTGTTTCTGTTTTAGTTCCGATATATAATATTTCAATGAGTTCCTCATAATTTTATCCACAGTGTATTATTTATAATTCATACATTAATTATTAAACTAATGTTATAATTATAAGTATACGATTCTCGTATTATTATTTATAATTTATTTTATTTCATACGCATGAAAAAATTACAAAAAGGTTTCACTCTTATTGAACTTTTGGTAGTCGTTGCAATTATTGCTATTTTAGCAGCAGTTGTTATTTCTCAAACTGGTGGTGCAAAAGAAAGAGCAAATTTTGGATCAGCATTAGCTACAGGTTCTTCTATAATGTCTGAATTAGTTGCTTGTAAAGATGCCGCTGGTTTTGGAGCAACAGTAGCTCCAACAGTAGGTACTACACCTATTTGTGCTACAAGTTCTGGTAGTACTACACAAAAAGCTGGTTTTAGTAGTACTTATCCATCTTTAGGTAACACTGGCTATACATGGGCAGCTCCAACAGGTACACTTGCTGCTAATAACTTTGTTTATACTTTAACAAAAACAGGAGGTGCTACAATTACTTGTACTGTTTCAACAGGAGTTTGTAATTAATTTATTTTAGTAAAAACAAAAACCCACAAAATTGTGGGTTTTTGTTTTTATTTATGTTAGAACATTTTCTTTATAAAAAGTTATCCACATTTTCTTTATAAAAAGATATTTTATTTTTCTTATAAATGTTATAATTATAAGTATACGATTCTCGTATTATTATTTATAATTTATTTTATTTCATACGCATGAAAAAATTACAAAAAGGTTTCACTCTTATTGAACTTTTGGTAGTCGTTGCAATTATTGCTATTTTAGCAGCAGTTGTTATTTCTCAAACTGGTGGTGCAAAAGAAAGAGCAAATTTTGGATCAGCATTAGCTACAGGTTCTTCTATAATGTCTGAATTAGTTGCTTGTAAAGATGCCGCTGGTTTTGGAGCAACAGTAGCTCCAACAGTAGGTACTACACCTATTTGTGCTACAAGTTCTGGTAGTACTACACAAAAAGCTGGTTTTAGTAGTACTTATCCATCTTTAGGTAACACTGGCTATACATGGGCAGCTCCAACAGGTACACTTGCTGCTAATAACTTTGTTTATACTTTAACAAAAACAGGAGGTGCTACAATTACTTGTACTGTTTCAACAGGAGTTTGTAATTAATTTATTTTAGTAAAAACAAAAACCCACAATTTTGTGGGTTTTTGTTTTTATTTATGTTAGAATATTTATATGAATTTTATGATCTATATTTTTATTGGGCTACTTGGTCTTATAATTGGTAGTTTTTTAAATGTTGTAGTTTTACGACTCCATACTAAAAAAATTTCTCGGGGGCGTTCAAAATGCGCTAAATGTAACCACACTTTAAATACTTTTGACTTGATACCATTTTTTAGTTTTATCTTTTTAGGTGGACGTTGTCGGTATTGTGGATCTAGAATATCTATTCAATACCCCTTAGTAGAATTATTTACCGCACTAACCTATGTAGCAATTTACTATAGAGTCTCTATGTTAAATAATCTTGGGGTAGAACATACTGTGCTGTATTTTGTATATTATAGTATTATTTTTTCTTTGCTTATTGCTTTATCAGTATATGATATTCGGCATTTAATATTACCTTGGAAATTAATGAAGCAATTTTTACTATTTGCATTTATTGGAAGCATTGTCATTGCTCTTTTAAATCTTAATTTTTCATATTTAAACTTGATTTCTGGATTTATTGTAGCACTTCCGTTTTATTTGATTTGGTATTTTTCCAAAGGGCGTTTGATTGGTTTTGGAGATATAATGCTTATGTGTGGATTTGGGTTTTTGTTGGGTGTTTTAGGTGGGTTGTCAGCTATTATTTTTAGTTTTTGGATTGGAACAATTTTTATATTTTTAAAAATGTTACTTAGTAGTGAAAAATTAAAAAAAGAAACTCAAATACCTTTTGGGCCATTTTTGGTTCTTGGTTTTTTTGTAGTTTTTATTTTTGATTTAACAATTTATAAATTAATATTGTTATTTATTTAATTAATTATATGAATATTTTAAAAATAAAAAATAAAAAATTGATAATTCAACCAGGGTTCACTCTTGTTGAATTAATGGTGGTTATTATCATAATAATAATTCTAGGGGCTATAGTAATTTTAGATTCTTCTGGAAAGAAAGAATTTATAAAACTTCAAAATGATTCAGAAAATTTATTATTTAATATCCGTAAAACCCAATCATTAGCTATGGCAGTTAATAATGCTGGGGCAGGGAATTATCAAAATGGTTATGGGATGTATTTGACTTCTGTACTAGGTAACCCCCCTGGCCCTCAAGAGATTGATCCTTTCTCATATATTATATTTTCTGATTTTGAAAATTCTACTGGTGCTAAAAACTGGGATCGTGCATATTTAGAAAATTCTACAGCTAACCCTTGTGGTACACCTGTTTGGCTAGTTAGTGAATGTTTTGAAAAGATAACAATGAATGACATGAATTATGTCGCTAGTATTGAGCTATGTGATACGTATTGTAATGGTACAGATTTTATATCAATTACATTTTTAAGACCAAATCTTGATGCGTATTTTTGTACAACAGCATCATCTGGTGGGGGGTGTACAACACCAATTTCAGCGGGGTATGTCAAAATTACACTTAAATCACCAGATACTGGGCAATCAAAAATCATTAATGTTTGGTCGACTGGTCAAATTAGCTTAGAATAAATATATGAAAAAAGGATTTACTTTAATTGAATTACTTGTGTCTTTAACAATACTCAGTGTTGTTTTGGTTATTGGTATGAGTTTAGTTTTAATAAATAATTCTGCTGTAAATTTATCTCGCACAGAAAGACGAGTTATGGATAATATTAATTTTGCGGTAGAGAGTATTTCTAGATCAATTACTTATGGTTATGATTTTTCTTGTTTTTCTCCAACTATTGTTTCTAATTGTGAAATTAATACAGTCGGTAGTCCCGAGATTTATTTTAAAGGTAATTATTTAGGTTCATCAAATGTTGATTTTAAATATGAAAGATTAGTAAATAGTACAACAGGTTATGGTTATATTGCCCGAACGGTAGATGCAGGAAGCCCTGTATCATTAACTAGTGATTTAGTTGATATCCAAGAATTAAGATTTTATGTATATAACACAGAGGCTTTTGCCATAAATAATCAGCAACCAAGAGTAACTGTTGTAATAAAAGGATTTTCTCATACAACAAAGTTTCCAAAAGAATTTTCTATTCAAACAACATTATCCCAAAGAGATTTAAAACTCCAATAATATATGTATAATAAATTTTTTATAAAAGACAAAAATAAAGGGTTTACCCACACAAACCTTAATAATAAAAGTTTAGGCGGGTTTACTCTTATTGAAACATTAGTTGCGATCCTTATGTTTGTTACTGTTATAACGGCAATAGTCTCTCTTTCTGTTTCAATTATAACTGAAACAAAAAATCAAAGAATGGATACTACTGCGCAATATTTACTTCAAGAAGGTGTTGAATATATAAGAAATAATCGAGATAGTGCATTAAATAGTGGGGCTACTTGGACTGAGTATACTGATACTTCTGGTATATGCCCAGCAACTGTTGGTTCGACAAATGTAACTTCAATCTGTCCATGTATTTCATCTACTGATGGCTGTAGTGTTGACCCTTTATATGATGAAGTTAAAGCTTGTGTTAGTAATTGTCCAGTTTTAATTGAAGTAAAAAAAAGTAGTGGGGCATCATTTTTGTGTACATCCTTGAGTTTAAATTGTCCTGGAATTAATACTTTAATTAGCACTACTTCATTTGTTAGAACTATTAAAATTACTCCAGCATCTAACCCTGGGGAAGTATATGTTGATGTAAAATTAGATTGGGTTAATAGTGGTGGAGTAAATCGAACAAAGACATTAAAAACAACATTATTTAATTGGTAATTTATGTATAAGAAAATAAATAATTTTAATAAAATAAATAAAGGAATGGCAATTTTATATACAATAATAATAATTTCAATTATTATTGCTGTTTCTTTAGGTATAATGTCTCTTATTATAAAAGAAAAAGTTTTAGCAAGAGTAGCTCGAAATTCTTTAGATGCAAGAACTGGAGCAGATACTGGTCTTGAATGTATGCTTTATTTAGACAAAGCTCCTTCAAAATTTATAGACCCATCTTCATCTTCATATGCTGGGGCATTTACAACTTTTTGTGGTAGAGACATTTCTGGCAATTCTGTAAGTTATGATGTTATTGCACTTTCTGGAACAGTATCAGATTATACTTATTATGTTGCATCAACTTCATCTGTTGATGGGCCTTGTTTTGAAGCTTATTTATATCGTGATACCAGTGTTACCCCAAATACAACCAGGGTTGATATACAGGGCTATAATATTTGTGATACAACAAATCCTAATAGTGTACAACGGGGAATTATTGCCGAGTATTAATTTGTATAATATAGTACCTTTATGTCTCTCGTTAGAGATCAATCGGTTTTTTTATAAGATTTATTAAAAATAAGAATGAAATATTTAGGTCGTATTAAACGAAAAAACTACGGACACGCTTTGAAAAGCGAGTCCTATCTCTAACGGGATGGATAAAATAGAAGCTAAAAAAAAGATAGAAAAACTACGCAAGCTTTTGTCATATCATAGTAAACTATATTACCAAGATGATATGCCTATCATTACAGACGAGGTTTATGATAATTTGACTAAAGAGCTTGCACTTTTGGAAGAATCTTTTCCAGAATTTGATGATAAAAAAAGCCCAACAAAAATTGTTGGTGGTTTAGCAATAGATAAATTTACAAAAGTAAAACATGAATATCCTCAATATTCATATGACAATATATTTTCATATGATGAGCTTGTAAAATGGGATGAAAAAGTTCATCGCTTTTTAGAAAAGACAGATGTTTATAATAAAATTAAAAAACTAGATTATATAACTGAACTTAAAATCGATGGATTAAAGGTTATCTTAACTTATAAAAATGGTAATTTAGTTAGTGGAGCAACACGGGGAGATGGATTAATTGGCGAAGACATCACTCATTCAGTTATGGTTATTAATTCTATTCCTAAAAAACTAAATATGTCAGTCGATATTATTGTTGTGGGTGAAGCTTGGATGAAAAAGAGTGATTTAGAAAAATTAAATATAAAAAGACAAAATGAAAATTTACCACTTTTTGCAAATACTAGAAATGCTGCCGCGGGCTCTCTAAGGCAGTTAGACCCAACTGTTACCAAAAATCGTAATATTCAATTTTTTACTTATGCAATTGATGATAGTCTGGGATTAGATAAACCATTAACTCAAGAAGATACCTTAAAAACTTTAAAAAAGCTAGGATTTGACGTTAACCCAATTTATAAATTATTTAAAAATGTTGATGAAATTGAAGATTTTTATAAAACTCAAACAAAACTAAAAGATACTCATGAATATGGGGTCGATGGAATTGTTATTAAAGTTAATAGTTTTGTAGCATCTGATGCTATTGGCTATACTGCTAAATCACCACGGTTTGGTGTGGCTTATAAATTCCCAGCCGAAGAAACAACAACAATAGTTGAAGATATTATTGTCCAAGTTGGACGAACTGGAGCATTAACTCCAGTTGCGCATTTAAAACCGGTTTTAATTGCAGGGTCAGTAGTGTCACGGGCAACACTACATAATCAAGATGAAATTGAAAGATTAGGGCTTAAAATTGGTGATACTGTAATTCTTAAAAAAGCTGGAGATGTTATACCTGAAATAGTTAGTGTTGTTAATGCGCTCCGCAGTGGTAAAGAGAAAAAATTTGTAATGCCTAAAAATTGCCCAGTTTGCAGTAGTGATGTTGTTTCTAAAAATATTTCCGGTAGTCTTGATTCGGTAGCAATGTATTGTAGTAATAAAAAATGTTTTGCTCAAGAATTAGAAAATTTAATCCATTTTGTGTCTAAAAACGGAATGAATATAATTGGTATGGGCGAAAAGATAGTTGAAAAGCTTTTCACTCTTGGACTAATTCAAGAAAAATATGATATTTATAATCTAAAACCGGGGGATTTGTCAGTACTTGAAAAAATGGGTGAGAAAAGCGAATCAAATCTAATCAATGCAATTAATAAAAGTAAAAATGTACAACTTTCTAAATTTATTTTTGCACTGGGGATACATCATGTTGGAGCAGAATCAGCAATTCTTTTAGCTAAAGAATTTAAAACTTTTGATAAAATCAAAAATGCATCATATAATGAATTAATTAATATTGATGGTATAGGAGAGATTGTAGCCGAATCAATAACTAATTATTTTAAAGATAATCATAACCAAAAAGTTCTAAATGAGCTTTTAAAACATATTACTTTTGAAAAAGTTATAGAAAATAAAACTCAAAAATTATCTGGGTTAAATTTTGTGATTACTGGTAGTTTACCAAATCTATCTCGTGACGAGGTTAAACAAATGGTGCAAGATAATGGGGGGAAGGTTAGCAGTAGTGTGTCTAAAAATACTTCTTACATAATCCTTGGGAATGACCCAGGATCCAAATATGATGACGGGGTAAAATTAGGTATAAAGATGCTGAATGAACCTCAATTTTTGAAAATGGTGGGGAATTAGGGTATACTATAAACATGACAAAAGATGATATTGTGGGTTTTGCCAGCTTGGTAAAAATTAGCATCACTGATAATGAAGCCGAGGCCCTTTTAGGTAAAATGGACTCAATTTTGGGTTATATTGATCAAATTCAAAAAGTTGAAGCTACTAATCCTAGCTTAGAAATATCTAAAGAAAACCCAGACCTTCGCGAGGATATTCTTAATGAAATAAATTTTACTAATGATTTTATGCAAAATGTTCCCAATAAAGAAGGGGATTATGTAAAAGTTCCAAAAGTTTTAAATACTGATTAATATGATTGATTTAAATACATTAAGCATTAAAGAGCTTCATAAATTGTATACCAATAAAGAAATAACCGTTACCGAGGTTATTGATTTGTATTTAAAAAATATTGAAGAAAAAAACAAAGATATCAATGCTTATATCGAGGTTTTTACTGATTTAGATAAATATATAAATATTGCTCAAGATAAAATCAATAACGGAACTGCTACTTTTTTAACTGGAGTTCCAATAGCAATTAAAGACAATATGCTTTTTAAAGACCATATTGCCAGTGCGGGTTCAAATATGCTTAAAAATTATATTGCCGGTTATAGTAGTCCAGTTGTAGAAGAATTGTTAAATCAAGGTGCAGTTATCCTAGGCCGAACAAATATGGATGAATTTGCTATGGGTTCATCAACGGAAACTAGTTATTATGGTAATACTTTGAATCCATTAGATACTAGTCGTGTCCCAGGGGGATCTTCAGGTGGGTCAGCTGCTGTAGTTGCCGGGGATATGGCTTTAGTTTCATTAGGGTCTGACACTGGGGGCTCTATTCGCCAACCAGCTGCATTTTGTAATCTTGTAGGAATGAAACCAACATATGGTACGGTATCACGCTCGGGGCTTATTGCTATGGCTTCATCGTTAGACCAAATTGGTCCAATGGCTAAAACAGTTGATGATACTGAAATACTTTTTAATGCTATTTGTACTCCTGATGCAAATGATACTACTTTAGTTTTAGCTTCAAAAAGAAATCAATATAAAAAAGAATTTAAAAAACGGATTGGAATTCCAAGAGATTTTATAAAACAAGGGTTAACCCAAATAGTAGAGGATGGATTTGAAAAAACTTTAAAAGGTTTAAAAGATATGGGTTACGATATTGTTGATATTAATTTACCACTAACCCCACTGTCTTTAGCGGTATATTATGTTATTCAGCCGGCAGAAGTTTCAAGTAATTTAGGGCGTTTTGATGGGTTAAGATTTGGCTATCATCCCCAAGATACTGTTAATGATTTAAATGAATATTATAAAAATGTTCGAACTAATGGTTTTGGTAAAGAAGTAAAAAATCGATGTATTTTAGGAGCTTTTATTTTGTCTCACGGGTATTATGATGCTTATTATAATAAAGCAATATCTTTACAAAAATCTATCAAATCCGAATTTGTAAACGCTTTTAAAGATATTGATATAATATTATTACCTACATCTCCAGGGTTACCTTTTAAATTTGGTGAAAAATCAAATGATCCATTGGCAATGTATCTGGAAGATTTGTTTACTGCGCCAGGTAATATTGCTGGAATTCCCGGGATATCAGTACCAATGAAAGTTGCTGATTCAGAGATTCCTATTGGAATCCAAGCTTATGCATCACATTTTAATGACGAACATTTATTTATTATTGGTCGAGATATAGAAAAAATAAGTAAAAACTAATATGGATAAAATAGCTCAAAGAAATAATCAAGATATTTATACTTCGTCTAGTTATAATTTTGCTCAATTACCAACTAAAGACAAGCTTTCAAATTTATTTGATCAAATTGGAATTATTTCTGGTACGCTTTCAGCTTTATTTACCATAATAATTTTATACTCAGTTATTCGAATGTTTATGATTCAAAAACATGAACAAGACCATATTGATCATGAAATACATAATTATCAAAATAAATTAGCTGATCTTGCTAAAAATCCTCGTTGGGAATTAATTGAAAATTTGGTTACCAGTACATCCGAAGCTGATTGGCGAGTAGCAATAATTGAAGCAGATGTTTTAATGGAAGAAGCATTAGAATATGGTGGGTTTACAGGTGCTGGAGTGGGGGAAATGTTAACAAATGCTAGTGATAAATCATTTAAGACATATCAATTTGCTTGGGAAGCCCATAAAGTCCGTAATGATATTGCTCACGGGGGTAGTAATTATGGTTTAGCTAAAGAAGATGTAATTCGTACCATTGGAATGTATAGAGCAGTTTTAGAAGAATTCGGAGTAATATAAAAGCCCGGTAAGAGATTTTTATTTTGCGCAGTCGACGGGACTTTCGTCTTACAGACGCTGTACACCTTTTCGATGTATTCAAAATTAAAAATTTCTCATACATAACGAAAAGCTTTTCAAGATCCCGTACGAAGATAAAAAATTATCTTCTCTCCTGCGCATAAAGAAAAAACTCCATTTGTGTGGAGTTTTTTCTTTATGCGCAGTCGACGGGACTTGAACCCGCAACCTCCCGCGTGACAGGCGGGTGCTCTAACCAGTTGAGCTACGACTGCATATGTTAATCGCATCGCGGAGATCTCTCCTTACAGGAGCTGTACACCTTTCCGATGTATTCAAAATTAAAAATTTCTCATACATAACGGAAAGCTTTTCGATCCCCACACAAAAACACCTAAGTGTTTTCGTGCGACTGTGTCGGTGGCGGGGATCGAACCTGCGACCTTAGCTTTATGAGTGCTACGCTCTAACCAACTGAGCTACACCGACACATACAATTTTCGAATTGTGAGATTTGGAAATCTGTCACATTTCGCCTGCATAAGAAAGCTATAATTTAGCAATACAAGCAGGAATGTTGCGGGGAGCGGAATCGAACCGCTGTCCCAAGGTTATGAGCCTTGTGAGATACCTCTTCTCTACCCCGCGATATTAAACTAAACTTTTATAATATTAGCAAATAAAAGCTTATTTTGCAAATAACCATTATCTTTTAATTTAAAAAAGCCAATGTTAGGTATCATTGGCTAATAAGTGCTCTTTTACGGGGTCTTTCTTTTTACGGAAGATACTTTTTAGTATTTCCGTAATATATTGATTTTCGGTTGTCTTCTTTTTGTTTTTACCTTTTAAGGCATTTTTGTATTTCCCAAATGAGGATATTTTCCAAAATGGTTTCTTTTCCCAAGTTGAAACTTCAATAACTTTTCTTTTTTTGGGATTGCATATATATACAATACCGTTATCTACTACTATATAGTTAAAATTATTATTTCCCAATCTAGGGTCTTTTATTTCGTTTTTCATAAATTAAATTTCTACACATCATATTATCTAGGGTAATTAATGTCAATCTAGATTTTTTGTGGTATTGTATAGAAATAATGAAGAAAAAATCAAATTCTTTAAAAAGAAACTTTTGGGTTGTATTTACTACATTATTAGTATCTTGTGGTGTTTATTGGGTATTTTCTGGAGAATTGGTTTTTGGTAGTTTAGTTCAAGATAATAAAAACCAAACAGCAAATGTTATAAGCACAAAACCAATTGGAGAAATAAAACCCGATTATTTGGTTTTAACTTTTGCTGGTGATGTAATGTTTGACCGTGGGGTCAAAGGAAATGTAAACAAAAATTTTGAGGGTGATTTTGAAAAACTTTTTGACAATATAAATGGAGAAAACAATAACGAAAGTATTTTTAATAAAGACGATATTTCATTTCTAAATTTAGAAGGTCCAGTTAGTGATGTTGGTCATAATGTGGGCAGTATTTATTCTTTTCGGATGAATCCTGTTGTAATTTCTGTTTTAAAAAATTTAGGTATTGATATTGTTAGTTTTGCAAATAACCATGTTGGAGATTACACTACTTTGGCTTTTAAAGATACTTTAGAAAGATTAAAAGACGGCGGTATACTTTATACAGGTGCCGGAGATGATTATAATCAAGTTATAAATCCAACTATAATTGAAAAGAATAATATCAAAACTTGTTTCCTTGGTTTTTCAGATGTTGGGCCTAATTGGATAAAGGCAACTAATACAACTCCAGGGATATTGTTAGCTAGTGACCCTAATTTTTCTAAAATTATAAGTGATGCAAAATTAAATTGCGATGTGTTAATTGTTTCATTTCATTGGGGGGACGAATATAAACCTCATAATATAAGACAAGAAAAATTAGCCCACCTCGCAATCGATAGTGGGGCAGATATAATAGTAGGGCATCATCCTCATGTAGTTCAAGATGTTGAAATTTATAAAGACAAACCGATCATGTATAGTTTAGGGAATTTTATGTTTGACCAGTATTTTAGTAAAGAAACTATGCAAGGGTTAGTTGTACAAATGAAAGTCTATAAAGATGGAAGTTCAAAAGATATTGTAAGTTATACAAGTTCGCAAAATAAATTTTTTCAAATAGAAAGTCTAATAGAAAATCCAGCACTATAATGGTATAATAAATATTATTTTTAAATTTTAAAATCATTTGTTTACTTATATTTTTATTGGAGTTATCGTTGGGGCTATTACTGGTATTACTGGAGCTTCGGGGGTTTTGGTTTTAATCCCAATTTTTACTACATTTTTTGATATCCCATTGCCAGTTGTTTTGGGTACAAGTTTATTTGTAGATGTTGTTGCTTCGGCTTCTGTTTCTTATTCTTATTATCGAGCAAAGCATATTGATATTAGAAAATCCCTTTGGATAATTACGGGGGCTTTACTTGGAGCTCAGATTGGTTCATATTTTGTAGTTTCAATTTCAAGATCTTTCATAATGATTATTCTAGCAATTTGTATGATCTTTTTTGGATTTAAAATGTTTAAAAGCGGTTTATCTAAAAATGAAGAGAGTAATTTATTTGTCCCGGATAGAATAGCTAATCGATTGAAGACTCCATTAGGTATGGGGTTGATGGGTTTAATAATTGGGGTCATTACTGGTATTTTTGGAGCTGGTGGAGGATTAACAGTTTTTATTATTCTTTATTCTGTTTTACATTTTGATATTAAAAAAGCCGTTGGAACTTCTAGTTTTGTAATGCTTTTAACTGCAATTTCGGGTGTTGTTGGTTATACCCAAAATGGGAATATTGATTTTAAATTAGGTATTATAATTGGTATATCCGCTGCTATTGGTGGGGCTGTAACTTCGTTTTTTGCAAATAAAGTCCCTGAAAAAATCCTAGCAAGATTTATAGGGATATTCTTTGTCTTTTTTGCGATATTAATGGTTGTTTTAAGGGTTTTGCCATTATTGTTTAATTTTAGTTATTAGGTTTGAATAATCTATTTTTTTCTGTATACTAGGATTGTTTTTAGCCGTTATAGCTTAGTGGTAAAGCACTGTCTTGGTAAGACAGAGACCGTGAGTCCGATTCTCACTAACGGCTCTAGAAAATAAACTGCTTTATTTTCGGTGAGAATCGGAAGGGTTTTTTATATCGAACAAAGTGAGATAAAAAACCACCTGACTACGTGGTAGTCGATTCTCACTAACGGCTCTAGTTTCAAACTCAATAAGAATATATATGCGATCAATTAATCAAATCACAAATGAAATAAACAATATTGAAACCCAAATGAGTAGTGGGGATTTTTGGAATGATAAAGAAAATGCAAATATAGTATTACAAAAATATCAAGAATTAAAAAAAGAATTTGGTTTATTTCAAAATCGTTTAAATAGTAATGCCGTCATTACCATCTATGCTGGAGCAGGCGGGGATGATGCTGAAGATTGGGCACGGATATTAATGGAAATGTATTTAAATTATTTCAAGAAAAAAGGTTTAGAGGCTTTTAATTTAGATGAACAAGTTACTAAAAATGGTTATCGCAGTATTTCTTATGAAATTATTGGTAATGGGGCTTATGGATTATTACAAAACGAAACTGGTGTACACAGACTAGTTCGACTTTCACCATTTAATTCTAAACATACCAGAGAAACCTCTTTTGCTTTAGTTGATATCATTCCTTTTGTTGAAAATAACCCATCAATTGGCGGGACAAGTGAAATTTCATCCAAAGAAATAGAAGTAACTTTTAGTAAATCTAGTGGCCCCGGAGGTCAAAATGTAAATAAAAGAGAAACCGCAGTTAGAATAACTCACATTCCAACAGGGCTTAGTGTTTGTGTTTCAACAGAAAGATCTCAAGAGATGAACCGGGCCAAAGCCATGAATATGTTAAATAGTAAATTATTGGTTTTAGCTGAAAAGTTGAACAAAAATTCAATATCCGAGCTCTCTTTGGCTGGTAAAATAAATAATGAATGGGGTGATCAAATAAGAACATACGTAATGCACCCTTATAAACAGGTTAAAGACCTTAAAAGTGGTATTGAAACCAGCGATATTGATGGTGTACTGTCGGGGAACCTTGATGAATTTATTGAAGCTACCCCTAAGATATGATAAAATAAACCTATGCTTTATTTAACAAATGTTTCCAAGGTGTATAAAGATGAGACTGAATCATTACACGATGTGTCTCTTACCGTCTCACCTGGAGAATTTGTTGCTATTATGGGCCACTCGGGTAGTGGTAAAACAACTTTAATGAAATTAATATTAGCTGAAGAAACTCCAACAACTGGAACTGTTTTTTTTGAATCACAAGATATTCATTCGTTGCCTCGCAAAGATTTAATTGCTCTTCGTCGTAGAATTGGCACAATCTTTCAAGATTTTAGACTTATAAAAAATAAAACAGTTTTTGAAAACGTGGCTTTTGCTATGGAAGTTGGGGAACATACCGATGAAGATATTTCCGAATATGTTCCACATGTTTTAGAATTAGTTTCACTTACACATAAAATACATTCTTTCCCTGATACTCTATCTGGTGGGGAGAAACAACGATTAGCTATTGCTCGAGCAATCATTCATCAACCAGAACTTCTTTTAGCTGATGAACCAACAGCTAGTTTGGACCCAGAATCTGCAGATGGAGTTATGCGCGTTCTTCGAAAATTATCTGACTTAGGTACAACAATTGTTATGACAACTCATACTCCAGATTTAGCACATAAATATGCTCGCAGATTTATTTATTTAGAGAAAGGAAAAATTATTAAAGATGACAAACATCATCATAACAGTAAATTACATTTATAATATATGAATCGCACACTTTTTCGTCGCACAATTCGTTCTGGTTTAAGTTTGGTTTCGCGTAGTGGAATACTGGGTATTTCTTCTATTGCGGTAACTGTAGTTACTTTAACTGTGATTCTTGGGTTATTCTTCACTCAAGCAATTTTAGATGCATCACTACACACTGTAGAATCACGAGTAGATATAACAATGTATATTGCTGATTCTGCAAATGATGAAACCATTAACACAATTAAAAAAGATTTAGAGTCAATGCCTGAAATTAAAAGCGTGGATTTTATTTCCAAAGAAGAAGCTTTGGTTAAATATCGTGAACGTCATATATCTGACGATGTGGCTCTTCAGGCGTTAGATGAAGTAGGGCATAATCCTCTTCGGTCTAGTTTTGTTATTCATGCTAAAGACACTGCCCAATATGAAAGTATAATCACTAAACTAGAAAGTGATACAACATTTTTAGATCAAAATAAATCATTTATTACAAATGTAAACTTTATTCGAACCAAACAAGTTATAGATAAAATATTGCTTCTTCGTGATGGCGTTAAAAAATTCGGATACACGCTAACTTTAATTTTTATAGTTATTGCAATAATGGTTACATTTAATACTGTAAAATTAGGTATCTATACAATGAAAGATGAAATTGAAGTTATGCGATTAGTCGGAGCACGTGGTAGTTATGTACGGGGTCCATTTATTGTGGCTCAGGTTGTGTATAGCCTTATTGCTTCGGTAATAACTTTGTTATTCTTTTTGGGTATTACTTATATTTTGCGTGATTCATTAACTGTATTTTTCGGAGTAGATTTATTTGAATATTATATAAAAAATATTTTACAAATATCAGGGCTTATAATTTTTTCTGGGTTATTTTTAGGAGTTGTTGCTAGCTTTTTATCTGTCTCTAGGTATCTTAATAAATAATTATGATTAAAGGCCAAAAAACAAAACAAACTAGTTACATATTTGTCATTGGGGGTGTTATCTCAGGTGTTGGTAAAGGCGTTGCTGCTAGCTCTATTGCAAAGATACTTCAAGACCGTGGACAAATTGTAACTGCAATTAAAATTGACCCATATATTAATATTGATGCCGGCACAATGAACCCAGGCGAACATGGCGAGGTTTTTGTATTAAATGATGGTTATGAGACTGACCAAGATATGGGTAACTATGAACGTTTTTTGAATAAAGACATCAGTAGCGACAATTATATGACCACAGGACGGGTTTATCAATCTGTGATCCAAAAAGAACGTAATTTAGAATATGGTGGAATTTGTGTAGAAGTGGTACCGCATATTCCAATGGAAGTAATTGAACGTATAGAAAAAGCTGGTAAAAAGGCAGATGCTGATGTTGTTGTTATTGAAATTGGGGGGACAGTTGGGGAATATCAAAATATGCTATTTCTAGAAGCTGCTCGAATGATGAAAAATAAATATCCAGGGCAAGTATTTTTTGTAATGGTGTCGTATCTTCCAGTACCAGGGACAATTGGGGAAATGAAAACCAAACCAACCCAATATGCAGTTAGAACACTTAATGCATCAGGTATCCAACCAGACATTATTATTGCTCGTTCCAAAGAATTAATGGACGAAAAAAGAAAACAAAAACTTTCTGTATTTTGTAATATTTCAGCTGACCGTGTTATATCTGCTCCGGATGTACAAAGTATTTACGATATTCCAATAAATTTTGAAAAAGAAGGTTTATCAGATTTGATTTGTAATACGTTAACATTGGCTTGCCCGATACTTTCTAAAAATGGTGGCAAAGAATGGAATAGTTTTGTTAAAAAAACAAAAACTGTTAAAGATGAACTACATATTGCTGTTGTCGGTAAATATTTTGATAGTGGGGATTTTGTACTCTCTGATGCTTATTTGTCCGTAATCGAAGCCATTAAATATTCTAGTTATGCAGTAAATAAAAAACCAGTTTTAACTTGGATTAATGCCGGGAAATATGAAAAAGATCCCAAGTCTGTTAAAGAACTATCTAAATTTGATGGGGTAATAGTTCCTGGGGGATTTGGTAACCGTGGGATAGAAGGTAAAATCAAAGCCATAGAATATGTTCGTAAAAATAAAATCCCGTATTTAGGACTTTGTTATGGGATGCAATTAGCAGTTATTGAATATGCTAGAAATGTTTTAGGGTTAAAAGATGCCCACACATTGGAAGTTAATCCAAAATCCAAAGATCTTGTAATTACAGTAATGGATGACCAAATAGATAAAATTAAAAACAAAAAAATGGGCGGAACTATGCGACTGGGTTCATATCCAGCAATACTTAAAAAAGGATCATTAGCAGAAAAGGCGTATCTTGGTTTGTCTAAAATGGTAAATAAAATTGATGGTAAAAGCCAAATTATAGAACGTCATCGTCATCGTTATGAAGTTAATAATGATTATGTTGAAAGGTTGGAAAATAAAGGAATGGTTTTTTCTGGAAAATCACCTGATGGTAAATTATGTGAAATTGTAGAATTACCAACATCGATTCATCCATTTTTTATGGCTAGTCAATTCCATCCAGAATTTTTAGCTCGGCCACTATCCCCACATCCAATGTTTAGTGCTTTTTGCAAAGCCTGTGTAAATAGAAAAAATAAATAAAAATAAAAAACCAGCGCTAGTCTGGTCTTTTGGATTTTCTTTTTAAGAAAGATTTTTAGTTTAAAAGATTTCGTTTTCTCCAAAACTCGTCTTCTTTTTTTATTCTTTCTTCGTAGCTTAGTGTTCCATCTATAGGTTCACCTCGCTTTAGTGCTCTTTTTTTAGGGCCTGATTTTACATGGCCCCATTCTTTGTAGTAGCGTTTAAACGCTTTTCTTTTAGTCTTTTGCATAATATTTTGATTAGAATTTAATTCTAATCATTAAAAATATTTTGTCAAATTTTAGTTAAAAGCTTGTATTTTATTTTAGTGTTTATTGGTTGGACATAACATAAGCTAAAACATCATTTGTATTTAAATCAAAATACTCAATCATTTCATAATCAGGACGTTTTATAATTCTTAAATTTTCAGGGTGTTTTGTAATTTCTTGTAATTTGAATTTTGTGTAATCTTGAACCTGTACATCTGCACAACCTATTTGTGAACGATATGGGTCAGGTTCCCTAATCCTAATATTTTTTATAAAACCACCAATAGTTTGAATTGGTTCTTTTAATAAAAATTTAAAACCATTATTAGCCTCGGATTTTATTCCAAGTTTGCTACATAAATCAAGCAAATTTTTATATTCCTGTTGAGTATGGCTAAATATTGTTAAATAAGTAATTGGTAAATTATATCCAGTTGTTTTTGAAACAAGGTTTTCTACCTTCTCTGCAATTATCTGTACTTTTTTAATTATATTTTCCTTTGATTCAATCGTCATTTTATCCATAGATAAATTATATATGATTATACTGAAATATAAAAATAGGAACACGTTAGTGTTCCTTCGCATTATTTTTACCAGTGCCTTTGCAATAAGGGCAAATGATTTCATTTAATTTTTCTGCCCAATGTACTGTTAGTACAGTTTTTTTGTTCCAGCAATAGCTACAGCTCATTGCAAATCTTGAATTTTCAGTCCTTTGCTTAAACCCAGAACTATCGCATGATTTACAATAAACATATTTTATAGAATTAGGTGGAATTTCTAACTTTCTTTTACAGCTTCCGTGACAATGTTTACATAACCCATTTATTTCGGAATTGATTTCTTTAAGTCTTTCTTCGTCAAAACCCCAAATTAAAAATCTTTCAGGGGTATCAAGAGCAAATAAAAAGTTTTCTTTCAATTCTTTTATTTTCTCTTCTTTTGAGTCTATTTTATTTATAGATAATACTAAAAGCATCATTTTATATTTCATGTACAAATCTTCTAAATCTATATACCCCCTCAAGGGAATATTAAAAAAGTCTTTTACGGCTTTTATATTCTTCATATTTTCATTTTTGATTAACCTATTTATATATCTAAAAATCCCCATTGTCAAATAGGGAATTAAAACACTATTTAATGAATAGCTTTTACTATTTATTTATGGTATTTTTAGCAAAAGTACAAATAGTTATTACATGCGTTGTATTCCGATGATAAGCGGATGCGTATTGCAGTCCCCGAACTGAAATATCTAAGTAGGGGCAAATTGCAACATAATGGATAAATCGCCACAGGCTGATCGTCTACTTATCTTAAAGGGTCTGAAAAGATTGATCCAGGTAAACGATCCTTTATGCGTAATAACTACATTTTAATAAAAAGTGCTTTGAGCCTCGGGTGAATTTAACCTGAGGTTTTTTAATTATTTTATTTTAATATTTATATAATTATTGAGAACATCTATTTTTGGGTGATTTTCTTAAGAAAAGAAATACAATAACTTAAATCTTCATAATTATATTTGTATAACCTTTTTTTGTTTGGATGTTCACTTTGATGTCTAATATAAACTGGGAGTGATTCTTCAATTTTATCAGATCTCTTTATTGTTCGACATCCAATCTTAATAAGTCTTTTATTTAAATCTTTATGCTCTCCTGAAAATAATTTCAGTTTTTCTTTATAGGTAGTATTAAATTCTTCCTCTAGAGTTTCGTAATTTAATAATGAACTCACATTTATATCAAATTTAATAAATTTTTTTAATAAGATCTTATGTCTCGATTTTATCGAAGTCGAACTGTCTGCCCCTTGAACCACAGCAATTTGAAAATCTTTTAAATCAGGGTCAGATTTATTAGAGGATAAATCTTTTGAGAAATTAATAAAAAAATCTTTAATTTTTAAATTTTTTATATTTCCTCTCAACATTAAAAATGAAATTAAATAAAAACAAGAAACAAACATTGCTCTGTTTGTAAATACAATTCCAGCTTCGTCTATATTAAAATTTTTATCAATGTAAGCTAAAACATTTTTTATTTTCTTTGCTTCTTCACCGTTTGTATTAAACTTTGAGTACGTCTTTAAAAATAAGAGCAAGTCATTAAATTTTAAATTAACGATATCGTTCTTAACTGACAATAGCGATACCTGTGCCATTGTTGCCAAATGGGGATTTCTTTTTGCTTTGGATATTACTTTGTTCTTAAAGACATTATCGTTGCTAAGTGTGTAAATGAAAGCAGACATATCTCCACTTGTTGCTTTTAATTTTTCTGAAGTGTTTAGTGCTGAACCAGACTGTAATCTTTGAAATAATTCAGAAAGTTCGTCCCCTTTGAAGTCTTCTACAATTTCAACATCGAAAGAAAATTTACTTAATTCTTCTTTAATTTTTAAATTCAAATCATTATACAAATAATAATTACTATCTAAATTTACCTTTAGTTTATTGTCATAAAAATCAAATACTGTTGATAATCTTTGTTTTCCGTCGATACATTCGTACTTATAAGGATCTCCTTTAGAGTTTTTATAAACAGCAAAATAGAGCTTCGGGACACCCCAACCCTTGATTAAAGAATCAATAAATAATTCTTTCTTTTTTTCTGGCCAAACCTTACCTCTTTGAAATGCAGGATCAAGATCGATAATATTTCGATTACCCGTAAGAAATAGAATATTCTTTTTTTCTGATGATGTTTTCATAATTAATAAATAAGAAATTCGTAATACCTCAAACTTGCTGCCTGACAGGGATTCGAACCCCAATTAACGGATTCAGAGTCCGCTGTCCTACCATTAGACGATCAGGCAAGATTATCCTGTAAGCTTATGACAGAATACCATAAAATTACTTAAAAACAATAATTTTATACAAATCAAGACTATTGTATATGATATAATAAATTTATGAGTCAAAAAGCTTTAATTACAATTGGTATATTGTTGGGTTCTACTATTGGGGGATTTATTCCAAATCTTTGGGGTGCGGGGATGTTTTCCATGGCATCTATATTTTTTAGCGCAATTGGGGGAATTTTGGGGTTATATCTTGGGTTTAAAATTTCAAAAATGTAATTATATGAATAATAAACAAACAGTCTCAACCCATAAAACAAACGTGGAGCAACCAATAGTTCAATCTTTTTTAGATAATTATTATAAAGAAAGTGTTTCTAATTTAACCCCACTTGCCGGAGGCGAGGGGTCGCAGGCTTTTGGTTATAATGTAAATGGGCAAGATTTGGTTATTCGTGTAAATAAACATTTTGACCAAGGATTTAAAAAAGACCGTTATGCCTATGAAAACTTTAATTCTTTAGAAATACCAATTCCTAAAATTATCGATATTGGCCAAATGGAAGATGGGCAGTATTTTGTAATTTCAGAAAGGGTAGATGGGGAATTATTTAAAAATTTAGATGATGAAGAATTTGATAAAAATTTACCAAGTTTATTCAGCACACTTAAATTCATTCACTCTATAGATGTTTCGGATAAAATTGGTTATGGTAAATTTAATGCCGAAGGCGTAGGTGAAACTAAAACTTGGAAAGAATATTTATTAAAGGTTGATGAATATGCCGTGCATATGTTTGATAATTCAATGTTAGAAAAAGATGTTTGGGATAAAATATATAAAAGATTTGTTGAGTTACTTCATTTTTGTCCAGAAGAAAAATATTTTGTTCACGGGGATTATAATTTTGGTAATTTATTTTCTAAAAATGAAAAAATAGTCGGTGTAATTGATTGGGAAGGATCTATGTATGGGGATTTTTTGTATGACATAGCACGGTTACAATTTTTTGCAAAAGACTTTGATTATGAAAAAGCTTATTTAGATTTATGTAATAAAACAGGTAAAAAGATTGAAAATTTTAAAGAGCGAATGTTGTGCTATAAATTACGCATGGGTCTTAGTTCTTTAAGTTTTTATGCTTATTCAAATCAAAAAGAAAAATATGAAAATTCTAAAAACAAGCTATTAAACCTTATTGCATAGTTTTGTATAAATAGCCTTTTGTTTAAATTCTAGTTTTAAGGCATAAAAAGTGCTATAATATCCCTATGGAAGGAAATGAAGTAGAAAAATATAAGATTTTAACAGTTGATGATATTCGCA
>CAYNZJ010000003.1:0-38957 GCA_964401705.1 uncultured Candidatus Saccharibacteria bacterium
TCTGCGCATCAATTAACACCGCAACCCGTTGAGCTTTATGTGATATAACTGCCATGCCGTTAGAGATAGGAAGCGCCTAATCTATTTTTTAGATAACGCTTGCCCATTCCCGATTTTAAATAGAGTTCTCTCGACTTAGATAACTCTTCTGATAAACATGCTTCGTAATAAATGATTTCAAATGGGCCACGTCCTTTGGTATAAGTAGATTTACCAGTATTGTGTTGAACAAGACGCTTCCGAAGATCCTTAGTGGATCCTGTGTAAAGTTTACCATCTTTTTTACTTTTTAGTATGTATGTATAGTAAAACATAATAATCTCTAACGGGAGCCATATAAATGTATTGTAACATAAATATTTAATCAAAATAACAATATTTGCCAATACCATATATTTATGGTATTGTTTTGTTAATTAAAAAAGAAAAAATGAGCAACACAATTAAACAAAAAACAGTTATGGAGATAGACAATTATGTTGTCTTATCTATGTTAAGAAAAATGGGTATAGATATTACAATTGAAGATCTATCCCAAAGGTCTACTTTTAAAATAAAAGAAGAAGTTGAAAAAGCTCTTCGAATTGATGAGCCAGAAAGATTTTATGGCTTGGAGAGTATATCAATTTTTTTAAATAGAAGAGCTTTTAATAATTTTAATGTACTTTATTGTAAGGTAGAGTTTTATTATAAGGATATAAAAATTGATTATTTTGAAGATTTTTTAAATAAAATTCGTACACCAATTTCAGTTGTTTTTGCTGGGATATCACCAAGAATTGTTAATCGATTAATATCTTGGATGGGAGGCAAAGATGCCGGTATTCATGATTTTATAGAATCAATTGGTTCTGTAGAAAAATTACCCATGATTAGGGGTATTGGTGAAAAAATTGCAATCCCACAAATCAAACAAAGATTAGCCGAGTGGGGATATGTAAAATAAAAAATAATTCGTATCTGACATATATGGAAGTTGATAATTTAAATCAACTTCCATTTTTTTATTGCATTTACCACTCGTATTTTTTATGGTAGAGTACCAATATATTAGTAACGCGGTCTTTTGATAGGTAGTAGTGAAATTGAGATATATGTCTCATTGTTTCAATACTAAAATCAGAAGATCGAACTAGTATAAAAGAACATGATCCCGTTAGAGGCCGCGGTCACGGTATTCACAAGCGGGAAATGTAAAATGAAATTATAAAATTAATTAGGTGAAGTTGTTTTCTATGTAAGTAGATCGCGACCTGCCTCTAACGGGATGAATGAGAGAAATTATACGCTCAATATTGGCGGACGAGAATTCGTAGCCAAGTTTAGTGATTTAGCAATGCAAGCCGGCGGTAGTGTTATGCTAACTTGTGATGGGACTGTGGTACTAGCAACAGCATGTATTAGTAAAAGTGATAAAGGTAACCCTGGATTTTTTAACTTAACTGTTGAATATGTCGAGCGTCATTATGCTGCCGGTAGAATCTTGGGCGGACAATGGAATAAACGTGAAGGAAGACCATCTGACCAAGCTGTACTTGCATCACGCGTAATTGATAGAACTATTCGTCCACTTTTTGCGCACCATATTAAAAATGCAGTTCAGGTAATCGTAACTGTAATTGCTGTTGGTAAAATGGATCCAAAGATTCTTGGAGTTAATGCTGCTAGTTTAGCATTAGGTGTTTCACCAATTCCTTTTGGTGGTCCAGTTGGGGCAGTTTCAATAACAGTACCGAAGAACGAAACTGAATTAAAAATAAATAATTATTTACCTACAGTTAGCGAAGCCACAAATGATCTTGATTTAGTTGTGTGTGGTAAAGATGGTAAAGTCTGTATGATCGAAGCCCTTGCATTTGAATATACTAATGATCGTCTTGGAGAGGCACTGGACATGGCAGTAAATGAAATTACAAAACTTGAAAATTGGCAAAAAGAAATAATTACAAAAGAAGGTTGTGAAAAATTAGAATTTACAAAACCAGAAATTCCTGCCGAACTTTTAGGATTGTTCGATCAAAAAGTATTACCAATTCTTAAAGGTGAACTTTTTGGAAATAAAAGTAAAGCCGTCATTGCTGAAGCTGAAAGTATCTTAGATGAAATAGTTACCGAAAAATATCCAGAAGACAATAACGCTCGGAATGCAATTTGGGATCACATGCACCATGTGCTCGACGAGCTGTTTCACGATGGAGCAACCAAAGAAAACAAGCGTGCTGATTTGCGTGCATTTAACGAAGTCCGTCCGCTCTTCGCCAAAGCCGGTGGTGTGTCAGATATGTTACACGGCACAGGAATATTTTATCGTGGAGAGACTCATGTCCTATCTGTGCTTACACTAGATGGTCCAAATACACGTCAAGAAGTTGAAGGTATTGAAGCTAGCGGTAAAAAGCGTTTTATTCATCACTATAATTTCCCTCCATATTCTGTTGGTGAAACAGGACGACTAGGCGGAATGAATCGCCGTGAAATGGGTCATGGATTTTTAGCGGAAAAGGCGTTAGTTCCTGTTATTCCAGATTATACTACATTCCCTTATACTATTCGAGTTGTATCTGAATCAACATCGTCTAATGGTTCCACATCTCAAGCCAGTATTTGTGCTGCCACAATTGCCATGATGGATGGTGGTGTTCCTATTAAATCTCCGGTTGCCGGGATTGCTATGGGATTAATGGAAGATCCAAAAGATGAAAACAATTATAAAATCCTAACCGACATCCAAGGCCCGGAAGACCATTATGGTGATATGGATTTCAAAGTTGCAGGAACAAGTCGTGGTGTGACTGCGATACAGCTGGATATTAAATTATCTGGTGTATCAGTTAAAATTTTAAAAGAAGCATTAATAGATGCAGAAAATGCTCGTAAACATATTTTAGAAACTATCACAAAAGAAATTTCTACACCAAGAGAAAATCTTTCACCTTCGGCTCCACGAATTGAAATTACAAAAGTTGCGGTAGATCAAATCGGGATGGTAATTGGTCCGGGGGGTAAGATGGTAAATTCTATCCGTGATGCAACAGGAGCAGACATAAGTATTGAAGATGATGGAACAGTTATTATAACTGGACGAAACGATGGCCCAGCTCGTGCTAAAAAAATGATTGATGATTTAACACGTGTTTATAAAGTTGGTGATATTATTGCTGAAGTTGAAGTAACAAGAATTGCTGACTTTGGGGCATTTGTAAAAATATCAGACAATAGTGAAGCACTAGTTCATATTTCTGAAATTGCACCGTTTCGAGTTGAAAAGGTTGATAGCTTGTTAAAAGTCGGAATGAAATTCCCAGTGCAAGTTATTAAAGTTGAAGAAGGAAAAATTGGAGTATCCATCAAAGCTCTTAATCCTGATATGTTTCCAAAACCAGTAGTTACTCCTAAAGTGTAATTACATAAATCAAGAAAAACCAAAGTTAATTTTTTTAAAAATCATCTTTGGTTTTTCTTTTTTGTTTTTAATCCCCTCTACCTTAATAAGGAGAGGGGGCAAGGGGAGAGGTCTGTGATTTAAAAGAAGTCCGACCTCACGTCGCATGAGAGGTCGGACTTCTAAGATTTTTGTTTTCCAAAATGAGAAGTGTAGCTATTAGAATAGCCGGGGTGCTTTTTTATTACTGTTACGATTTTTGTAGTATAATAATTACATGCCAGAAGAATTAAAAGAAGAAAAAAAAGAAGAACCTAAACCAAAAGTTCAAGGTGCAATATTGCATTCATTCCCAAAAGATCAAAAACAAGTTTCTGGAGAGGTTGTTAATGATAGTGATATTCCTTCTGAAGAAGCAATAATGTTAGCTGATATTCAAACTGTTTCTAATAAAAAAAGACAGATTAGTTTTTTTAGAAATATAACGATTTTTGTATTGCTAGTTGCAGTAGTGATTTTTCTTTTCCCTAGATTTTTTTCAAATGTACAAAATAATAATGAACTAGAAATAATAAATAATGTAAAAAAAGATAAAATTAATTTTGATATTAAATATACATTAGAAATTCCCAATAAAGATGATTTAGAAAAATTTAGAACTCAAAATTTTAAATCAGAATCAGACATTGCATTATTTGTAATAGAAAAAGATAAAAAAGTTTTAAAGTTTAATGAACTTTCTCCTTTGGTTAATATAAGATTTATTAATGGGGTCAATGCTGTAACTTCTGGAGAATATTTTTATGGAATTTACACTAAAGAAAATAAATCTTATCCGTTTTTTATTCTATCGGTAACTGATCGTGACCAATCAGAAGTTGTTTTACAAAATATTGAACGTACCATGTATAATGATTTAGGTGTATTATTGCAAATTGAAAATGACACAGAAAATGAAACTAGAAAATTTGAAAACTTTAACAGTATCATAAACCCAGTTCGAGAATTAAAAAACAAACAACAAAAAACTATATTAGTTTATGGTTATGCCAATGATGAATTTGTTGTATTTACGGGTTCTCAAGAAACTTTTAATGCTATCAAACAAAGGATTTTAAATGGTTATTAGTACAAAAATTTTATGATATAATATATTTATATGATAGATATACAATTATACAAAACTTTACTAGAGACAGAGAGAGACGAAATATTAAATGACCTAAAAGGTTCAACTATTCAGGATCCTTTAACAGGAGAATTTAATACTGTTTCTGATACTAGTGAAACAGAATCAGATGATCTAGATTTAGATAACCGTAATGAAGAATTTGAAACAGACAGTGCAATCAATGAAGTTATGTCTTCTAGATTAAAAGATGTGGAAGACGCATTAAAGAGAATAGAAGATGGAACATATGGGATATGTGTTGTATCTGGTCAACCAATAGAAGAAGAAAGATTAATGGCTGATCCAACAGCTAAGACATCTATATCTCATATAAATAATTAATTTTAATTTATGAGTTTTGCAAAAGTATTATCTGCCCAAACGAGCCTGCTCGCTGGGCAGATTATTGCTGTAGAAGCGGATATTTCACGAGGGTTAAATAGTTTTTCTATTGTTGGACTAGGTGATAAAGCAGTAGATGAAGCCAAAGACCGCGTTGGTAGTGCACTTAAAAATAGTGGGTTTTCATCACCCAAACATCAAAATCAGAAAACCGTTGTTTCACTCTCACCAGCAAATATTAAAAAAGAAGGTGCATATTTTGATGTAGCTATTGCGTTGGCTTATTTATTAGCTTCAAATGAATTAATTGTTGATGAAACAATCCGGGTATTTGTTGGAGAATTAGCATTAGATGGGAGTGTTAAATCTGTTCCGGGGATTTTACCTATTGCTAAACAATGTGTATTAAATGGAATTACCGAATTATATGTTCCTATGGATAATGTCAAAGAAGCTGCTCTTGTCCCCGGGATTATAATTTACGGATATAATAATTTACTTGAATTAACAAGGCATTTAGATAAAACATTAGCTAAAACAGGTAATGGAGCTCATCCTAAATTATCAGTTGTTAGTGAAACAATAATTGAATATAAACAGCCAGATGTAACAAATGATTTTTCTTTAGTCAAAGGTCAAGAATCAGCAAAACGAGGGCTTTTAATTGCGGCGGCTGGTGGGCATAATATTGCTATGTATGGTCCACCTGGTACTGGTAAAACAATGCTGGCCAGAGCTTTTACTACACTTTTACCAGATTTAAATAAAGAAGAAGTTTTAGAAGTTACAGGGATTCATTCTTCTGTAAATAATTTAAATAATAGTTTGGTCACTCGTCCACCATTTCGAAGTCCGCATCATACAGCTAGTTATGTGTCTATTATTGGTGGTGGAGCAAATGTAAAACCTGGGGAAATAACTTTGGCGCATTTAGGGGTTTTGTTTTTAGATGAGTTTCCAGAATTTGATAAAAAAGTTATAGAATCACTTCGTCAGCCACTAGAAGATAAAATAGTTACTGTGACTCGGGCCAAAGGTAGCGCTACTTTCCCATCGGATTTTATTTTAATTGCTGCAATGAACCCATGCCCATGCGGATATTATGGGACACGAGTTAAACAATGTATTTGTAATCCTCAAGATTTAGCTAGATATAATAAAAAAATTTCTGGTCCGATTATTGACCGGATAGATATGTGGGTACCGGTTGAAAGTGTTGATTATGAAAAGTTGGGGAATTCAGATAAAAAAGAATTAGAAAATCCAATTTTAAAACAAAAAATAATTAAAGCTCGGCAAAAAGCTAAAAATAGATTTAACCATGTTGGCGCACCTTATAATAATAATTCACAGCTTTCAGTTAAGGATTTAGATGTGTTGGCTCCATTAGCGCCCCATGTGCGCGAGCTTTTAAATACAAGTGCTAAAAAATTGGAATTATCTCCACGGGCATATCATCGAGTAATTCGCCTTGCTCGGACAATTGCGGATTTGGATGACTCTGAAACCATCGAAGCCAAGCATATTCTTGAAGCCCTGCAGTATAGACCAAAATTCGGAAAATAAATTTTGAAATAAAAAAGGCCGATGTGTAATACACACCGGCTGGGCATAGCCCGTATAAGTTTATGAAAGCAGTTTTGAAATTACTGCTTCTTTTCCAACCCCAAGTTTATCAAGGTTAATTAATTCGAATCCTGGAGAGTCTCGGAAAAGGATCACTCCTTTTTTAAGAATCTCATCTACGATTTCAGCAGTTAATACCATCCTTAATGTTTCCATTGTTGGTTTCCACTTATCTGGTAACATTTCAATTAATACCGGAACCATTTCTTTTGTCGGTAAATCCTTAAGAAGAGCAGCTGCATTTTCTGTTGATAAAAATACTGGTTGAATAATTGTCTCCTTTACAGAGCTATCCACTTCTTGATTTAAAGACTCAGTGGTATTTTCTGTGGCTGTTATTTCATTTGTAGGAATTTCAATTACATGTTCTTGGTTTTCAACCAGTGCTTCTATAATAAAGCTTTTCCACATGTCTCTTTGAATTTCTGGAATTGTAAAACCAAGATCTAAAAAAGTTTTTTTAAGAAAAGCAACTTGATCTTCAATTTCTGAATCTTTGAAACCTTGTGAATCAACACTTATCCTTCCAGTAGTTGGGTTATATTTAGCCGTCTTAACCCCTGTAAGAGTAGTTGCATTGCGTCTTTTGAAACCATTTTTCTTTAGAATATCTACCGGGTTTTTGCTGGCAATAATAGGTTCTTCTACGTGTCCAGCCGGCTTAGGTCTTTCAAATTCAAAACTATAATCAGCATTTTTTTTAGATTCAAGTATAATATACCCTTCTTTTTTCATGGCGTTCTTTAATTCTTTCAACCATTCCATTCGCAAGCGATCATTGTTTATTTTTTGGCCTGCTGCCATACGAGCTTTTTTGAGAAGTTTTGCTTTTGTATATGTATAGTTTTTTACATCTGGGTTAAGACGCATTCCGTTGGTTTTAAAACCATGGCTTTTAGCAACCTCGGATGGAGATTTTGTAGGCATTTTAACAATTTCTTCACCATTTGTGTGTCCACTTATGATCGGCTCAAATTGTAACCTGAATCCATTATCAATACTTAGGGTTTCTTCATCCATAAATCTAAAACCATAAAGTCTAAGAATCTTTTTAGCGTTGGATATATCCGATATACTGTTAAAATTTAAAGGAGTGGTTTGATCCACTTTATTTGAAGCCTTTATCTCTTGTTTTCTCAAAGGTTCTAGCTTTAGATGTTTATCAAGTAGCCATAATGCAAACTTAATTAATTCCTGAATGTTTTGTATTTTACGAATCCTCTCCAAAGGCTCCTTTAAAGGGGTTTCAGGTATTGTTATTTGAATTATGGAGTTTTCGTTTTCAATAACATTTACTCCAATCTTTTCAAATACATCTGCAACTCTTCTCGCTTCAATTAAATCAACGCATTCAACTAATATTTCATTGTGGATGATTTCAGGGTAGGCATACAGTTTAATTTTCTTAAAAAAATCTATCAGATGAATAACAGAGTCAACCCTTTTTTGTTTCAGGTCATTTTCCTTTAATTCATTTGCTTTTTCTTTAAGATTTTTTGGTATCGGCATTTCGATTCTTATTGAACCCTGTCTGTCTCCAGGTTGAATGATTTCCTTGTCATGTTTACTTTCGGGGAAAGCACCTTTTACTTTACCTAAAAATCCACTGGCCTTTTTAATTTTTTCACCAGTTTTAAATGCCAGAATTACGGCATGTTTACCATCACCAAAGGCATCCTCTACGAAAGGATTCTTGATTGTAAAATTGGTGTTTACCTCTAATCCTTTTATTTCTTTTAATTTTTTAAGGAATTCATTTAAGATTACTTTTTTAGAATAATCATCAATTAATAGTTTTTTTAATCTTTCTGTGCTTGTTGCGTCCATGATTTGTATATATTAAGTTTTGTTTACTTTAACATATTTTTTGTAATAGTCAAATGCCTATCGCTTTTTAAGCGATAGGCATTTATTTGATATATATTATTATCTACAACTGTTATCTACATAACATTGTCTAGCTCCACGGATTTCAAAGTGTAGGTGTGGGCCAGTGGATTGACCAGAATTACCAGTTGTACCAATTATTTGGCCATCATTAACATTTTGTCCAGTTGTAACATTTATTCTTGAAAGGTGACCATAAACAGTCTGGGTTCCATTAGGGTGAGATATAATAACCATATTCCCATAACCTCCATTCCATCCAGATTTAGCAGCAATAACTGTACCTTCTGCTGCAGCTGCAATTGGTGTACCAATAGGACAGCCAATATCAATACCATTTTTACCATGAAGACCTTGGGTAATAATACAGTTAACTGGTTTTCGGAAATATGACCCAACAGAAGCTCCACCATATCCAGATATCAATGGTGATGTTCCTTTACCATTACCAGTAAAGACTTTTAGTCCATTTTTAACAGTAGTTGTTACTTTTGTTGTTTTTGTTGTGGATTTTGCGACAGAGATTTCACCATTTGGAACTATAATAGTTTCCCCAACTACTAAAGTTTCATCAGTTACACCGTTAAACCGAGCTATTTCATCAGCATCAGCACTGTATTTTTTTGCAACTTTATTTAAAGTATCACCTTTTTTAATAGTATGAGAGACACCATTAATAGGCATGATCAAAAGAGATGTTCCTTCTTTTAAAGGCTTTTTAGGGTCTATACCATCATTTGCCCAAACGATAGTATTTACAGAAACATTATACATTTTGGCAATTTTTGACAAAGTATCGTCTTTTTTGGTTATATAAACGTTAATTTCATCTTCTTCAGGATAATCTTCCACATCTAATATTGTCCCTAAAGACCCAACTTCAGACACTAATACGTCGTTTTCACCCATAGGGATAGTTTCAATATTCTTAGTATTTGATCCATTTGGGCTTATTTTTGCTTCTAATACTGGAGTTGTTTGGCTATTATGGTCGCTTTCCACTGTTTCAGCTTTTACATCATTCCCAAATATCTTTGAAAAAATACCCGCATTTGTGGTTTGCGGGAGAGAAAAAGATATCAATAAAACTGCTACAAATGAGATTGTAGATACAGTATAAAGGCCATTATTTAGAGATCTTTGTGGCCGAACCACCAAAGCATCTCGTTGTGTTTGTTTTAATTGCATAGTTATAAGGGCACGGAAGGTCGGCTATTTCTGTATACGGTTACCCTTATATACTAATGGTGCCCTTTTCAAACGCCTTCGTCAAGCGTATACTATAGGGGTATGTGGATTACAAATTTCAGTTCCTGATATATCATTATAATACAACACTTTTTGACAAAATAGAATTTAATTAGTATAATTTATAAACTATGAAAATAGAAGGCAGAGACAATTTTAAATCCCAAAAGATGACCGTTAATGATTTTAGTAAGATTGATTCTTTGCTTGCTGGTGGGATAGTCGATACAGGGACTCCAGACTCTAAGAAAGACGACGACGTAGGGGTTAGTTTGGATACAAAAGGATATCTTGAGGAAATTAAATCTATAAATAAAGAAATAGATTATTTAAAAGAACAAGTAGATAACCCAGACAAAATAGAGCTCTCAATGAAAGATATTGGGGCTCAAGGGCTGGAACTATTAAGTAAATTATTAAAATACCATAACCAAGAAGTAGCTGTTCTTTTAGTAGAAAAATCTTTAAATGATTCAAAAATAGCTCCTCGTTCAAGCGCTGAAACTATAGGTTCTTATGAGAAAAGACTTAAAAAAGAAAAATTGGATAATAAGACTAAATATCAAATCGAATTAGGTAAATTAGAGTACAAAAAAAATCTTTTAGAAAAGAAATTCGATTTCTTTAAAGAGATTTATAAAAAGGAATTATTGGGCGAGTATTTATATGAAAAAGGTATTTCTGATGTAATAATTCACGGAGCAAAGGCTGAATATAAAAATAAAAAAGGAGAAACAGAAGATTACATCAAGCAAAAAATTGATCTTGACGTATATTCTACAATGATGATGCTTCAAATGGGGGATGTAAAATATCAAGATGGGGCAACTACAACTTGGATTGATCCTAAAGAAGAGATTAACTACGACGAAGAAGGTAAACCATACTATAATGTAGAAACCAAAGAACCTTTATTTTTTAAAAATGGTAAACCTAAAAAAGATAAATCAGGAGATACTATTTTTGAAATAAAAAAAGATAGAAAATACTTGAAACCTGGAACCATGATACTGGATATGAGCGGGTCTTTTGGGTTTAATATTATTCCAAAAGACGTAATGATATTTGACCATCATGGTGAAAAAAATAAAAGGGTAACTTCAACAACTAGAGAAGTTTTTAATACTTTAAAAAATAATCCCAAGTTTATTGAAAATATTAAAAAAAATTCGGGACATGATGATTTAACTTGGTTGGAACATTATATTGATTTCGTAACTAATGTTGATAATTTAGATTATAAAGTTGATCCAGAAAATTGGGCCACATTTAATAATACAATGTATTGCATTCAAAAAATATTTACAAATAAAAACCGGGAAGTACTTATTGATTTATTTAGAAATTATCCAAACATATCATTAGATGGATTTACTGAAAAAGAAATGGATTACATTGTTTTATATGAAACATATGAAGAGGATGAAAACGGGAAGCTTGTCAAGGTCCAAAAACCACTTAAAGAAAATGGTGTTAAGAAAAGTCCGGATCATTTTAAAAATAATTCAATGAGACTTTATGATGGTAAATTAGTTAGTATTCGTGATTTAGTAGAATATCAAAAAAAAGCATTAGATTATTCGAACGCTTCTATAGCTAAGAGTGAGCTATTAATGTTTAAAAATAATTTAAATACTAATTCTCCAGTTTTGGGTAAAACGATTATTCAAGAGGTTGATGTCAATAGTAAAGAAAAAAATCCTTTTAATACAGTTTCGGGGTATGGTAATGGGTATGATAGTTATGTAATTCTTAACCTAAATGGGATTCAGAAAAATGAGATTTTTGTTTCAACTAAAAAAAATACTGATGATTTTGTAGAGAAGCTACAAGATGGGTTCAAAGAAGTTTTAAATGATAAATATCATAATAAAATGGTGATACCAGTTCGTGGAAGTATGGTTATAGTTAGGGATGAAGTTTTAAAAACATTGGATACAGATAAAATTCGAGATATAATTGCTAGAGCACTAGAGATTGATAATTTTACGGAAGAGGAAAGAGATAAACAACTAATGAATGAAATTTTAGAATCAAGTCGACAAACACAAGAATTATTAGCATCAATCAAATTTTAGTAAAATATGGGAAAGATAGAAGCAAAAAAAATATTAAGTGGAGCAGATATTACAAAACTTGAATCTGAGATTATTGATATTTCTAAAAAATTAGAGGATCTTAAGGGTAGTTATACAGATACATTTAAAAAGCTTACAGAAAAAGAAGAAGAAATGACGGTTTTTTCTGGAGACAGAAGAGGAGTGGTCTTTAAAAAATTAGCTTCCGAAAGAAAAACTCTTAAAGATAAGCTCGAAGAAATTAAAACCACTCAAAAAAAATTAATCGACAATATTAAAACAAAAAAAACCTTATTAGAAAAAGTTAAGATATCTATAGGTGATAAATTATCAATAAAAGAAAAATTATCGGATATTGAAATTAAAAATAAACAAGATGAAATAATCCAAATTTTTTTTAAAGATCCAGAGCATTTGTTTGAAAAAGGTAGTGTTGACTCATTATTTTATAATAAACATAAAGATAAAATTGATGCTGAAGTTAAAAGATTAAAAATAGGAGAATGGAATAGTGAAGGTAAAAAAGAATTAGTAGATAGTTTAATAAAAAATTTTGTTTTAAACAATACTATAACTCATGAAATGTCAATGCTTAAAAAGCGTTATGGTGATTTATATGATGCTGAATTAAAAAAATTATCTGATGACTATAAGGGTAAATTAGTTAGTCGTGTAATAAAAGGTGAAGCAACTCCTGAAGAAGTGAATTTTGTTAATGAAAATATTGACTTACGAGACAAATATGAAAAAAACAAAGAAACCGAAAAAGAAAAAACAATTGAATCTTTAAAGAAAATAATTGATCGTGAAGAAAAAGATTTACCTTTAAATATAAAGGAAAGAGATTTAAAAACCGCGAATATAGATGAATATAATAAATTAAAATCTGAAATCCCAGAATTTAAAAAAGCAAAAGAACAAGCTGACAAAGCTCGGGCTTTTGAGCTTTTACAAAAATTGCTAAATATGGAAATTGCTAAGAATTCTTTAACTAAAGATGAATTAGAAAATGTTAATAAATATAAAGATGAATATTCAGCAAAAATTGAAAATGATAAAAAGAATTTAAAAGAAAAAGATTCAAAAAGAGAAGCAATTGCAAAAATCCTAAATGAAGGTAGTGAAAAAGGAGGTGTTTTGTCTGACGAACAAAAACTTTTTATGACAGAAGATGGCGAGCCAGAAAAATTGAGAGAAAAACTTAAAGAAATAGGTGAAAGAGAAGCTAAAATAGTTATATCTAAGGCCGAAGCTGAAGAAAAAGCCAAAAAAGATGCAATAGAAGCAGAAGGTAAGAAAAAGCGTGATGCATTTAACGCTCTTAGACCTGAGCAAAGAGCAGAAAAACGTGCCATGGCTATGGAGCGGTATCAAGGCATAGTTAATAAAAAGATTAAAGAAATTGAAGACAGGTACGGTAAAGGTACAACTGCTGCTGAATCTGAAATTGCAAGGTTGAGAAATTCTGCACTTGAAAAAAGAAATGGCCGAGATGATTTTGATTCAGAAAATGAAAATTACAATGGTTCTCACGATCGAAAAATGAATCGTTATAATCGCAATTCTGAAGCGTTACGTGAAATTTATGCGAATAAAAATTATCAAAAGCTTTTGGAAATGGATCCACATAAAATGAGCTTTAATCAAAAGATGGAGCTCAAAGCTTTTAATGATCAAAAAGAAACATTAACTAAAAACTTGAGTAGAATCGGGCCTTCGGGTATGGATTTTGTGAATCTAGAAGAAGCTCGAGCAAAATTAGCTAAATCATCTCAAGAATATTCTCATAGTTTTAAATCAAAATTCTTTGGTTCTAAAGTCTTAGCGGGGATTGGTAATATGTTTGGCTTTAAATGGAGCGGTATCAAAGAAGGTCATCACACTGCTCATGCAAAACATGAAATGCATCATGCTCAAGAGCATTATGAAAAAATTCGTCAAAAATTAATGCAGAACTTTATCTCTGAAGAACATTCTGTAAGAAAAGTTTGGCAACAAGAAAACACAGACATTGCAAACGGAATGGAAGGTTTGCTTCGTGGGGTTAAACGTGAGTTTATAAACCGCGAATATGAAAAGCTTGATGACTTAAAACATATTTTAGAAGATAGTGTTAAAAAACCGGCTTTTGAAAAGTTTGCAAAATGGTATAAAAACACATATTGGAATTGGATTAAAAATGAACGAGTCCGTACTGTTGCAAAGCGCCTAACCAATGCTCTATTTTTAGGAGGAGTTTTAGCTCCGTTTAGTGTGGCCGGAGCTGGAGCAGTCTTAGGTTATAAATTAACCCGTGCAGCTATTAGTGGTGTTGCTGGAGAATCCGCAGCCGCAGCCGTTGCTGGTATTTTTGGTGGAGCTAAAAATGCAAAAGGTGAATTTGCAAGATTTGCAAATATGCGAGATGCAGAATTTAGAAAGCACGAGGATCAATTTGTGAATACAATTACCGAACAAATTCGTGAAAATCAGAAACCAAATATTAATCAGACAATAGGTAATTCACTAAGAACTAATCATGAAGATGCAATTCATCAAATGCAACGTCGTGAAAACCGTGTTCGTAAAGGTGAAATGTGGGCTCGGATACTTGTTGGAGGTGGGACTCTTTATGGTCTTTCACAACTTGATCCTGATCATATAATTGTTCCCGGGCCAAATCCAGAACCAACTCCTTTACCTGTACCAAATCCTGATGAAATAAAAATAGAAGGTACTTTTGTAATGGCAGATTCTCGAGGGTTTATTCAAACCTTTATGAATTTAAAGGAAAAAATAATTAGTGAATATGCTAAGCAACCAGCATTTGCCGGACTAAATCATGACCAAATTGCTGAAAAATTAACTGCAACTGGACATTTTGATGAATTAACTAGTCGTATTTTAGGGGCAAAGGATCTTGATACTTTTATGGATATTGCAAAAGATCATGGATTCTGGAAACCAGAAGGTTGGCATAATGCAAATATTGATAGTGGTTCTGTACCAGCAGGCTCAATTGTGGGTATGGAAAGGGCCGGCGAGGATATTCGAATGTATATAAATCTTCCAGATGGAACACATATTCCAATCAACAGTAATTTTAATGAAGCATTACAAAGCCACTTAAAAGGAGTAACAATGATTGATTCTGATCATTTAGGGAATCGAGTACCAAGTCCAAACACTAATGATTTGGAAAATATACCTAAATCCAGTAGTGAACAATTTGTTGATGATGGCAGTGGTCGACTTGATGATTTTGAAGAAGGTCCACAAATGGCACCTGCTCCAAGTGAAGATGAAGTTAATGATGCATTAAGAGATATCCAAAGTCCCGAGCAGATTATAAATAAAGGTGGAAGCATTGATGATGTTAAATCAGGATTAGAAGAAATGTATCAAAATCGGTTTCGTGCTGTTCATGGGGACTTTTTCAAAAAGAACCCAATGGATTTAACTTCAGAAAAAGCTATTTATGAAAGTTTGGTAAAAAATGGACACACAGTATTTGTTGAAGGTGATGGAGTAACTCCAATGCAAACTGGAGATTTTGAAAAAATAAAATTTGATCGAGCAACAGCATTTATTGTAGATGGTGAAAAATATTATTTGAAATCTCATGGCGGGATTGATTCTAGTTCTAAAATATTAGAACAAGATTTAGTTTTAGCTGTTGATGCGGATTCTCGCCCAATTACAATTCGGGATTATTTTGAATATCAAAAACTTGATCATTATAAAATGGTTGATGAACCATATGAAAGATATGTACGAGCTCAAGCTGAAGCTTCAACAAGAATAGAGCAAGTTAGCGATAATGGTACTAATCAACCTGGTGCATCACGCCCAAGCGCGGAAAATTTACGAATCCAAGAAGAAGCTTTATTAAAACAAGCTGGTGATGCTAAATATGAAAAATGGATTGATCAGGCTTTTGGGCGAGACCGAATAATTGGTGGGCATGTAAAAGGTATTGATACTAATGCTTGGGATAGGATTAAAAATGATAAAATCGAGGATTTCTTAAATGATACAAAGGATCCTGATGAAATCTATGGTTCATCAAAAGAAGAAGATTTCTTTGATACAATTCGTGAAGAAGTTATAAAAGCTAAACAATCAGGGTATTCTGTGGGTATTGAAAAAAATGAAACAGTTGCTCATTTTGTGGATCGATTAGCAGATATTTCAGCAAAAATTGATGGTATTAAAAGAGTCGCTAATTCACGATAATATTGCGGTTTATTATTTAAAAGAGTAAAATATACATATGCAAACACTAAAAGATATCATAACTACATCATTTTCATTTGTTGATTTAAATGACGATGAAAAAAATAAAATGATCAATGAATTGTCAGATATTGCAATTCAAAGAACAGTAATTCGTTCACTTGAAAAAATGAGTAATGAAGAAGCTGAAGAATTTAGTAATACAATAGGAGATGATACTGACCCAAGAAAGATATTTAATTATCTTGAAAGTCATGACCCATCATTTTTTGATATGCTTCGCGAAGAAGTAATACGTCTCCAAGCATTAGCTTCACAAGAATAATAAAAAATCCCCGAAAGGGGATTTTTTAAATACATAAAATGAAAAGAAAAATTTTTGCGTGTGCTACCAACCCTCCTACCCTCCCGCATGCTCAAAATCCTTTCTTTTCATTTTATGCTAGAATAGATTATGCATTTTTTAGAAACACTTTCACCAGCACAAAAAGAAGCCGTAATGTACACCGAAGGCCCACTTTTAATTGTCGCCGGTGCTGGTGCTGGTAAAACTAAAACTATCACTGCAAGAATTGCTCATATAATAGAATCTGGGACTAATCCTGAAAATATTTTAGCAGTAACTTTTACAAACAAAGCAGCCAAAGAAATGCGTGAACGCGTACATCAACTTTTAGGTGGAATGCATTTAAAAAATTCTCCGGTTTTAATGACTTTTCATGCACTAGGGGTCAGTATTCTTCGGCAATACGGGCATTTGATTGGGCTTCCTCGGGGGTTTGCAATACTTGATGAAGATGATGCATTGGTGATTATTAAAGATGCGTGTTTGCAACTCGGGCTTTCACCTAAAGAGCATGATCCTAAAATTTTTCGAGCTATAATTTCGCGCGAGCGCCAAGATGGAACCAATGAAGAATCTTACAATATTAATTCGCATGGGTCTCGAGGTAATTTTATTAAACAAGTTTGGCATCTTTATAATCAAAGTAAAAAAACAGGGGGCAGTGTGGATTTTGATGATTTACTATCACTGCCAGTTGAGATTTTAAAAAAATTCCCTGAAGTTAAAAACTTTTATAATAATCAGTTTAAATATATTCATGTTGATGAGTATCAGGACGTGAATGATCTACAGGTCGAAATGACCGAGCTTTTAACTGGAGCGCATAATAATATTTGTGTTGTGGGTGATGCAGATCAGACTATTTATTCTTGGCGTGGGGCTAAGATTGAACATATTCTAAAGTTTGAAAAAAAATTCCAACCTTGCCATACAGTTTTATTGGAAGAAAATTACAGATCAAGCAGTAATATATTAGAGGCCGCAAACCAAGTTGTAATTAAAAACAAAGACCGTGTTCCTAAAAATTTATATACTAAAAAGTCCGGCGGTGAAATTATTACACTACTTGAATGTGTTGATGAAAAAGATGAAGCAAGGATTATAGTAGAAAAAACTAGGCAGGCCATAAGAGACGGCATTGATATTAACGAAATTGCTATTCTTTATCGGGCTAATTTTCAATCTCGAATTTTTGAAGAAGCATTTGTAGGTGCAGGGATACCATATATTATGCTGGGTACTCGGTTCTTTGACCGGAAAGAAGTTAAAGATGTTTTGGCTTTTATAAGATGTGCTATGAATAATAAATCGCTCCCTGATTTAACTCGGGCAGTTAACGCAGTTCCTCGAGGGATTGGTAAAGTCACATTTTCCAAAATGATAACAGACGAACGATCGGAATTATCTGGTAAAGCCTTAATATCGGTAAATAAATTCTATGAAAGTTTAGAAAAAATCCGTTTAGTTATTGATGGTAAACCAGCAAGTGAAGCATTAATTTATACAATACGAGAGAGTGGGATAGAACAAGCATTAAAAGATGAAGGTCAAGTTGGGCTTGAAAGATTAGAAAACATAAAAGAAATGGTGTCACTTGCTGTAAACTATGACCAATATGGCACCGATGGTATGATGCTGTTCTTAGAACATGCCGCACTTTATGAGAGTGATGTTGTAAATGTTGATAAACATAGTGGGGTAAGATTAATGACAGTCCATAGTGCCAAGGGACTTGAGTGGGATACGGTATTTATTGCTGGGCTGGAACAGGATTTATTCCCACATGCTTCAATGTCAGGATCTGATGCAAAAACCAGAGAAGAAGAAAGAAGGTTAATGTATGTGGCAGTAACCCGCGCCAAGAAAAAGCTTTATTTATCATATGCCCAACTGCGCACTATCTTTGGTCAAAAGCGCGTCGAAGCCCCAAGTGAATTCCTATACGACATCCCCGAAGAGCTTAAAGAAATAGTCCAATCTTGGAGTTCCGGCAACGAAAGGGTTATATATTTGGATTAATCCATGGTAGAGTAATTAGTATTATGGACGAAAATAAAATTTTTAAACCTGGTCCAGCGCCAGAAGATAAAGGAGAAGAATTTACAAGTCAAAATCCTGAAACCAAACCAGAGAATGGTCTTTATGGGTATGAATCAATTAATCTTGATCGTATAAATTTAGTAAAAATTCCAGAGGGTGAAGATCGAGAAATATTAACAAAAAATCTTGATAAGTATGAATTAGAAAAAATACAAGATTCGCTAGATGAAGTCAAGGTACTTGCTGATTCAATGGAAAGATATATTTCAGTAATGAAAGATTTAGAAAAACAAAAAATTCATGTTACTGGGGTACAACATACTTTTGATAAATTACGGTTTCCAGGGGCAGTTTTTGATCCAAGTGGAGAAGGTGAATTTGGTAAAATGAAAAAAATAAAAATGAATATGAACTTAATCTTAGACAAGATAAATACGTTAAAAAATAATGGAGAAATAAAGGAAATTTAATAATCCAAAAGTTCAAAAAAGTCCAGGCCTTGCCTGGACTTTTTATATAT
The DNA here is from genome assembly GCA_964401705.1 of uncultured Candidatus Saccharibacteria bacterium. Classification (GTDB taxonomy): domain Bacteria; phylum Patescibacteriota; class Minisyncoccia; order Phycocordibacterales; family UBA9973; genus 2-01-FULL-33-17. The sequence goes on from CAYNZJ010000003.1 coordinate 18,856, forward strand.
TTGGATTAGTCGTAAAACTTTCTAAAATATTATTTAAATCTTTTTGGTGGCAAATAAATATAACTTCTGTATACGATGAAACAGTTTCTGCGATAACAATTTCTTTTAAAGCAAGTTCTCTAATTAAAGAAAATGTAATATTAGGGAGTTTGTAATATTCTTCACTAAAACTAAGCCCAATTGCCACTAAGTTATTTTGTTCAATTTTTGATTGCTCATTAAAAACTTTTTTTACTGAGCTTATAATATTTTGTGAACATATTATCGTTATCTCTTTTGTTCCAAGGGTCATTACAAAAAAATCATCTAGCTTTGTTTCTTTTAAGTCTAAAATTTGAGATAATTTTGCCAATGTTTTAGGTGTTTTATCATAAACTATTTCTACTACTGGAAGTTTGGTTGTAATATTGTCTATTTTAATAATTGGTGCATAAGTTTTCATAAGGCCATGTTTTTTACTAGACTCTATTCTAGTTAGGGCAATAACAATACTCCCATGTTTTACTTCTTTTTTACAGATTTTTTCAATCTTACCATGTATATCATAAGCGTACTGAGAAAAGTTAATTATTCCTCTTTTTAATGCTATGTATGCTTCAGCATCTTCTTTTATTATTTTTTCTACTGCAGATTGTATACTTATCATATTTACAATGTAACATATACTACAAAATATGCAATTTTAATACGTTTTTATTTATTAATTTAACTTAATACTATTTTGTTTATAAACTAAGAGAAATATAAATATATATAGTTATGAAAAATCAAAATTTAATTATTCGTTTTGCCGAATTAAAAGATCAAGAGAGAATTATCAATTTTCAAATTGCTTGTGCAAAAGAAACAGAAGGCCTAGATCTTTCTTATAAAGTAGTTGAAAGGGGTGTATTAATGATTTTTTCTTTCACACACACAAACTCTCCTTTAGGTCAGTATATTGTTGCTGTTAATGAAAAAGATGAAGTTGTTGGTTGTTGTTTATTTCAATTTCAATTTAGTGATTGGAATTGTGGAATTTATTTAAATATTGAAAGTGTCTATGTTGATTACAATTATCGAGGCATAGGCGTGATGCAAAAAATGTATTCTTTTGCAGAAGTTTACTCAACTAACCGCGGGGATGTTTCTGAGATTAGATCTACTGTTCTTTTAAAAAACAAGCCCATGATTTGGGCTTTAGAGAAAATTAATGTTAAAGATTCTGGGTATTCTGTTTTTCGTAAAAAGAGTGAAGAATTTAATCATGAAAATGATCTAGTTGAACGTTGGTCTAAGGGTAGAAAATATTATCTTTAAATAATTCACTAAGTCCAGGCCTTGCCTGGACTTTTTATTTTTTATATACTTATTTATATGTCTATAAGAAAAACTGCTTTCATTCAAAAAGAGTACTACCATGTTTATAATAGAGGATCTAATAAGACGCTTGTATTTATAGATACAAAAGATTACGAAAGATTCATTAAACTACTTTATACTTGTAATGATAAGAAAAAAGTAAAATTTTCTGATATTGAAACTTGTCCAGGCCTTGCCTGGACTTATAAAAAAGAAGAAGAGTTGGTTAATATTCATGCTTATTGTTTAATGCCTAACCATTTTCATTTATTGATAAGTGAAAAAAGTATAAATGGTATAACAGAATTTATGCAACGTTTAACCACTGCTTATTCAATGTATTTCAATAAAAAGTACGATAGGACTGGTTCTTTGTTTCAAGGTAAGTTCAAAGCAGAACATGTTAACAAAGATAGATATTTAAAGTACTTATTTTCTTATATTCATCTAAATCCAGTTAAATTAATTGAACCTAAATGGAAAGAAATAGGTTTATATGATGTTAATAAGGTTTTAAATTATTTGAATAACTACAAATATTCAAGTTATTTAGATTATTTATCAATAGATCGATTAGAAAATAAAATATTAAACAATAAACTATTTTTAGAATATTTCCCAGATAAAGATTCTGTAGATAAAGAAATTTTTGATTGGTTATCTTATAATGATGAATTAGTCCAGGCCTTGCCTGGGCACACAAAATAATATGTATGCAAAGAAGAGTTTAGGGCAGAATTTTTTAAAGTCAGACAAGGCTGTTAGGGAAATTATAGAATCAGCAGAATTAAAAAAAACTGATGTTGTCTTGGAAATTGGCCCTGGGATGGGGGTTTTGACCGAAAAATTGTTAAATAGTGGCGCAAAAGTAGTAGCTATTGAGAAAGATGACCGGTTGGTTATACCACTTTCTGTTAAATTTGAAAAAGAAATTAAAAAAGGCCAATTCGTGTTAATTCATGGAGATGTTTTAGATTTTGTTAGTAAAGACAAAATGATGCCTAGTCTGGAGAAGCTTTTAGGTAAAGTTTATAAACTTGTTGCGAATATTCCATACTATATAACTGGGGAAATCATCGAGCGGTTCCATACTATACCAAATCAGCCTCAAACTATTGTTTTATTGGTTCAAAAGGAAGTTGCAGAGAGGATAATTGGGAAATCTGGTTCCGCTTCCGTAAAACTACAGCGAGACAAGAAAGAATCAATACTTTCTATTGCGGTTAAGATGTACGGGACCCCGGAATTGGTTAGTATTGTGCCAAAGGGAGCCTTTGCTCCAGCCCCTAATGTGGATTCGGCGATTTTAGCTATAAAAGATATAAAACATTTTGGTAATCCAAAGCAAGAAAAAGAATTTTTTGAAATCCTGCATCATGCTTTTGCTCACAAACGTAAATACATGCTTTCAAATATAAAATCATTATCAAATAATATTCAGAAAAAAGTAAAAGACATTTTTGTAAAAAATAATTATCCTGATTCCACTCGAGCTGAAGATTTGTCTGTTGATATTTGGAAAGAGATGATATAATGGTTCTGTACAATATACATTAAATGTAAAATATAATTATGGCTTTTAAAGATTATCTACCATCAAAAGAACTTCAAAAAAAATTATTAGCAATACTGCTAATAATAGCTGTAATTGTCGGTATATTCTTAACCGTAAGACTAATTCGATATTTAGTTAATAAAAGATGGGTTAATCAACAAATAAAAAATTTACCCGTTGAATTGCGTGACCAAGTAGATGTTTTAACTATTGGTGAACTTCAAAAGAAAGATTCAAATAATAACAATATTCCCGACTGGGAAGAACGTCTTTATGGGCTTGACCCATTTGGTAATGGGGAATTTAACCGAGCATCTATTTTAGAGAAAAAAGCAAAATTAAGAGAAGCCACAGGGGCTAGCTCTGAAATTTCTAGTGAAATGAATAATAATACAGGTAAATTCTCTAGAGAATTTTTAAGTATTGTTTTATCACTTCAACAATCTGGTGCCCTTAATCAAAATGCAGTTAATGATATTGCAGAAAGTGTTGGCCAAGAATTAATTCCTTCAGAAATAAAAGATTATGTTAAAAAGACTGATCTAAAAATTGTTCGAGACAGTCAAATTACAAATGAAGCTTATTATGATGAGATTATAAACATAGTTGAGAACGACAAACAATCTGCTCAATTAGGTCTTGAGCTAGATATGTTAGCTGATGGGTTAAATGGGGCAAACCCAAATATGTTTATTGGGCTTGATGAAATATCTGCTAATTATAAATCAGTTGCGGATAAATTTAAAAAAGTTTCAGTCCCTGAATCATTTGCAGGGGATCATTTAGCACTAGTTAACAGTCTTTACAATATAGCTAATAGTCTAGAAATGATTAAAAAAATCGATTCCGACCCTGTTATTGCTCTTCAAGGATTTTATATATATGGAACAGCAAATCAAGTAATGGATAGAGCTTTAATTTCTCTTGCAGAGTAATAATATATATACGATAATATAAATATGAAGCAAATAAAATGGGTTTATAAATACAAAATGAAAATATCTACGATTCTTATCGTAGCGTTATTTATTCAGCCATTTGTTTATTTACCCAAATCTAATTCTATAAAATTTAGAACAGTAGAAGCTCAGGGTAACCGAATGTCTTCTACTTTTAATAATAATAGTTCAAATTTTTCAGGGATATCTCAATGGGGGGATTCGCAGTTTATAAATAATCCAGATATTGCAAAGGCTTTAAAGTCTTGTACTAATGTTGTTCCATCTTTTCAAAACAAAATAACTGGTCTTTTTAAGAAAAAGAAAAAGCTTTCCGGAACTGCTACGGCTTCTAACCCGATAAAAAATTCTGTTACTTCTTGGAATTGTGATTCTAATTTTATTAAAAAATTTGCAGCTGGAAATTCTGCGGGAATTGGTAAAGAAGAAAGATCATCTGTTAATGATGAACAATATAATTCATGTGATACATCAAAAGTCAGTGTTGATGAAGCAACAAAATTTGCTTCTGACCAACCTCAAAAAGTTGTGGATGTTGAAGCTAATAAAAAATTAGATAGTTTGTTAAAACTTTCATCAACAACTGATTCTGCAGTTAATGATACTAAAAATGCAGTAGAGGGTGACAAGGTTCGTAATGAATGTATGGATAGTATTGCTTTTGCAATGACTAAACAAGCTTTAGCTGGTCTTACTGAGAGTACTGTTAATTGGATTGAGACTGGTAACTGGGATGATCCATATTATATAAAAGAACCAACACAATTTTTTAATTCACTTCGAGGACAAACTATTAAACAAACTCTAGGTAATTTATACGATCAATCTTTAGAAAATCTGGCAGCAAGAGGACAAAGTGCTGATTACCCATTTTTGCGAACTACTTATAGAGGGATTTTAGCTAGATATGAAGGCCAAGATTTTGAACAAGCTTCCAAATCAACTTTGGCAGATGTATTACTGCGAGTTAATGGGAATAATTTATCTAATGTATTAATTAATAATACAAATAATAAAACTCAAGCCGTTGATAATTTTAGAGATGATTTTAACCAAGGTGGATGGGATGGGTGGTTGGCTTTAACTCAAAACCCAGCAAATAATCGTGCCGGGTTTGCTATCATAGCTAATGAAGAAATAAATAAAAAAGTTGCTGATAAAGAAGATCAAATCAATAAAGAGCTTGATCGTGGTGATGGTTTCTTAAGTCAAACAAAATGTGTCGAAGAATATATTGCAGAATCATGTAGTGAATATACTGACGATCAAGGCGTAACTTATAAAGCAGATGATCCATTGTTAGCAACCTTACCCGCTGGTTCTACTACTTGTAGCAAAATTGCTCCTTCTTATATCAATACCCGAGGAGTAAAAGCTAAACCAAATGATCCAAATTGTCGTCAAACTAAAGTCATAACTCCGGGGTCAATAATTGCGGAGAGAATGAAATTTGTAGCAACAACAGATATCAGGCAACTTGAGTTAGCTGATCAATTTAACGAATCACTTGGTGCAGTGTTTACTGCGGCTTTTAATCGTTTGCAAACAGAAGGGTTAGAATCACTTTCAAAAGATCAATATGGAGATTGGGAATCTCAAGCTCGTCGCCAATCATTTTTACAAAGTTATAATTCACAATATCAAACAACAGGATCTAGTCCTATTGAGACAAAACAACTAATAGTACGTCGAGAAGCAACAGGTTATAGTTCTTATGATTTTGATATTACAACTGATTTGTTTGATCAACAAGTCGGGTGTACTATTAACCCTGGGGTAGTTACAATTCAACAAAATTATTTAAAAGAATTAAAAGCAAGTCTTGAAACTACTGATGCAAAAGGTAAAAAAATAGATAATGGACCATTGCTTAAAATAGTTCCAGCTATTGCTGAGCTTGATTATTGTATTCCAGGACCAACTCCTAATTGGGAAGAAATTGCAGACCAAAGATTTGCCGGATTTTATAATAATTTAGTTGAAAATCCTATATATTTTATTCGTAAGGTGGATAATCCTGACATAAATACATACTATTCTTCAATTGGTAAAAGAATTTCTGAATTAATTTTAAAAGTTGAGAGAGCTGAAAAAAATAAAGAATATGGGCAACTAGCTTCTAGTTTGTTAGGGGCAGCAGCTGGAGTTTGTGCTGCAACTTGTGCTACCGGTTACGGGGCTATTGTATCTGCTGTATTATTAGTTGCTGCTGGAATAGTAGAGCTGGTCACAATACGTAAAGAAAATAAAGCAAAACAAGAATTAGAACAATTTGCTAATGCTGGAGAGGAATTTGAAGAAGCTGCTACTTGGGCTTTTGAAAATGAAGCACGTGAATGGACAGATGAACAAATATCTTATTTAGTTCAAGATTATAATTTATTTAAACAAGAAGTTTACGATAAATTTAGTGATGCAAATAGTATCCCTGTAGCTAAAGATGCTCGACCTTTTATTAATTCAATTTATTCTTATTCATCAAATTCTTTAGAGTTAATTGGGGATTATCAAGAAGAAATAAAAGAAGCTGAAACCACACTAAGAGAGCTTTTAAAAATCCAAGCTGAAGTTAAAAAAATTAAAGACAGTGCAATTGCTCGTGCAAAATCACAAGGTTTACCAACAGATGTACCAGATGCTTGTAAACCAGCTCAAATTCAATGTCCTGCTCCTAAAAAACCAACAACCCCATCTATTAATCCTAGTACTTTACCAGCTTTCTTAGGTTCACCAGCAGGTGTATCTAATATAAAAAATGGGGTTAATGTTAGTGGTACTTCTGTTTCTGCAAATTATAATACTGGGGCGCAAGTCTATGGTCCAGGTTCATCTTTGTATGGTTTACCAGAAATATTTACAATCAAGCCTACTTTTGATCCAGCAGGGCCTATAACTAAAGTATCATTTACTGCTTCACAAAATACTCTTTCTGCTTTGGTCACTTGTTCTACCGGATTAACGGATAGTTTCGGTACACCATATGATAAAACTGAAGTTTATGGTGGGGTTTTTGAAATTGATGGCAAACCAAATGTTGGAATGAATTGCGTAATTACAGGTTATGGGCCAGATGGGTTTGGGGGGATCGTCTCTTCAGCTCCAACAGAATGTAAATTTGATGTTAGTGGGTCTTCTACTAATTTGGTTTGCGATGTTACAAAACTCTCATCTACTACTGGCGGGGGTACATCTACTGGTGGGGGGAGCTCTGGTGGATCTTCAACAACTTTGATCCCAGAAATTTTGTCTTTCACTTCAGATTATACAATTGTTGCCCAAGGACAAAAAGTCGAACTTTCTTGGAAAGTCTCGAATTCATTAATGACTACATTAAGAACAAGTACTAGTACTGTTAACATCAATAAAGATACTAAAAAACAAACTGATTCAGTAATTGTTATGCCCGCAAGAACAACAACTTATATTCTTACAACAAGGAATGGTAATGAAACAAGGTTTAAACAAATAAGAATAATCGTTAATTAATATTGTATGAATAAACTAAACATTAAATCTGCATTTGTTATCATCTTAATTTTAATATTAGGTGTCGGGATTTATTTATTCTTTAGAGCGTCAAAAAATTCAACAACCAACAGTAGTCAAAATGAAAAAGGCTTCATGTCTTTTTTTGGGGATCGTAAAACTAAACCAGTAGATGAAACAACTGTTCCTGGTGTTAAACCAGGGTCTAATAATAATGGTGATGTAAATCCAAATGATCCTAATAACCCTAATAATGATTCAAACGGAAATAATTCTGGAGGGAATACAAATGGAGGTAGTTCGGGTTCAGGTTCGACTGGTTCTGGATCTGGGTCTTTATCAATAAAATCAATCGGGACAAATCAAGGTGGGGCAGGAGTTGGGGGAACAGGTGGGTCAGGGTCAATTGGTGTTGGTGGATTAGGTGGAAATATCGGAAATAATCCAAATGATCCTAATAACCCTAATAGTTCAGGACAAGTTGTATGCCCGGATAGTAACCCAAATTGTAATAATATTGTTACGGTTGAAACTATTGATTGTACTCCTCCAAAACTTCCTTATACTGAAGCTGAAATTAATCAATTAAAAGATTTAGTTGCAAGATTTTATAATATATCATCTTCTTTAAAAACTGAGGCAGATATTAAAAATGAAATCGATACAAGAACTTCGTATATTGAAATTATTAATGAAGCCAATGCCTATACTAATCAATGTATTAAAGAAGTCAAAGCTGAACAAGCAGCTCCTGCAAATTTACGTAAAGCAATAGACAATAATCCACGCTGGCATCCATTTATTTCCCCAAGTTTTGTTTCTAAATTACCAGCAAGCAAAACAACTATCGATGATTTAAATTCAAAAAAGACTTCTTTAAATTATCAATTATCTAAATACGATGCTCAAATAAAGTTTTTGGAAAGTTTAAATAGAAACGAAAATCAGAATAATTTTTTAAAAAAGGTTAAAGATGATAGAAATAAAGCATTAAAAGAGTTAGCTGAACTTAACCAAAAAATAAAAGATGTTAATGAAGGTAATACTAGTGGGCAGAAAATTTTAGCTGGAACATTTTTCCCTGAACCAACTGAAAGATTTAATTTTACTTTAGGTAAAAAGGTGGATTATATTGCAACTGGGCGTCGTAATGATGATTGGGATAGAAGAGAAAGATTATGGAATATGATTGGGGATCGATTGTGGGCAACATCAGATTTTTGGATGCCAAATGGTAGCCAGCCTTGGTCAATATTCTATTTCTATCAAGGTACAGCTGAATCTGAAGAAAGGAATCCTTTAATTTGGCTTATACGAGATTTACCTAATTCTCCGGACCCTAATAACCCAAACCCAAATGCTAAAGGTGTTAAAAATTTCCATAGGTTACAACAATTAGAAGATGCTTTAGGTGTCTGGTAAATCATTACTAAAATCTAAAAATAAATCAAACCCTGTAGTTAAATTCATATTTATACTATGGGGTTGATTTTTATATTGAATATGCTATTATAACCAAATATGAATACAGGTAATATTACATTAACTCCGGTTGATTTAAAGTCTAGAGAATCACTTGATTTTGCATCAGGGGACACAATTCGTGTTTGGACAAAAATTGTTGAAAAAGGTAAGACTCGTCTTCAGGCTTTTGAAGGTTTGGTATTAGCTAGAAAACATGGTTCATCACAAGGAGCAACTTTTACAGTACGTAAGGTTTCTAATACTATTGGTGTTGAAAGAATTTTCCCACTATATTCACCACTTATTGATTCCATTGAAGTAGTTAAAAAGACTCGAACTCGTAGAAGTAAGCTATATTACATTCGGGATAAAGCTGTTAAAGATGTTCGAAAGCGTCTTAAAAAAGCTAAAGCTGTAGTTAGTGAAGAATCTACTGTTGATGCTGAATAATAAATAAATGTTAATAAATAGCCCTGCAATATATTGCAGGGCTATTTATATGCTATAATATAATTATATGAAGAAATTTTATTTTAGTGTTGTTTTTATTTTTGCATTAATTATTAGTTCTAGTTTTGCTTTTGCTCAGGTTAAACCCAAAAACCTTAATTGTAAATTAGCTCAAAATGCTGACAATGAATGGTGTGAAATGGAAAGAGGTTATTCTTATGAAGAGGAAGAAGAATATGTAGAAGAAGCAGATATTGCAACTTGCGAAGTATTTATCAAAGTTCCTGTTTATAAAGCAAAAGGTGATGATGTAAAAACATTACAGACAATTCTTTTAGAGAATACTCCTAAATTAAAAGTTGATGGGGTTTTTGGTCCTAAAACCAAAGCTGCATTGATTGAATATCAAAAAGCAAATGATTTAACTCCGAGTGGTAAAGTTGATGATGAGACGCTTGAATTTATTCAGGATACTTCAAATTGTGCTTTGTAAAAAATAAATTTAAATAATAAAAAAACCAGATTTATAGTCTGGTTTTTTTATTGTGCCCAAGGGGAGACTTGAACTCCCACGCCCTTGCGAGCACTACCACCTCAAGGTAGCTTGTCTACCAGTTTCAACACCTGGGCATGTTTGTGTATTATACAGACCCAAATACTTTTATCAAGTTTTATATATGCTATAATTTAATTAATGATAACTGACCAAATAATAAATTATATTAAAGATCAAATAACTCGCGGAGTAGCACGAGAAAAAATTCGTACTAATTTAATTTCTGCTGGGTGGGAAGAAGCCGACATTAATCAAGCTTTCTCTTTTGCTGAACCTAATGGAGAGCCTGCTGTTTTAAAAATCGCTCCATCTTTTGCGGTTGTTGATAAGGTTGAAAAAGAAACATCAATTGATAAGATTTCTTTAACTAAAGATGATCAGCCTTATATGCCGATATTAAAAAAGGATACCGAACAAAAGGTAGATACTAACCCAGTTTATAACCCGATTCGTCCAGCAGATGAAAAAATAACAACATTGCAGAGTACCGTTGATGCTTATTCGCATTCTAAAGAAAAACCAGTAACTGAAAATATAACAAATGAAAAACCTAAAGAAAGTATTTTGGTTGTAAGAAACAATAAACCTAATGATGTGATTAGTAATTTTGGGGACGAAGGTGAACTTAAAAAACCAAAAACATCTAGTGTGTTAAAAAATTTGGTTTTATTTTTATTTTTAATTTTATTAATCGGTAATGGATTTTTGTGGTTTTATCTTTTCCCAAAAATGGATACAGAAAAACAAAATATTAATAATCTAAATCAAAATAATAATCAAGCAGAACAAAAAATACGCGAAGTTATACCTAAAGATACTAACCCCCCAGCAAATCAACCAGATACTAGTTTGAATACTAGTCCAATTGAAGCATTAAAAAATCCAACAAATACTTTTAAAACCTATACTACAAATTATTTTACAAAAAATAATAGTTACGGCACAACTCCAATGTTGCTTAGTTCTTGTAATGCTCCAAGTACTGTTTTTGTAGATCCAAATGTTAAAAAAACTTTGGATCAAATATCGGCTATTAGTAAAGGTCTTCCTTATTGCTCACTTGGAACAGATGACACTACTAAAAAGAATCGAATGACATCTTATCTAGTTTACTTACCAATGGATGAAGCAGGGTACTGTATTGACTCGACAGGGGCAAATCTAATTGTTACAAAGAAACCAATTGGGACTAGCTGTGTAACTGCATTATAAAAAATAAAACACTCAATAAAGAGTGTTTTATTTTTTATGGGGGACTACTGGGAATTGAACCCAGATCGAAGGTTCCACAAACCTCAGTGTTAACCATTACACCATAATCCCCATATAAGCACTTTATGAATATAGCACAATATTATATTTTTTCAAATTAAAAATAAGTAAATAAAAAATCCTCTCCGCCAGCTGGTGAAGAGGATTTTTATTAAGCTTTGATTAGTCCAGCTTTTTTAAGTGTTGCGTAAGCTCCGTTTTTAGTAATTGTTCGAAGACCTTTTGTAGATACTTCAATTCTTACAGATTTACCAAGCTCAGGAACAAAAACCTTCTTTTTTTGAAGATTTGGATACTGACGGCGTGAGCCAGTCGGAGTATATTTAGTAGCACGAACGCGGTTGGAATATCCGCCAGCGATACGAGATGTTTTTTTTGTGATTGCGCAGGTTTTTGCCATAAATATTATTTCTGAAAATTACTTTTGTATGGTATCATAAAAGCTATGGATACGCAAGTCGACAAAATTTTCTACTTAATAATTCTTATTATTTCTATTGTTATTCATGAAATAGCTCATGGGTATGCGGCACTTTACTATGGTGATACTACTGCACGGGATATGGGCCGATTAACATTAAACCCATTAAAACATATTGATCCAATTGGTTCTGTTATTGTTCCTTTGTTATTATTTGTAACAGGTTCACCTTATATGGTTGGTTGGGCTAAACCAGTTCCGTACAATCCTAACAACTTGACTAATGAAAAACGGGGGAGTTTATTTGTTGCTATTGCTGGAATTTTAGCTAATTTATCAATAGTAATTATATTTACTTTGATTATAAAGCTTTTTGGTCAGTTTTTCCCTTTGTATATGTTACAAATAATGGCATTAATTGTATTGGTTAATTTAGTCTTGGCTTTATTTAACTTGTTGCCTGTACCGCCACTGGATGGGTCTAAAATTTTAGCTAGTTTTGGTTCTAGACGTTTAAAAGAAATGGTAGAAATTCCTAGTTTTCCTAGAATGATACTATTTTTAATAGTTGCTATTTTACTATGGAATATTTTTTCACCCTACGTTTGGCAACTATATAACTGGCTGGTGTAAATAAAAAAAGTTCTCCCAAGGGAGGGGAGAACAGTTGTAAAATCTTTCTTATTTGATAATAAGTCTTTCTATTTAGGAGGTTTGGGTATTTTTTTTCTAACTTGTTTAGTATTTGAACAAACAAGTTTGTAGAATTCTTCCCATTTTTTTGTATTAGGGGAACATTCTTGTATCCCATGTATCTGCATTTCCCTAATATCAGCGTCCAATTCTTCATTGGAGAACATGAAATCATTTTCAAAACCTGCAAGGTAATCATAACGAAAACCAGCAAGTGGTTTGAATTCAATGAAGATTCTCGGTTTAGAAAACTGTGGAGACCAATAAGATACTTCGTCTTCAACATTTCTTTCGTATACTTCCTTAAAAATGGCATCTTCTTCTGAGTTATCCCCTTTATAGATGTATACTGTAATTTTAGGGTCTATTTCTTCAAATAGACTTTTCCAGGATGTTAAAAATTTTAAACTTAAATCCGGATCTAAGTTTATTTTGTTTGTTGGTTTTGGTATCATTTTCTTTTTTAATTAATAAAAATTTAACATATATTTTATATTAATGTCAAATATTGTGCGCTACCCAGCTCCTCGCCCTAAATTAGGGGGAGGTTGGGAGAGATTTCCCTTGACCCTGTAGTAGATATTTAAAAAAATATTCACTACGGGGTTGACTTTCATCACCATTTACTATAAGATAATTCCAACAGCACTCTTTAGGGCTTTTTTTATTTGTCAAAAATGGAAATTGGGTTAAAGAGAACTGCATTATAAAAATCATAAAATATAGGTTTTATAAGCATTTTTTGGGAAAATACATAGGAATGTTCTCCATCTATGTATATCCCTAAAAGGTGAGTATATGACCCAAAACATATGGCAGAAGAATTTGATCGCTCAAAGCCACATATAAATGTGGGTACTATTGGTCACGTTGACCACGGTAAAACAACATTAACAGCAGCTATTTTGACTGTGCTTGGTCGCCAAGGTGGTGGCTATGGTTCAAAAATGAAGTCAGTTGACCAAATTGACTCAGCTCCAGAAGAAAAAGCTCGTGGTATTACTATTGCGCTTTCTCACAACGAGTACGAAACTCCTACTCGTCACTATGCTCACATTGATGCTCCAGGTCACGCGGACTACATCAAAAACATGATTACTGGTGCTGCTCAAATGGACGGTGCTGTACTTGTTGTTGCGGCAACTGATGGTGCTATGCCACAAACTCGTGAACACGTTTTGCTTGCTAAACAAGTTGGTGTTCCACGAATCATCGTATTCCTAAACAAATGTGACATGGTTGATGATCCAGATATGTTAGACCTAGTTGAAGAAGAACTACGTGAACTTCTTACAAAACAAGGATTTGATGGTGCAAATGCTCCAGTTATCCGTGGTTCTGGTCTTAAAGCTCTTGAAGAAGCTGATAATTCAGGTCCATATTCACAAAAAGTTCTTGAACTTGCTAATGCTATGGATACATACATTCCAATGCCAGAACGTGATGTTTCAAAACCTTTCTTAATGCCTATCGAAGACATCTTTTCTATCGAAGGACGTGGAACAGTTGTTACAGGTAAAATCGAACGTGGAGTTGTTAAAGTTGGTGAAGAAGTTGAAATTGTCGGTATTAAAGATACTGTAAAAACAACAATTACTGGTATTGAAATGTTCAACAAAAACCTTAAAGAAGGTATGGCTGGAGACAACGCTGGTATTCTAATCCGAGGTATTAAAAAAGAAGATGTTTCTCGAGGACAAGTTTTAGCTAAAACAGGTTCAGTTACTCCACACTCAGATTTTGAATGTGAAGTTTACATCTTGAAAAAAGAAGAAGGTGGTCGTCACACTCCATTCTTTGCAGGGTACAAACCACAATTTTACATCCGTACAACTGATGTGACTGGTGAATGTACTCTTCCAGCAGGAACAGAAATGGTTATGCCAGGAGACACTGTAAAACTAAATGTTAAGCTTGTAACTCCTGTTGCACTTGAAGATCAAACTCGTTTTGCTATCCGTGAAGGAGGCCGAACAGTAGGTGCAGGAGTCGTTACTAAAATTAACGCCTAAATTAGTGACTAGTAGCTAGGGGCTAGGTTCTAGTAAAATTACTAGAACCTAGAAACTAGAATCTAGGATCTTCCTATATAATATGGCAGCAACAAAAAAAACAGAAAAACCAAAAAAGGCTGATGTTTCTAATGGTCAAACTCGTTTACGTGTACGTATTCGTGCATATGAACACCGAGTACTTGATCAATCAGTTAAGCAAATTATCGATACTGCCGAACGTTTTGACGCAAAGGTAATTGGTCCAATTCCGCTTCCAACTGAAATTAAGAAATATACAGTTAACCGAGCATCTTTCGTGTATAAAAATGCACGGGAGCAGTTCGAAATGAGAATTCACAAACGTGTAGTTGATATCATTGGTGCAAACCAAAAAACTATCGAAGCACTAACGAATCTTTCTCTGCCATCGGGTGTCGATATCGATGTTAAAATGATGTAATAGTATTAAGCGTATGAAATTTATTCTAGGAAAAAAACGTGAGATGGTTCAGTACTATAGTGAAAATGGTACTGTGCATCCTGCAACAATAGTTGACGCTGGTCCTATTACTGTTACCCAAATAAAAACCAAAAATGTGGACGGATATAATGCAGTTCAAGTTGGTTTTGGCAGTAAGAAAGTTAGTCGTACAAACAAAGCACAAATTGGTCACTTTAAAAACCTTGGCCCATTCCAAGATGTCGTTGAATTCGATGCCCAAGATGGTATGAATATTGGTGATGTTATTGATGCCGGAGTATTTGCTCCAGGAGATACTGTAGTGGTATCAGGGATTTCAAAAGGTAAAGGATTCCAAGGTGTAGTTAAAAGACATGGGTTCCACGGGGGACCACGTTCACACGGTCAAAAACATTCTGAACGTGAACCAGGTTCAATTGGTGGAGGTTTAAGAAATCGTGTTCCAAAAGGTATGCGCATGGCAGGCCGTATGGGACAAGACAGAATCACCACAAAGAATTTAACTATTCTAGCAGTTGATGCTGAAAATAACACATTACTTATCAAAGGTGCTCTTCCTGGTCGACGAGGCACACTACTAGAAATTGTAAATAAATAAAATTATGGAAACAAAAGTTTTAGCAAAGGACGGTAGTGTATCACGTAGTATTAAACTTCCAGAAAGTATTTTTGGAGCAAAGTGGAATGCAGACTTGGTAAATCAAGTTGTTCTTTCTATGGAATCTAACTTGCGATCTGGTACAGCTCATACAAAAAACCGAGCAGAAGTATCAGGTACAGGTAAAAAACCTTGGAAACAAAAAGGAACAGGTCGTGCTCGTCATGGGTCACGCCGTAGCCCGATTTGGGTTGGTGGGGGTATTGCTCATGGACCACGAAATGATAAAGATTATAGTAAAACTATAACTAAATCAATGCGTCGCGGAGCATTAGTTTCACTTCTTTCAGAAAAATTTAAAAAAGGTGAAATCATCTTTTTAGAAAATCTAGAAGTTCAAACTCCAAACACAAAAGATGCTTTATCAATATTAAAAAATATTGGTAAAACAGTAGACGCTCCAAGATTAGCAACAGGACGCAAAGCATATGGAATTATTGCTTTACCAAAAAATGATAAAAAGGTTGGTAAATCATTTAATAACTTGCCAAGCGTAACGGTCGAGATGATCCAAAATATAAGTGTACTAGATGTAATAAATCACAAATATCTTGTGTTTATAAATCCAGAAGAAGCACTTACATTCTTGGAAGTTAAAAATACTAAAAAGTCTGTTTAATATATGGCATCTCAAAAAAAGACCACAAAATCGTCATCTGGCGAAAAATCACAAGCTAAAAATCTTAGTTTGTCTGTATCACCTAATTTACTTATCAAAAAGCCTCATATAACTGAAAAAGCTTCACGGGCTAATGAAAAGAATAATGTGTATACATTTATTGTTCATAAGAATGCAAATAAAACCGAAATCGCAAAGGCGTTAACAGCATTATATGCTGTTACACCAGTTAAGGTTCGGATTGTGAATGTTAAACCAGAAATTATTGTAAAAGGTGGAAAAGTAGGAACTCAAAAAGCTTACAAAAAAGCCATCGTTACTATAACAAAAGGTCAAAGCATTTCATTTGCTTAAATAGAAAATGAAAACATATCATCCAAGTACGCCTTCACGGCGCAACACTGTCACAATTGATTACCGTAATGTTCTCTCTGGTGACAAAAAAGAAAAAAAACTAACTCATGGTTTTAAAAGATCAATGGGTCGTAATAACCAAGGTCGTATTACTACACAACACAAAGGTGGTGGTAATAAAAGACTTTATCGTGATGTGGATTTCCGTTTGAACAAAATGGATATTCCAGCAAAAATTACAACTATTGAATATGATCCAAATAGATCAGCATTTATCGGAGTTGCAGTTTATGCCGATGGTGAAAAACGATATATTGTACTTCCTAAAACAGCTAAAGTTGGAGACAAATTTGTAATTTCAGAAAATGCTCCAATACAAGAAGGAAATCGTACAACATTATCACGAATTCCTGTTGGTAGCTTTATTCACAATGTGGAAATCAAAGCTGGTGGTGGAGCTAAGCTTGTACGTAGCGCTGGAGCATATGCTCAAGTTGTTGCGAACGATTCTGGTTATACATCTATCAAGATGCCATCTAGTGAAATCCGTAAAGTAGACGAAAAATGTTTTGCTACAATTGGTGAAGTATCTAATTCAGATCATCACCTTGTAAAATTTGGTAAAGCAGGACGTTCACGATGGCGTGGAATCCGCCCAACAGTTCGTGGATCAGTTATGAACCCAGTTGACCACCCATACGGAGGAGGTGAAGGCCGACAAGGCCGGGGAACTCGCCGACCGAAGACTCGCCATGGTAAAGTTACTGGTGGACGAAAAACACGAACTCCAAAGAAATACTCAAACCATCTTGTGGTTACACGCAGAAAAGTTGGGAAGAAGAGATAAATTTAAAATATTTAATAAAAAACACTCTACTCTATCGGGGTGTTTTTTATTTGACCCCGTAGTGAGATTTATATCTACTACAGGGTTTGACTATTATTTAGTTTTCTGCTAGTGTATAAACATTGTTCATAGGAATAAATGCAATCCCTTGCAAGCGTCCAGGAACGAAAAAAGGAGAAAAAGGCCAACAACGGCATTTTTTGTCTATATTATAAGGAGTAATACTGTGTAAACAGTATTCAAGAATTTACATAAATGACAAGATCACTTAAAAAAGGTCCATTTGTTGACGAGCGTCTTTTAGGTAAGATTCTCGGCAAAAAACCACTGGAAACAGGGGTTATTAAAACATGGTCTCGTGCATGTGTTATTTCACCAGAAATGGTGGGATTCGCTTTTGGCGTACACAATGGCAAGACTCATATAGAAGTACTTGTAACGGAAGATATGGTCGGTCACCGTCTTGGAGAATTTTCTCCAACTCGCAAGTTCGTAGTTCATGGAGGTAAAATGCAAAAAGAAATCGAGCAAAAGAAAAAGCAAGCGGAAATTGACGCTGCTAAATCTGCAAAGGCTTCAACAACTGCTAAATCTGCCCCTAAGAAAAAATAATTTATGAAAGCAAAACTATCTAATTACCGCCAATCACCTCGCAAGGTTCGCCTTGTAACTGATTTGGTTAAGGGTAAAAAAGTATCAGATGCACTTACTCAATTGGCTTTTATGCCTAAAAGAGCATCACTTCCTGTTGAAAAGCTATTACGCTCTGCTATTGCTAATGCAAAAGTAAAAGGCGCAAATGAAGAAAATCTAAGCGTTGTTAATGTTGAAGTAAACGAAGGTGTAACATTAAAACGTATGATGCCTCGAGCTCGTGGTTCATCAGCTCGAATAAACAAACGAACAAGTCATATTACTATGACTTTGGGTGAGGTCGAAAATACTAATAAGACTAAGAAAACAAAATCAAAATAATATGTCTAAAACAGTTCATCCATATGCACACCGGTTAGTTGTACTTCGTGATTGGAAGTCTCGCTGGTTTGCTGATAAAAAAATCTACAAAGATTTATTAAAAGGTGACGCACTATTGCGAAATCATTTAACTAAAAAACTTCGTGGTTCGTATGTTTCTGGTGTTGAAATTGAACGCGGACAAAAAGGTATGCGTATAGTTATTAAAACTTCTCGCCCAGGTATGATCATTGGTCGTCAAGGTGAAGGAGCTACAAAACTACGTGAAAGTATTGTTAAATTCATGAAACGCGCTGGAATTTTCCCTAAAGAAGATATTCGTGTGGATATTCAAGAAATTACAGCTCCTGATGCTGATGCTTCAATCGTGGCTTATAGTATTGCTGAAGCAATGGAGCGCCGTATGCCTTTCCGTCGTATTATGAAATCAACAATTGAAAAAGTTATGGCAGTACGCGACGTAAAAGGAGTTCGTATTTATTTAGGAGGCCGATTAGGCGGAGCAGAAATTGCTCGTACTGAAAATATGAAAAAGGGTAGTATTCCTCTTCAAACATTTCGAGCTGATGTTGACTATGCAAGGGAAAAAGCACATATGCCTTATGGGGATATTGGAATAAAGGTCTGGATTTATAAGGGCGAAGTCTTTAACCAAAAGACTGATGCAGTTAAACGATAATTTTATATGTTAGCTCCAAAAAAAGTAAAACATCGCAAATGGCAAACTGGCCGAAAAGATCTAACCGGTAAAGTAGATATCCGTGGTTCTAAACTATCATTTGGTTCATTTGGAATCAAAGCAACAACTAATGCCCGAGTTACATCTAACCAAATTGAAGCGGCTCGTAAAGCTTGTCAGCGTGAATTAACCAAAGTTGGTCGTGTCTGGATTCGAATTTTCCCTGACCGTCCTGTTACTCAAAAAGCAGCCAATGTTGGTATGGGTAAAGGTAAAGGTGATCTTGACCATTATTGTTTCGAAGTGTTACCTGGTCGTATAATATTTGAAGTTGATGGTGTTAGTGAAGCTGTTGCAAGAGAAGCATTAAGAAAAGCTGGTACAAAACTACCTATCAAGACTCGCATTATTAGTCGTGAACTTGCATAATATATGAAACACAAAAATATAGCTTCTTTAAATTCGGAAGATCTAAAAAAGGAAATTCAGAATAACGAAAAAGAAATTCGAACTATAACTTTTAGTGTTGCTGGTGTAGCTAACAAAAATACTAAAGCTCGCCGAAATGCAAGAGTTGCAATTGCTCGCGCTAAAACTGCTCTTCGAGCACAATTAGGATAACATTATGGAAAATACAAAAAAACAAATGACAGGAAAAGTAGTATCGAATAAAATGCAAAAAACAGTTGTTGTTGCTGTTTCGACCTACAAGAAAAATCCTAAATACCAAAAATTCCAAAAAATTGTACGCAAGTTTAAAGCTCGCGACGATAGTGGACTTCTACAAATGGGAGATGTCGTAACCATTGAAGAAACTCGTCCAATTTCAAAAGATATTCATCATATGGTGATAAAATAATACTTTATGATTCAAGTAGAAACAGTAGTAAAAATTACAGATAATGCCGGAGGTAAGGTAGGTAAAGTATTTAAAATACTAGGTTCATCAAAACGCCGTTATGCGTATATTGGGGACCGAGTCATTTTATCTGTAAAAGTTGCAGAACCTCGAAAAGGTATTAAGAAAAAGGATGTGTGTGAAGCTGTAGTTGTTAGACAAGTTAAATCATTCCGTCGTAAAGATGGTTCATATATAAGATTTGATGACAATGCAGTAGTAATACTCGAAAAAGGTAAAAAGGAACCAAAAGCTGGTCGTGTGTTCGGTCCAATTCCAAGAGAATTAGCTGAACTTGGTTATCAGAAAATAGTATCACTTGCACAAGAAGTGTTATAAAAAATTTATGCATGTAAAAAAAGGAGACATGGTAATGGTTATTACCGGTAAAGATAAAGGT
>CAYNZJ010000004.1:0-38385 GCA_964401705.1 uncultured Candidatus Saccharibacteria bacterium
ATAAGGGAATCGAACCCTTGTCTACTGCTTGGAAGGCAGTCATTCTACCACTAAATTAATCCTGCTAGATTTAAACCTCTTTGATTTAACTCTTAATATACTAGCGCAAAATGAAGAAAAAAGAAAGAGGGTAAATTAAATTATTCTTTTTTAGTATTATCTCAAGCGGAGACAAAAAAATTTATTGTTTTTATGATTAATTATGAAAAAGTACATCATTATTGACTATATTATTTTTTTGTGTTATTGTTTAAAAAAACAAAAAAATGAAAATAACCGCAAAAGAAGCCCACGAAATATCCCAGAAAGTATCTGGGATGGGAACAAGAAGAAAATTTTTAACCTTAAAAAGAAGACTTATCCGAGAGGAGCTAAAAAAAGCCAAATCTTTTTTAAGGTTATATCAATTATTTTTAATGGTAGATGAAAATACCAAATTAGACAAAAAAATTTTACTACTACTTATAGGAAAAGCCCAAAAACAAGACCATTGGGAAAAAATATATACATATCTAAATGAAAAAGATATGGCTTATGAGATTTTTAAATCTAAATGCCCTGAAAAAATATGGGCCAAAATACAATAAAACATCACCCGCGTAAAACCGGGTGTTTTTTATACTAAAAAGTAAATAAACAAAAACCTCTGCCAAGGATTGGTAGAGGTTTTTGTTTTTAAATATTTTGGGATAGAGGTCCAAAATACTATTAAATAAAAAGACTATTTTGCAACAGCGTCTTTTAGGGCTTTAGCAGCTCTAAATTTTGGAACGCGTGTTTTAGCGACTTTAACGCTTTCACCAGTCTTTGGATTTCGTGCCATACGAGCTGGACGATCTTTTACAGAAAAGATACCCAACCCTGCAATAGAAACTTCATCACCTTTTTTAAGAGTGTTAACAATTTCTTCGATGATAGCATTTATTAGCTCTTCTGAAGCTACTTTTGTACCACCAATGCGTGCATTAACGAAATCAGCAAGTGCTTGCTTGTTCATAAATTGTATTACATTGAACTATTAAAAAGTCGACCGCCTGCGACAAGGGAAAGAGCAACTTGTATATATTATACCGCAAGGGTTTTATAACACGCAAGTAAAAATGGTATTGACAATCCACACCCATAGTTTTATAAAAAGTGCATAGTATACATATATACTATGCACTATTATACGATTAAAATATTAAATGACGAAAAAACGCCGGCTATGCCGGCGCCCTTTTTATTTATTGAGTAATTTTAATATTTTTTATTTTACTACCGGGCAACCCCGGTAGTGAAACTTTGGCTTAGGATTTAATAAAATAATCTTTCAATCTTCTTTTAAACATTCTTCTACCGGTGTTTGTCTTTAGATATTTTTCACGTCTTTTTGCATCCGATTCTTCTGTACATGCTTCGTAATATATTATTTTCCAAGGTAAATATGGTTTAGTGGATTTATTAAATCCTTTGTTATGTTCAACAAGTCTTCTTTTTAAATCAGAAGTATATCCAAAATATAGATTATCATTTTTTAAACTTTGTAAACAATATACATAAAACATAACTAGCCAAAGATCTACTACCGGGCAACTTCAATAAGTCTGTTTTCTCTTATCAAGACTACTCTTATTTCGCCAGGGTAGGTTAGATCAGATTCAATTTTCTTTGCAATATCGCGAGCCATTTCACGAGCTCCAAGATCAGTGACTTCACTTGGTTTTACAAATACTCGGACTTCGCGACCAGCGGACAGGGCCCAAACCTTTTCTACTCCACCAAATGACATAGCTAATGATTCCAGGTCAGCAAGGCGTTTTAAATAGTTCTCTACTGTGTCACGGCGAGCTCCAGGACGAGAGCCAGATATAATGTCCGCAGTTTGGACAATTACGGCTTCTACGGTTTCATGTGGACAGTCGTCATGGTGGGACTTCATAGCGGTAATTATTCGCTTGTCAGCACCAAACTTTTCCAAAATACGAATACCAATATCAATGTGTGTTCCTTGGACTTCATGATCTAGTGCTTTACCAATGTCATGTACCAATGCCCCGGCTTTGGCTATGGCTACATCCGCCCCAATTTCAGCAGCAATCATACCAGCAACATGGGCCATTTCCACACTGTGTTGCAATACATTTTGTCCATAACTAGTACGGAAATAAAGTCGTCCAACAATAGCAATTATGCGTGGGTCGAGTGTTACAATACCTAGTTCCATTACGGCTTGTTCACCCTTTTGTTTAATTATGTTATTGATGTCTTTTTTAGCTTTTTCTATCTCTTCTTCAATCTTTGCTGGTTGAATCCGGCCATCAAGAACTAGATTTTCCAATGCTATCCGAGCAATTTGTCTTCGAACTGGATCAAATGATGAAACCACGATAACCCCTGGGGCATCATCAACAATTAATTCAACTCCGGCAGCTTGTTCAAAAGCACGAATATTTCGACCTTCTTTACCAATGATTTTACCTTTAATGTCATCATTGGGTATAGCCACATTGGTTGTCATCATTTCACTAGCAGTCGAGCTAGCAAGACGCTGAATAGATGTAGCTAGGATTTCTTTAGCTCTCAATGCTAATTTATCCTGAGCGTCACGGTCAAACTTTTGTAAACGAACTAACAGGTCTTCTTCATATTCGGCTTCGGCACGCTTCATTATTTGTTCACGAGCTTCAAGCATAGTTAGAGATGCAACTAATTCAAGCTTTTTATCTTGTTCGGTTTTAGCTTCATCTAATTTTGCCTTTAAAGTATTAACTTCTTCAAGTTTTGACTTTAATTCTTCAGCACTTTTATCAATATCGACTTGTCTTTTATCAACAAGAGCCTCTTTGGCATGAATACGTTCCTCTTCTTTTTTAATCCCTTCGCGCATTATACGGTCGTCATTTTTGACTTCGTCGCGCAGTTTGTCGGCATCCTTTTTACCGGCATCTACAATTTTTTGTGCTTCTTCCTTGGCAGCAATCATCATCTGCTTGAGTTCAAGCTCGATGGATCCTTTTTTACCTAGAGATACAACTTGGCGGATAAAATACCCAGCAATAACCCCGATTCCAAGACCGAGAAGCACAAGGAGAATAATTCCTAGTGTTCCCATAAAAATTAATAATTAAAGAATAATAATCTATCGTTACTGTATAAGCCAATACTAGCAGAATATGTAAAATATTGCGAGTTTTTTAATTGTTTTTATAAATATAGATATAAAAAATAGCAAAATGGTTATATAGACCATTTTGCCAGTATTTTTATATAGAGATAGAAGGTTTTATAACGTTCTTTTCTCCGTCCCCATAAAAAAGAAGTTTTAATTGTTCAACTTCTTTTTCAAGAGGATTTAATTTATCTTTTTCCCCTGCAACGATAGATTGAAGTTCAAGAATCTCTTCATTTATTTTATCTAAATCCTCATTAAGACGGATTAGGTCATCTTGTTTTTGCTCAGAGTCAATAGACTCAATTTCTAAACATAATTTTTTGTGTTCTTCCAACTTTTCCCCTAAGGATTTCTCTATTTCAATAAGAGGGGTCTTTATCTCTTCGATTTCTTTTTGGAAACCATTGATTAGCCCTTCAACATGAACTTTGTTTATTAATGCTTTACTCCAAGAGCCCATTTTATAGACTTTAAAGCAACCAAAAATTGCAAGGACGACAAAAATAAATCCTGGGACCACAATCATCAAAATTTCGGCCTTTTGTTTAATTGAGACCATAGCTACGATTAAACCAACGATCCCAAAAAATGATGAAATTTGAATTTCCGAGTTAAGTCTGGGGAATAAACCACCCCAAGATCTGTCATACGATGGTTTTAAACCTTTTTCCCAAAGGATTCTGGCGGTTAATTTTTCTGTTGTTTTCATTTTATAATTTTTTTATTAATATAAACAATACCCCTTTTGTGGGGTATTGTCAATATATTATAATTATTGTTTATTTATTTTTCGTTAAGACCTCATCAATGATTCCATAAGCTTTAGCTTCTTGGGATCCCATCCAGTTGTCGCGGTCCATATCTTTTTCTATTTGAGCATTAGATTTACCAGTATTTTTGGAAAGGATTTTAATTAAATTTTCTTTAGTTTTTAGGATATGTTTAGCGGCAATTTCAATATCACTAGCTTGACCCTCGGCACCACCTAGAACTTGGTGAATCATAATTTCACTATTAGGCAATGCAAACCTTTTACCCTTTGCACCAGCAGATAATAGCATTGCGCCCATAGATGCTGCCATACCAACACAAATAGTAGATACATCGGGTTTGATAAAGTTCATTGTATCTATTATTGCCATTCCAGCATGAACATGCCCACCTGGGGAATTAATGTAAAGGGAAATATCTTTTTTAGGGTCTTGATGCGCAAGATGTAGTAGTTGAGCAATAACAACATTAGCAACTTCATCGTTAATTGAACCCGCTAAAAAGACAATGCGTTCATTTAAAAGACGTGAATAAATGTCATATGCGCGCTCACCTTGGGGTGATTTTTCAATAACTGTGGGGATTAAATAACTCATATATAATTTAAATTAGTTTTATAAAGCTAGTATACCACAAAACAAAACCCCATTTAAGGGGTTTTGTAGTGGAACAAAATATTCTTTGAAAAATGTCCGAGGATCCTTTGGCGTAGGACTTTTGAAAAAAATATTTTGTGAAACCTATTTTCTATTGTGCATCTAGGAATTCAAAAGTTTTTTCGTTTTTTAATTGAGA
The DNA here is from genome assembly GCA_964401705.1 of uncultured Candidatus Saccharibacteria bacterium. Classification (GTDB taxonomy): domain Bacteria; phylum Patescibacteriota; class Minisyncoccia; order Phycocordibacterales; family UBA9973; genus 2-01-FULL-33-17. Next base: position 4,721 of record CAYNZJ010000004.1, read on the forward strand.
TTCAACATATAGTTTTGCGCGAAGGGGATCAAGATCTTTATACATTGCTTTTAATTGTTCTACTTCTTTTTCAACTTGATCGGCATCTGGTGTGATATTTTCTAATTTTGCAATTTCATCCAGTGCTAATTGGAGTTTCACACGCTTCTCAGCTGATGGGCGCCATTCGGTTTTAATATCATCCATACTTTTACCAATCATCTTTGCGTATTCATCTAGATTCATTCCAGAATTTGCAAGGTCGGATTCCATCCGGTATGCCATTCTTTCAATCTCACCATCGATTAGTAAATCAGGGATACTGGTTTCCATTTCATCAATTATTTTTTCACCAATTGCCATTCGAATTTTGTCGCTTTCAATCATTTCTTTTTCCTTTTGCATATTTTCACGGATTTTGTTTTTCAAATCATCAAGTGTCTTGAAATTATCACCAAAGCTTTGCGCAAATTCATCATTTAATTCAAGAAGTTTTATTTCTTCTTTAATTTCATTATGATTTTCATCATGAACACTACCGTCTTCATGAGTGTGAGTCTTGGGACCACCGGCACGCATCTTTTGTAATTCAGCTAGAGACTTTTCAACTTCTTCATCAGTTACCGCTACTGTTTGTTTGTTTTTGTTTTCATTTTTAGCAATTTTTTTATAATCACTTAATTTTATTTTTGGCATTACAGTAACAGTCATTTTGAATTCCATTGGATTATCCCGAGCAATCTTTGTGATGTTAATATCTGGGCGACCAATAGCATCCGGTGCATGATTTGTAATAATGTCACCGTATTCTTTCATTAAAGCTTCTTCCGCCATTGCTTCAAGTATTGCCATATCTTGTAAATATTGGCGAGCGGTAGCTGGGGGAACTTGGCCTTTGCGGAAACCATCAATTTCTATTTCTTTTGCAAGTCTTGCAAGAGCTATTTCTTCATGTATAACTAAATCTTCATATGGAATTGTTCCACTAATCTCAACACGAGAATTTTCTAATTCTTTTTTTGTATATTTTGCTGACATAATTATTCTTCAAATTTTGGTAAATAATCTTTTGTATAACGCTCCTCGCATTCTTTAATTATTTTGATTGCTTCTTGTGTATCAAAGAACCCAAGAACTTTACAAAGTCCTGGTTTTTTTAAATCTTTATAATGTTCAAAATAATGTTGTGTTTCTTTAATTATATGTTCACCTAAATCTTCTAGTTTTTGGATATGGTCCATTCTTTTGTCATCAGACAAAACAGCGATGACTTTATCATCCATTTCACCAGAATCTTCAAACTTCATTATCCCAATTATTCGAGCTTCAACTAAACACCCTGCAACTAATGGTTCAGTAACATTTGCAATTAATACATCAATAGCATCACCATCACCATCAAGTGTGCCAGGGATTGCACCATAAGCTACTGGATATGCGAGAGATGAATACCCTACGCGATCAAGTTTTAGTTGGCCAGATTCTGTAATAATTTCATATTTATTTAATGTACCTGCACTTATTTCAAGAACAGTATTCACAATACCTTTTTCTTCATCAACAAAAGCTGGTAATACATGTAACAAGTTGTACATGTATTTGCTTGGTTTCATGTTTATATTTGCCATATTATTCGTCCTCGTCAACTGACGGATTAACTTTTAATGTTTCACTATCATCTAGTGATGGTATTTCGACTTCTTCTAAACTATTTAATTCATTTGTATCGTAACCTTGTTCTTCTTCACTTATTTCTTCAAAAGTATCTTCCATGATTTCTTCAGTGCTTGTATATTGGGCATCATTACCTTTGATATCAATTTTCCAACCGGTAAGCTTGGCAGCAAGGCGAACATTTTGTCCACCACGACCAATAGCTAATGATAATTGATCTTCTGGGACATCAACTTCGGCAGTATGAGATTCATCATCTATCAAAATATCAAATACTCGAGCTGGAGCTAAAGAATTAGCCACAAACAATGCTGGGTCTTCATCCCAAGGGATTATGTCTATCTTTTCACCATGTAGTTCATTCATAACAGTTGTTACACGGACACCTTTTTGACCAACACATGCACCAACTGGATCAATACTAGTATCGTGTGAAACTACAGCAATTTTTGTTCTTTGTCCGGCTTCACGAGCAATAGCTCTTATTTCTACTGTACCATTAGCGATTTCTGGACATTCCATTGCGAATAGGGCTTCAATAAATTTAGGATGAGTCCGAGAAATTCGAATAGAAATTCCACGTGGACCTTGTTCAACTTTATATAAATAACCTCGAATTCTCTCCCCACGACGATAATATTCGCCTGGGATTTGCTCTTCAGGAGTCATTATTGCAAAGGCTCGGCCAATAGCAATAGAAACCATTCCACGTTCGATTTTATCAACTGTCCCGGTAATGATATCTCCTTCTTTTGCCCCAAATTCAGCTAAAATTACTTCTTGCTCTGCTTCACGGATTTTTTGCATTATGACTTGTTTAGCAGTTTGGGCAGCAATACGACTAAATTCGGTATGTTCTTCCAAAGGAAAAATTATTTCATCCTCGAGAGCTGCTCCGGATTTGATCATTTGAGCATCATTTATAAAAATATGATGTTCGTCATTATAACGAACCCGAGTATCGTTTTCATCATAATCGACATCTTCGGTTTCTTGGTTAACTATCCGAACTACACTGTCATCAACGACAATTTTAACTTGATAAAAGTCTAATTTACCGGTCTCTACATCCATTTGGGCACGAACAATTTGGCCTTTTTTACCGTAGTCTTTTTTATAAGCGGCGGCAAAAGCCTGTTCAATGGCATCGATAACCTTTTCTTTTGGGATTTTACGCTCCTCACCCAAGGCTTCAAGAGCGGTTTTCATTGTTTTTAAATCCAACATATTAACTTGTACTTAAATTATTAACTTGTAATACAAAATGAATATACCATAAGAAATCTTGTATTGCAAAGAGTATATATAAATTGATATAATAAATGTATGAAAAAATTCTTATTTTTATTTTTTGTATTTTTTGGAATATTTGGGTTTTTAAATTTTTCCAATGCCGCAGAATACAACTGTAATGGGAGCCAAAAATGTGTAGATGTCAAAGGATATCTTTGGGGAGCAGATGACGGAACAAACCCACCAGGGGGAATTGGTTGGATAAATTTAAACAATACTTCTAGCGGATCAAATACTGCTAATGGAGCAGATTATAAAGTTACATTTAACCGTGATACATGGGAATTTACAGGTTATGCATACAGTGAAAACTATGGATACATTAAATTTGGGGGGTTAAGTAATTTCCCAAGTGGGAATGAGGCTTGTGTTATAAATGAAAAAGGAGGGAATGATTGTGATGTTCATATGATAAAAAATACTAACGGCAGTTATGAGATGGTTGGATACGCAAGATTTTGTTTTGTATACGAAACAGGCTGTAGCGGAACACTAAAACCTAGTAATGAACTTGGGGGGCTTGATGGCTGGATAGGTTTCAAGGGTACAAATTTTAGTATTACATATTCTACTTCAACAAATTCTTTCCAAGGTTACGCTTGGGGTGGTGGTAGTGGTGACCCAAATAATTCTGAATATGGACAAGGTGTCGGCTGGATAAAATTTATATCTCCAGTTAGTTGTGATGTTTCGACTGGGAAGGATTGTCTTTCAGATAATAGCAAACCTATAGTTACTCTTACTGCAACACCATCAAAACCAAATTATACCCAAAATGTAACAATTGATTGGGATATAACGGGGGTTAGTTCTTGTGATACAGTAACAGTGTATAGTTCTCCCACAAATACAAATTGGGACAGTACAGTTATTTCAAATTTATCCGATAACAAAAATATTGGAACTCTTTCTGGAACACCAAATGTTTTTGGTTTAACTTGTACATATGGTACAGAAACCGGAACAGCAGAAGTCTTAGTAGAACTTGATTATTCTTCTCCAATTATAACCTTGTCAGCACCTGCTAGCGTAAACTATGATGATGATGTCACACTAAACTACAGCATAAGTAATGCCCCATATGGCTGTAATGCTACACTTTATAAAAATGGAGTTATGGAACAAGGGTTTACTGGTAATAATGGTAATGGAACATTAAATGTGGCAGACTTAAAAGTAACAACAGACTGGGAACTATGGTGTGAAGATGTAACCCCGCCTAGCCCATCAAGAACAGGAAGATCAGGTGTAAAGACCACAAGTGTTGTTGTATCAAACCCTGTAATGTCATTAAATGTTGTTGATAATGGTACAAATGACCCAAATGAAATAACTTGTACAAATACCGGAGCTAAAATTACATATAGTGTAAGTAATGCTTATCCAAATTCTTGTGTAGCAAAAGTTAATGGATCGACCAGTGTTAGTGGATGGGGCAATAGTACAACTATTATTCAAGATGGAACAAATCATATATCAACAACTGGAGCTGTAACACAAACTGGAAATATATTATATTCATTAACCTGTATGAAAATTGATGGAATTACTCCATTTACAGCTGGTGACACAATTACCAGAGATTGTAATTTAACTCCTGGAAGTTTATCTGTAACGGCTTCAAAGGCATGTTATGAAACTAGTGAAAATATTGATATCCATTATATTGGGTCAAATTTGCAAGCCAATAGTTGTCAAAAAAACTGGACTGATGCTGGTTGGACTGGGAATCAATCAAATTTTGATAATCATTACCAATTCCCAGCAGGAATGATTGGAGTAGGGAATCATTCTTATACAATGTCTAGCTGTGTTGAAGAGGATTATCCTACAAATCCACCACTATCAAGTACAGCAACAATCGAAATTAAAACAACTTGCCCAATAGTATGTAATGACCCTTGTGATCCAAATTGTCCAAACTATACTTCATCGCACCGTTGTGCTCCACTAAAAGGCCCAAAAATTAAAGAACAATAGAAAATAAAATGTCCGATGTAATAAAAAAAGATTTAGCTTTTGATTTTACGCAAGAGCTAATCCAAAACTATATAAAAAATAATCTAACAGTTGGTGGAGAGAATTTACCAGTGGATTTATCATTACCGGTACACACCCAACATGGTGATTTTACAACAAACATTGCACTAAGAATTAAAAAAATAAGTAACCCGCCCGCTGGCGGACCAAAAGATATTGCTCAGAATATTTGTAATTATATAAATGAAAATAACGGTGGAGTAATAGAAAAAGCTGAAGTTGCTGGACCGGGGTTAATAAATATATTTTTATCAAAAAAAGCAAATTCTGATTTAATTAAAAATATTTTAGAAAATAAAAATGATAATTTTAGTTTAAATACTGATACAGGATTACATTGGGTGATAGAACACACTAGCCCTAACCCTAACAAAGCAATGCATTTGGGGCATTTAAGAAATAATTTGGTGGGAATGAGTTTATCTAACTTGATAGAAGTTTGTGGTGGGGTAGTTACCCGTGATGCAGTGGATAATAATCGTGGAATTGCAATGGCCAAAGCCATGTACGGATTTTTAGTATTAATGAAAAAATCAGGGAAAGAGAACAGTCTACAAGAATGGATAAATAATCCGGAAGAGTGGTACACACCGAATGAAAAAGGGATGCGTCCAGATGTTTTTGTAGCGGACTGTTATGTATATTGTAGTGATTTGATTAAAAACGATACCACTGGTGAAGTTGAAAAAATTGTTCGCCAAATGGTAGTTGATTGGGAAAATAAAGATAAGAATACTTGGACACTATGGCAACAAATACTGGATTATTCACATGCGGGGATGGATATAACATTGTCTCGTTTGGGGAATAAATGGGATAAAGTTTGGCATGAACATGAACATTATGAAGATGGTAAAAAATATATCGAACTTGGTTTACAAAAAGGGATATTTAAAAAGCTGGATGATGGCGCAGTATTAACTCAAATAGAAGAGGTATACAATATTCCAGAGACTATTTTACTAAAAAATGATGGTACAGCACTATATATAACTCAAGACATTGCCCTGACGGATTTAAAAAAGAAACACTACAATGCAGATAAACTGGTTTGGGTTATTGGCCCCGAGCAAAGTCTAGCAATGAAACAAATGTTTGCTGTGTGTGAACAGTTGGGCATTGGTAAACTATCCGACTTTATCCATATTACATATGGGTACATGGGGCTAAAAGATATTGATGGCAATTTTAAAAAGATGGCATCACGCGAAGGGACAGTTTTATTAATTGATGATTTGATTGATACCGTAAAAAACAAGCTTCTAGCTTCTAGGTTACAGGTTCTGGAAGAGCCACAACTAACAGAAAAAATCGCACTCGCGGCAATAAAATTTAGTATATTGAAATGCGAAAAAAATATGAATATGGCATTTGATATAAATGAATCTATCAATTTAACAGGGGATAGTGGGGTGTATATTCTATATACTGTTGCCCGCATTAAATCAATCTTAAAAGAAGCTACAAATCGTAATATAAAAATAGATCCTGAAAAAATAACTGGAAATATCGCAAAAGATGTCATTAGAAAAATTCATAGCTATAAAATAATGTTAAATAGTTCAAGAGAACATCTATCAGTACATCCAGTAGCGCATTATTTATTGGAATTAGCATCAGTATTTAATTCATGGTACGCAGTTGAAAAAATACTTGATGATAGCGACCAAGTTCCTGAAAAATTAGCAATCTTAAATGCAGTAGAAGAGACTACAACCAAAGCATTAAAAATTTTAGGTATCGAAACAGTTGAAAAAATGTAAACAAAAAATTCCTTCAATCGAAGGAATTTTTTGTTTACATTTAGAATGAATTTGACCAATAAGGGTCACTGTCCCAATTTGGGACCCCGTTACCATTATCAAGAGTTGGTGAATACCACTGCCCATAATCATCAGTAATTACCCATTCTCTTTTATACTGATCGACTGTATTACAACTATAAGGGATACTCATTGTACTGGTTTGTGTTGGTCCAGATTGTGCAATTATATTCCATGATGCTCCAACTGGATCATATTTATATACTATTCCATGAATTTTTGGATTTTTAAATTGTAAAGTTGAAACCTTGGCTTCGAAAACACAACTTCCAGGAGAAGTTTGTCCGCCACGAACTAAAAATGCCTTTCCTTTTTGTCCTGTTGGATTAAGACGCCCACCATAAGCAAGTAAAAAACGACTGCCAACAAAGAATTCTGTTTCTGATTGGTGACAATCAAACATTATTGGATTATTAACTGGTCTAAAATATGTACACTGCGCTACAACTTGATTATTTGTATTATTAGTAGATGAAATTGCTCCAGAAAAACTTGGGGTTTGGTACATACTCATATAACTACCTGCTGGACAACCAAGATCGTCCATAATTTTTGTTCCTATATCTTGCGGATAAAGACTGCAAGTATTACCAAGACCAATATTTGTAGTGGGGGTATTATTTAAAGTTGAAAGCTCTAAACTATATGAATTTGAAGCGCCTACATCATTTGCAACTGAAACTTTTGAAAACAAAACTCCATTTATTAACGCTTCAATTTTTTTAGCAGTGGTAGAAGTATTAGTAGGGAAAGATAAATATGAAAATTGATTTGTATATTGATCAAAAGGGTCAGAGGTATTTCTAGAACTTACAGTAAAATCATCTGAAATAATTGTATTCCCCACAACTACAGATTTATCACTAAAAAGACCATAAGCTTGACCATTTTCAGTAACTCCAAAATATGAACCATTGGCAAGCTGGCTTAATGCTGGGTATAGATTACCGTTACCAGTACCAATTTTTTCATAAAGAAAATCTTTATTATTAGGATTTTCAGATTCTGTTTTTAAAACAGGAGGAGTATTACCATTAGGTGGGGAACTGGCTGGACCAACATAATCGGCCGTAACAAATGAAGCTGTAAAAATTAAAGCAAAAAGAGTTACAATAAAGATATTTTTTTTAGACATGCTTATATTATACCAAGCTATAATTTTATATGCAAAACCCCGTTAGAACTTTTCGGTCGGCATAACACAAGATCGACTTCTAACGGGGGATAAATTAAACATAAAAGAGGGCCTGCCCCGTTAGAGGTAGGTTATATTTATAACAGTTAGCTCTAATGGGGTTATCCCCATGCTGTGTAAAAACTGGATTTATCTCAAAAAAAGTGGTATAATGGTGTTAATAAATAAAAATCTGAAATTATGAAAAATTTATTCTTCGCCCTTTTAGGGCTGATTGCTTGCTCCTTAACAAGTAAAGGACAGGAAAACCCAATAACAACCAAGTTGTATTGGGATTCAGTTTCTGAGGGGAATTTTAATATCCCTCAAGATGGAAATCGTAACCAGTTTTTTAAACTAGGAGACAAAGTTGTCTTCCCGGTTGAGCAAAATTCTGGAACTACTCCAACAACTGTTGGAGGGTTGCAAAACTTACAACCTTTAGCAGTATTCAATACTGCCACCGGACAGTTTGGTAACACAAATACCAATTGGACTGGTGACCCCGTAAATCCAATGTATCTGCATCAATCGTCTAATCCTGAAACATTCTTTATTTTTGATAGTATAAAGATTTACCGAGCTGTTATAAAAAATGACTCTGTGGTTTATACACAAATTCAAAATCAAGTTAATCGGAACTACTATGGTTACCATGAAAGTGGTAATAATATTTATATCTTCGGATACAAATACGTAATGGTTTTAGACAAAGCTGGGAATTTGATCAAAGAAATTGACGTAAATTATGGTTCTGGTGGTTCTACACTAAGAGACCTTTATACTGTTTCTGAATACCAAAACCAAATCTATTTAGGATTTGAGAACGCTGGTGCTGGAATGGGAATTTTAAACCCTAATACAGGGGAGGTTTCTATTGATAGATCTGTCTCTCAACACGGTGGATGTAAGATTAGATTGATTGGGGATAGCCTGTATATGGCGACTACATCTATGGATTTCCATAAATTTTCGTCTACGTTATATAAAATGCGTAACGGAAAATGGACACCCATAATTGCTGGCTCAAAACTACCAGAACTTCATAATGAAAAGTGGTATGTACGCATCACAGATAACGACGCGTATTATATTGCTTCAAAAGAAGCTCTTGGAGTAAAGGAAAACTTTTATGAATTTACACCTAATGTGGATTCTGTTATTCCTAAAACCATAATCTATCCTATCCGTGACCCACGGGCAGACACAATTGATTTTTGGAACAATTATTATCACCGTTTCCAAGATCGTCATGGGCTAGGAATAGTCCCTGTTATAGATTACGTGTTTGAAAACACTACTGGTGCAGTGTACGGGTTTGGTAACAACTTCGTTGCTAAATTAACCCCGCACAGCACTGGAACTGGGTTTAATAAAAAATTAACCTTGCCAAAGGTTACAATTTACCCAAACCCTGCTAGTGAAAAAATCACTATTGCCGGTCTTATAAAAGAGACCCTGGTAAATGTGACCAATCTCGATGGTCAAACTGTTTTTTCTGTCCTTTCTACAGGGGAGGTTGATATCTCAACACTTACTCCTGGTTTATACTTTGTAAACATTTCTGGCTTTACAACTGGAAAGTTTATGAAAAAATAAACAAATAAAAACCTTTTAACGCCATATCGGATCAAACCGATATGGCATTTTTTATTTTAAAATATATTTCTATAATTTTAGATAAAATAAAACCCCTATTGAAGGGGGTTTATTTTTAATAACAACGATTATGATTTCTACCAGTAGATGTTATGTATGGAGTAAGCACATAACACCTTGCAACTATTTCACTACCGGTACCTGGTATAATTTGTTGCATATAAGTTGCTACACTAGTTATTGGGTATGATGTAGATTGATCAATAGTATAATCATAAGGACAACCTTTATTTTTTAAATCATCAGCTGTTAAATAACAATATGCACCTGTTGGGCCAGAGGAACCAGGTGTGTAACCAATATTTATTGGTAATTCTAAAGAAGGATCAACATACAAATTATAATTTGCTGGTGATGCACTGCTGGACCCCACAACAATTCTAGCAGTTTTTGTATAGTCATTTACAGCAAATTTTCTTGGTTGGCCATTAAATGTTTGCCATAAATTTGTATCCATTGAATTCCCAAATATAAATGAATGATTTGTGCTACCAGAATCTGGAATTTCAGAATTAATACTACCACTACCAGATACAGACATTGCTCCACTAGATGTTTGACCAGCTACAACCAAAGCATCATCATTCAACCGTGAATCTTGAAGAGGATTTGACGCTGTATAAATTCCTAATTTTCCAATTTTTACAAAAGGGCTATCACCACTAACATCTGATGTTGTAATTGGAGCAGGGGTATTATTACTAGGAGCAGTATTAGATGGATCAACATAGTTTGCATTTAAATAAGTTAACCCCATACCAAAACCAAGCCCGATTATAATTAATATTATATATGAAGTATATTTTTTTGTTTTAATCATATTATTGTGCATTAAGCTTCATTATGTCTAATTGGTCTTTTATTGGGGGGACGCCTTGTTCTTTGGTCCTATCTAATACTTCTTTCATTTGTTCGGCTTTTTGTTCTGGGGTATAAACTTTTACAGGTTTTTTAGGTTTATTTAAAACAAATAAAACTATTAAAACAACTAAAAGTAATATTGAAAAAATGATGATCAATTTTACTTTCATAGGATGTTCTTTATGAAGTTTATCCATGAAATTATTATTTGGTGGGGTAGGTATATTTATATTATCCATAAAATTATTATTAACAGCTACTTAATGAGGTTGGATTACTAACTGGATCTATTTTTCGACAACTACTAACCCCAGTTGAAGGGTTAAATTTAGACAAAATATAACCACTTGGACAATTTGTATTTGTAACTCGAACACAAGACCCCCGACCTAAGTTTGTAGTAGTTCCTGGTTCTAAATATATTCCTGTAGTTAAATTACTAGAAGGATTATATTCATAATTAACATAATCTGTACTTAAATTATTGGCTCTGTCTTGGGCCTTACTAGCTGGTACATAAAGTACTGGTACTCGAAGTGCTCCTGCAACTGTCATAATACCATCAACTTCTACATTTCCTAAAAATGTTGCATTCTCTCGAACAGTTAAGGCATCGAGTCCTAAAACATTTGAAACATATAAAGTATTAGAATCTAAATAAGAAGAATTAGCAGTTGTAGCACCGTCACCAATTGCTAATTTATCTCCGCGTATTTGTGGGTCCTTACCAATATTTATTGGTACTGCAGAATTTGTATTACTTGGACTAGTTGTTGGCTCTGTAAAAGCAGAGATTGCTAATGCCCCACTAAAGAGAGCTCCGATTATTAATAATGCGAGAATTTTACTTTTCTTTATCATATCTATAATTATACCCCAGCGGTGTAAAAGACGCAAAAGAAAAACTGCACTTCACCTCACCCTTACATCCCTCTCCACAAGGTAGAGATGGAAATCGCAATAAAACCACACTCCCTTCTCCAGTTTTACTGGAGAAAGGTCGGGGATGAGGACTAAAAGCTCTAATATTTTTAAACTCTTATGCTATAATAGCTGTATATGTATGTTTCCACAGAAGCATTAAAAAGTTATTTATTAAATTTGAATTTGGTAACCCCAAATGATATTGATTTAGCAGAAAAACAATCCTATAAAACAGGGGATAGTTTGACAAATGTTTTGGTTTCTCAAGCTAAAATAAATGAAGAAACGGCTCAAAAAGCAAATGCCCATGTATTGGGGATGCATTTTGTTGATTTAAATAAAAAAGATATCCCTTTTGAAATATTTTCTATAATCCCAGAGATTATTTGCAGAAATTATAATTTTATACCTTATAGTAAAAATGGTAATAATGTTGAAATTGCATTACTGGACACTGATAATTTAAAATTTTTGGAAGAAGTTAAAAATAACCAAGAAATAAAATTTCTACCAAGATTAACAACATCAAAAAGTTTAGAATACGCAATCAATAATTACAAAACAATATTAAAAAAAGAATTTATAAACAAAATTGAAAAAGAAATCACAACCTTAAAACAAATAATTAGCCTTGATGATTTGGCTATTGATTTAAATATCACAAAAATTTTAGATTTAATAATTTCATATGCACTACTTGAAAATGCAAGTGATATTCATATTGAACCTCATCACAATGAAATTGTTATAAGATACCGCAATAACGGCAGACTATATCATATAATGTCTTTACCTTATAAATTAAATTCAGGAATAATCTCAAGAATAAAATATCTTTCAAAATTAGATTTAAATATCAATAGCTATCCTCAGGAAGGTAAATTTGAAATAGAAGAATCCGGTATTAAAATAATGTTTCGAACTATTTTAACTCCAGTTTATTTTGGGGAAAAAGCTGTAATTCATATAATAAGAGAAAATAGAATTGGATTTACACTGGAGAGTCTTGGATTTTTTGGAAAAACATTAAACAAAATTCATGCAGCTCTTCATAAAAAAAATGGAATCATTTTAGTTGGGGGTCCAAGTGGTTCTGGTAAAACAACAACAATCTACACAATGCTTGATATGGTTAACGACCGTCATTTAAATATATCAACCATTGAAGACCCTGTTGAATACCAATTACCATTTATAAACCAAACTCAAATTAATCCCGAAATTGGATTTAATTTCCCAAATGGTTTACGTAGTATATTGAAACAAAACCCTGATGTACTAATGGTAGGAGAGATAAGAGAAGAGGAAACAGCCAACATGGTATTTAACGCTGGATCAAACAACCAACTAATTTTTAGCACAATCCATACAAATACAATACCCGAATCAATAAATAGACTTAAACAAATGATGGTGCCTAATTTTTTAATTGCATCTAATTTAAAAATTATAATAAACCAACGATTAGTTAAAAGATTGGGGATAGATAAAGAAAAATACTTTATGAACGATACTGAATTAATCGAACTTTCAAAATATATAAATTTGGACCATATGTTAAAAATACTAAAAGAAGAAAATATAATTGGGCACAATGATACTTGGCGAGATATTGGTTTTTATAAACCAACTAAGAATATCAACCCGAATAGCGCCCAAATAGCAATATATGAGGTTATAGAAGTTAATGAACCCATAAAAGACCTTATTCTAAAGAACTTTACGACAAAAGAACTAACAGATAAGCTAAAAGATACTGAAAATATGACACTGTTGGAGAGCGGATTAATGCTAGCAATAAAAGGTGAAACAACAATTGAAGAGGTTTTTAGGGTAATAAATGAATAAATACCCCAAAAAGCTTGACCCTGTAGTAGATATAAACTCACTACGGGGTTGACAAATGTCTTAGAACTTGCTATACTACCATTGTGAGTATATGCCTTAACGGTTATTAATACAAACAAATGCCTACACAAAACCCCGCGCAAGCGGGGTTTTGTGCTATAATATTCTCATGAAGTCAAAACAAACAATAGTTATTGGAAATTTGAAACAAAACCCAAATACTTTAAAAGAAATGATTAGTTTAACCAAAGGCTATATTAAACTCAAAAAAGAAAATAAATGGATTAACTTTGGGATCGCATTACCTTTTGTATTTCTTTACCCTACCCAAAAGGAACTAGGTAAAAGCATCAATCTTTATAGCCAAACCATATCAAAAGAAAACGGAGGAGCTCATACTGGTGAAGTTAGTGCCGAACAAATAAATTCTATTGGAATTAAAAATACAATAATAGGTCATAGCGAAAGACGTACAAAAGGTGAAACTAACAAAGACATTGCACGCCAAATTGAAAATGCATTAACAAAAAACATGAATATCATACTCTGTGTTGGTGAAACAGAAAGACATAATGATGCATCACATATTCATTTTGTAGAAGATCAGATACAAACTGCATTAATTGATATAAAAAAAATTAATTCAAAAAATATAACTATTGCTTATGAGCCAGTCTGGGCAATTGGTAAAGATTCAATTCGGGGAGCTAACCAAAATGAGATTTACGAAATGGCAATAGTGATCCGTAAAAAATTAGTTGATTTATTTGGTAAAAATAGTGGGGGAGAAATTCCAATAATTTATGGTGGATCTGTTAATAGTGAAAATGCAAAAGAAATAATGTCCGTGCATCACATCGATGGAATATTATTAGGGCGAGCAAGCTTGGATTTAAATGAAATAAAAAAAATTATTAATCAAATAAAAAGATAAATAAATTTATGCAAAGTGTCACAAAACTAACTGGAATAAAAGGCAAAAACATAATACTGCGTGCAGATTTTAATGTCCCAATAGATAAAAAAACAGGTACAATTTTAGATACCTATAGAATTGATTCAACATTTCCAACTATTGATTTACTTATCAAAAAAGGTGCAAATATAATAATCTTGGCGCATATTGGGGATGATGGTAAACAAAGCTTAACCCCAATTGCAAAATATTTACATACAAAAAAATACAAAGGCTATTTTGAAACCAGCACCAACCCCGAAATAATCCGTGAAAGTGCGGACAAATTATGTAATGGTGAAATACTATTAATAGAAAATGTGCGAAGATTCCCAGGCGAAAAAGAAAACGATAAAAAATTTAGCACATTTTTAGCATCACTGGGGTATGCATATGTTAACGATGCTTTTTCAGTTTCACATAGAAAACATGCCAGTATTGTAAGCGTACCGAAATTAATTCCAAGCTTTGCTGGACTGCAAATGGAAAAAGAAGTTAAAATGCTTGATAAGGTTTTAAAACCAAAACATCCATTTTTGTTTATTTTAGGTGGAGCCAAGTTTGATACAAAACTACCTTTAATAAAAAAATTTTTAGTATTAGCGGATGCGGTTTTTGTTGGTGGGGCATTGGCCAATACATTATTAAAAGAGCGTGGTTACCCAATTGGTAAATCATTAAATGAAGATGACGTAAAAGGTTTGAAACAAATTGTTAAAAATCCAAAATTATTATTACCAATGGATGTAGTAGTTGATCGAAAAAAGAAGCTAGAAACTATAGCAATCGAAGAAGTAGAAAAGATGGATGTAATAGTTGATGTTGGTACAGAGAGTTTGACAAGAATCAAACCATTAATTGAAAAAGCAAAGTTAATTGTTTTTAATGGACCAATTGGTAAAGTAGATTATGGTACAAAAGATTTATTAAAATTGTTAGCCAAGTCAAGTGCCGAAGTAATAATTGGTGGGGGAGATACTGATGAAATAATTGATGAAATGAAAATGCGCAGTAAATTTACTTTTGTTTCAACTGGGGGCGGAGCAACACTGGATTACCTAGCTGATGGCAAATTAGTTGGGATAGACGCACTAAAATAGTTAAACAAAATACTACATAGGTCTTGCCTATGTATAACAAGGCGCCACATGTGGCGCCTTGACTTTTAACCTGTTAAGCTGTTTAATTGGGTAAATTAATGATTTAAAACATGAAAAAATTAAATGACTTTGAAAAAGCAGTAAATGATTTGATTCGTAATGGGTATTCGGAATTTGACATAAACCTAACGAAGGAAGACTTTGAAAGGTGTATGGAGCCAATGAAGGCTATAACATCTAAAAATCCAGGTCTAAATTATTGTACAGACCCCGAGGCAGAAGAACATGACCGTGGAATCTTTTACAGAACAAGTAAAAAAGGTAAAGATGACAAATGGTGTTTCCATGGTTACCCAACTATAGAGGCCGAATTAAACAAAAAGCTTGGTGAAGGTGAATGGCCAAACGAGCTTGTTTGTTTACTGAACAACTCTAAAAAAGTCTACAGTGCTTTTCAAGAAAAATCTCAAGAAATCGTAAAAGCAATTGATGAGATTATGCCAGAGTTTGGGTTATATAAATTATATTTAGACCCAATGTCTCAAGCCTTGCAGGTTTCTAGATTTGTAGCATACGATAAAGCAAAGAAAAAATTTACGGTTGCCGGCAAACATTTTGACCAAAGTTTTATAACTTTGTCGGGATATCAAAGCCATTCTGGTTTATACCTAATTGATAAACAAGGTAATAAAATAAACCTTGAATATCATGAGGGTAAAGTTTGGGTTTTCTTTGGAAGAAAAGCTCCTTTCTTAACCGCTGGAAAATTAACGGCTAGCGAACATGGTGTGGATGTTTTTGAAAAAGACATACAAAGGGATGCTGTTCCATTTTTCGGACATATCTATATTCCGAAAAATTAATTATTTGGCTGAGTTACTGAATATATATGCTCCGCGTGGATTCATTCCTGCGGAGTTTTTTTATTTTACATTTTTAATTTATCTATAAAAATTTGCATTTCATTTTCTTCATATTTTGTATGGAACCATTCCGCCGACTTATGTTCAAGATAACCAGGGATAAGATGAATATGAAAATGGGGGACATCTTTACCTTCTATAACAACTTGAACATAGTAACAATCTAATTTTTCTTTTAGATTAATCATTAATTTTTTTGCTTTTACAAAGATACCACTGATTATTTCATCTGGTACATCTTGCATCCATTGGTAATGGTTTTTGGGTATGATTAAAGTATGGCCTTTTGATACTGGGTTAATATCCAAAAAAGCCATAAAATCTTCATCTTCATAAATTTTAGCTGCTGGGATTTCGCCAGCGATGATTTTACAAAAAATACAGTTATTCATGGGTATATTGTAGCATATTGTTTTCCCTCCCTGGACACGGGGAGGGTTAGGGTGGGGTGCGTTATATAGCACCCCCTCTGTCTTATGACATCTCCCCCTTAACAAGGGGAGAAATATCGACATATGCTATAATCTGTACTATGTCACTAAACAAATACAGCTTAAGAAAGAATACTGGAGAGCGAATTCCCGAACTAGACCAAAAATACGGAACACTAATTGCAGATATTTTAGTTGCTCGAGGGATAGATACAATAAACAAAGCTTACGAATATTTACATAATGATTTAAGTAGCTCACATGGAGATCCTTTTAGTATTCCAGATATGGCTAAATCTATTGAGAGAATACACAATGCAATCCAAAACAATGAATTAATAACAATTCACGCGGATTATGATTGTGATGGTATCCCAGGGGCTTGTGTAATATCACATTTGTTTAACATAATTAATTACACAAATTATAAAATATCGATTCCAGATAGAAATACCGAAGGTTATGGATTATCAACAAACCATATCGAAAACATTTCAAAAGATGGAAGTAGTTTAGTTATTACAATTGATTTAGGTATAACGGCAACAGAAGCCGTAAAATATGCTAGTGAAAAAAATATTGATGTCATAATTACTGACCATCATACAATGCCCCAAGTATTACCAAATGCTTATGCAATAATTCATCCCAAAATTAATGGTAGTATATATCCAAACCAAGAATTGTGCGGGGCTGGGGTTATCTATACATTAGTTCGGGCATTTGAAACTATATATAAAGATTTTTATAATATCCCAAATAATTTTTTAAGTTCACTAGTTGATTATGTTGGATTTGCAACACTCTCGGACATGGTTACGTTGACTCCAGAAAATAAAATTTTTATTAAAGAAGGAATAAATTTATTAAAAAATAAACCAAAGGCAGGGTTTATGGCATTAGCTATTGCATCTAGAGTATACATGAAGGATTTAGACCAAGGGGATATTGCTTTTATGTTAGCTCCAAAATTAAATGTGGCATCACGTATGGGTAATGCATATGATGCATATAATTTATTAATGGAAAAAGACCAAACAAAAGCAAAAATTTTAGCTGAAAAATTAGTAGCCCTTTCAAATGAAAGAAGAAAATTAGTAGCCCTGATGGTCAAAGAAGCTAAACGTGAAATTGCCCGAACAGAAAAAGACAAAGATGAAATAATTGTAGTTGGGCATCCTTCTTGGAAAGTAGGATTGCTTGGGTTGGTGGCATCAAAGATTGTTGACGGTTACGGTAAACCGGCTTTGGTTTGGGGTAGAGCAGAAAAAGACAATGAAGAAATATACAAAGGATCCTGCCGAGGAAATGGAACAATAAACATGCATACTCTTATGGATAGAGCAGTAGGTGATACTTTTACAGAATATGGTGGTCATAGTGAAGCCGGAGGATTTAGTATTAACCCTGAAAAGATTTATAACCTGCACGAAGAAATAAATAAATCTTATAAAGAAATAGAAAAGGATAATATTTTAGGATATGAAAATAAAATTGAAATTGATACATTAATACCAATATCACTTTTAAAACCAGGGCTACTAGATGCGATAAACAAAATAGGCCCCTATGGACAAGGATTTAACGAACCAATATTTGGGTTTTTTAATGTAGAAATAATAGATATTCGAAATTTTGGTACAGGTAATGCTCATATTGAAATAATTTTTAGAGACAAAAATGGGTTAACTGCTGGAGCTTATGCATATTATAAAAATAATTCTGATTTTAATAATCCTGAAATAGGCACAAAAGCTCATATCGTAGGAACTATTGATTCAAAACTTTACAAAGGAATTGTTCGTATAAAATTAAAAGATGTTATCATATAAATATGACAAATGAGATTATTGTTTATACTGATGGAAGCGCATTAGGGAACCCCGGACGAGGTGGTTGGGCATATTTAGTTTGGGATAAAAAACATAATAAAATAAACGAAATGGGGGGAAGATCCGAACATGCAACAAACAATCAAATGGAGCTTTGTGCATTGTTAAATGTTTTAAAACATTTACAAAATATTCATGAGTCTTTTGAAATTGTAATTTTTTTAGATTCGGATTATGTCCGTAATGGAATAACTAGTTGGATTCATAATTGGAAAAAAAATTCTTGGCGTACTGCAAATAAAAAGTCAGTTTTAAACAAAGAGCTTTGGGTGGAAATTGATGAAGTCATGAATAACGTTAGTAAGAAACATAAAATCCATTTAAAAAGAGTTGATGCCCATACAGGAATAGCAGGTAATGAAATTGTAGACCAAATAGCAAAATCAATGGCAGGGAATGAACCATATTTATTTTTTGCAGGAGAAAAAAATGAATATGAAAAGTTAAGGCAAATTGTTTTATAAAAAATAAATATGTGGAATGTACTACGCATAATTCTAATAATTATATTATTGAGTCGCGTAGTTTATTTTTGTTTTATTGTAGAAAAAATAGATATTAATTTTCCAAATGAAGAAGTTTTAATTCTAGGTTATATTGATGATTATGGAGAAGAAAGAATTAATTCAAATAGATACAGATTAAAAATAACAGAACTCAACGGTCAAAAAATAACAGATGGCTCAAGAATTTTAATTGTTACAAATCCTTATACAAATAATTTAGAATATGGAACAATTCTAAAAATAAAAGGCCAGATTGAAAACCCAAAAGATTTTATAACTGACTCTGGTAAAAATTTTGAATATGATAATTATTTAGCATTATCAAAAATATACGGCATAACCCGTGACCCAGAAATAGAAATAATCAATGGATTTTCAGGAAATAAAATAAAATTTTATTTATTTAAAATAAGAAAAAGTTTTAGTAATACATTAGATAAAAATCTAAATGAAAATAGCTCGGTTCTATCTCGGGGGATATTATTAGGAGAAAAATCAGGTATCAACAATGAACTGCGTAATAATTTAGCCAAAACCAGCACATCCCATATTGTGGCATTGTCTGGATACAACATAACAATTATTAGTGAAATAGTAATTCAAATTACAAAATCTTTACCTTTATTAGCAAGAACAATTTTAGGAGCATCTAGTATCTTTTTATTTGTTCTTTTGGCTGGTGGTGGAAGTAGCGCAATAAGAGCAATGATAATGGCTTTTATTTTATTATATTCTCGGAATCGAGGTAAATCATATAATGCGCTTTGGGCTTTGTTTTTAGCATTTTTAATAATTATTAGCATTAACCCATTATCTTTTCGGTATGATATGGGATTACATCTTTCGGTTTTGGCAACATTTGGTTTAATAATTTTTCAAATCCCTATTGCTGAATTTTTTATAAAAAAACACTTTCACAGAAAAATTTCAGATGTTTTAGCTAGTACAATATCGGCAAGCATAATGACTATGCCATACATTGCATATAATATGGGGATAGTTTCAATTGTTGGAATTATTGCAAATATTTTAGTTGTACCAATGATTCCACTACTAATGTTATTTAGTTTTTTAACTGGAATTATTGGCCAAATATCAAATATTTTAGTTTTACCATTTGGATATATCACTCATACGATTTCAAAAATAATTTTATTTGTTATAAACAATTTTGGAGAATTACCATTTAGTGCAATATACAAAAACAATATCCCAATTGTTGGAATATTGTTTGTCTATGGAATGATTATTTATTTTGCAATAAAGGCAAACAAAAAATCTACTGAAGAGCATTTAGATAATTTGATTCAACATTAGCCCAGTTTAAATTTTTAAAAAAATCGATAATATATTGTTTCTTACCGCTTGGTTGATAATCTGCAACATAAGAATGCTCCCAAACATCCAGTGCCAAAACAAGAGCACAATCTTGAAGTTGACCTAAATGTTGTTCATCAACCCAAGAATTTAAAAGTTTATTTTCTTTTCTATCATAATAAAGCATTGCCCAACCAACACCCCGAGTTGTAGCAATTGATTTAAATAAATCAAGCCAAGCATCAAACGAACCCCATTGATTAATGATAGCGTTTTTTAATTTACTATCATCATTTAGATTAGTTGCCCCGCCAGAGAGTAAATCAAAATAAACTTCGTGGTTACGCATACCATTGTATTCAAAACCAAACCTACGTTGTAGTCCGCTAATTAAACCCATATTATTTTCAGCATCAATAGATAATTCTTGTATTTTAGCTAAAACCAAATTCGTATGTGTTACATACCCAGTATATAGTTTTAAATGTTCATCTATATTTTGCTTTGAAATTCCAACAAGATCAGGAATGTTAAATGTTTTTGCGGTGTATTGTTGCATAATTATGATTTTATTTATTATATATACAAAGTATACTATATATATGCAAAGAGCTAAAGCTATTAAAATCTTGATTTTTGTACCCTTGTTTTTAATAATTATATTTATAATATTTTGGTTTTTAATTATATCGAAAGAAAAACCATTAAAATTAATAATGCTCAACATTGGTCAAGGAGATGCTATTTATATACAAACCCCAAATGGTAATAATATGCTGATAGACTCTGGTCGTGACCGAACAATACTTTATGAAATAAGTAATGTAATGCCTTTAAACAAAAAAAGTATTGATATTATTGAAATTTCAAACCCAGACCTAGATCATATTGGAGGATTCCCTTTTATAATGCAAAAATATGAAATAAAAAAAATACTTTCTCCTGGGGTGAACCATAATAGTTTAGATTCTTATAATGAAATCCAAAAAATTGCTGAGCAAGAAAAAATAGAAGTCTTGCGACCAAAATCTGGTACAAAAATAATCCTTGATACCAAAAATAATGTAACTTATACAATACTTTGGCCTGAAGGTAATGTCCATGAATGGGAAGTAAATGCTGGTTCAATGGTAGGATTGTTAGAATATCATGGTCACAAAATACTATTAACAGGCGACGCCCCGAAAGAAGTCGAGGATCAAATAATCATAAAATATAAAAATTCCTTAGAAAATATAGATATTTTAAAGGTTGGACATCATGGATCCAAAACTTCAACTGGGGAGAATTTATTAAAAGTAACAAACCCAAAATATGCATTAATCTCGGCAGGGGAAAATAACCGTTATGGACACCCTCACCCAGAAGTAACGGATAGACTGAAAAAATTTAAAGTAAAAGCACTAACAACAATCGATAGTGGACAAATTAATTGCAATATTTGGATAAAAAAAGAAACGGTTTGTAAATAAACTTTTACCCAAGCAAAATATGCTTTTTTTAAGAATTAATTATGGTACAATAATATACAGAATATGAAACGAAAAGCATTTGGGTATGGCTTTATATTACTGGTTATTATCCAGCTTATTTCACCTTGGATGGTGAATATTTCTTCGTCTCAAATTAAACTAGAAAAAAATATCGCTAATGCGGCAGGAGAGGTTTTTACCCCAGAACCAAGGATTGGATATATTAAAGATTATAAAGTTACAGCAGGTGGCAAAACAACGACATTGCCGGGTTTGGTTTTTATGTATGTGGATACGCTAGAATCAGGAGGTGAGTGTTTCAGTAAGGATGTTAACTTTTATATCTATAACGTTTATAGTTATTCACCAGACTGGCAATCATACGATGAAACAGTTGATAGTACTGCAGACTGTAGTTCAAGCACAAATGAATGGCACACAGATAAAATAAATACAGATTACAATGGATCACAAGTCCAAACTATTCGTCATTATTATGGTACAGAAATAAACGGATTTAACCGTAGAATTGCACTAGAATATGATTTAGGAAACATTAGTATTGAAGTTAATCCGAACAAAATTTATGGAGATAAGGAGAAAGAAATCCTGATAACAAAAGATACCAAAACCTTTGGCCCAACACCCAGCCAAACAATTTTAGATTTAATAAGTACAGGTAAAAGTGCAAGCGAACAAGCACTGCATACTTCTTTTGGTGGGGCAATATCATCAAGTGCTTTTTTATCTGACAAAGACCAGACAAAAATTGTCGGGGAATTCAATATTAAAATTCAAAATAAAGGCGCAAAATGGCAAGATAATGGTTCAAAAAGTGGTGAAGCAGATGAAGATGATGAATATGGGGCTTGGGATGCTGTATATGATGATGAACTTTTAAGTGGTCAAGCCGGTTATACTGATTTAATTCCAGATAATGATGGGGCAACCGGTAGAGGGGCAACTGATAATGGTTTTGATGGTTTTATTTTTGATATCTCAGACAATAAGGATTTCAAGGGCCAGGAAACAATGTCTATAAACCTAAATAAATTAATCTTAGAAGGTAAAGATGGGGATAGACTAGCACTTTTTGATGCAGGGGATATAACATTAAAAGTTGTTGCAGGGTTTGATGCTGGTAAATCAGTATTAGCAATACCAGAACAAGAAATAACATTAAATGCGGGTTTAGATGAGAATAAAAAATATTATTATCGAGTTAGAATATATCCAGACAATTTAAGAGAAGGATTACACTTGGGCGGTATTTTAATCCCGGAAGATGCTTATATTTTATCTAGTGGAGAATTAAATGTTCCTCCAAAAAATACTTTGGGTATTGTTCAAAATCCAAGAAGTGGAACAAATTTAACACTAGCAAGTGGACAAGAAACTGAAGAATTATGGCTACCAGATTGTAAATGGGATTCAGCGAGCACTTGGTTTACTGGATGTTTAATTGTTGGATTTTATCATTTGGTTTTTGAACCAACATCAGCTCTTTTAGCTATTGCTGGTAAAATATTAGACAAAATTTTAATTTACAGTATTTCACCTGGTGTCTATAAAGTAGGTTATATTGTTGATGGTTGGCGTTTTGTCCGAGATCTTTGTAATTTGTTCTTTATTTTTATGCTAATCTTTTTAGCATTCAAAGTAATACTAAATTTTGGACACGGTACAAAAAAATTAATTGTAAATACAATAATAATAGCAACGGTTATTAATTTTTCATATCCTTTAACCACAATTATTATTGATATTTCAAACATAACTGCAAGACAACTTTACTATAATGCTTTCACTCAAAAAGATGCTGTTAGTGGCGAACCACTAGGGTTATCTTCAACAGCAGTATCTGGATATAATCCTCAACAAATACTTTTAGGTTCTGTAAATAACCAACAGCTTGATAAAAATAAATTCAAAGGAAGTATTTTTATGATTCTTTTGATTGGGGTAATTTTTAATATAATAGCAATGTTTCTATTTTTAAAAATTGCATTACAATTTATTTATCGAATACTTGGGTTAGTCTTTGCAATTATTCTTTCACCAATTGCTTTGTTTTCTTATTCATTAGAAACAGAACAAAGAAAGAAGCTTTCAATGGTTGGATTTGATCAATGGCTATCCGGGTTATTGCAAGACTGTTTCAAGGCTCCAGTATTTTTGTTTTTAATTTTAATAATGACTTTATTTATTAAAGACAACCCATTTAAAAATGCACTTTCCCCTAATGTAAATGGGCTGGATTGGTGGATGAGTATAATTATTCCGTTTATGTTAATAATGGGATTTTTAATGCTCATAGAAAAAGTTACAAAATCAATGTCATCCAGCATTGCTGAGGTAACAGGAGCAAAAGTTATGCAGGGTCTTGGGGCTGTAGCTGGAGTTGCAATGGGTGGAGCGGCTTTGGCTGGAACAGGAATATTAGGTAAAGCTGCAACAAAATTTGCTGGTAGTAATATGGGCCAAAGAATATTTGATAATGCGGCTAAAGGTAATAAATTTTCCGAGCTTCAAGCAAAGCTTTTACGTAAAGCTCAGACTGGAAGTTATGATTTAAGACAAACTGGAATAGGTAATGCTGTATCTAAAGAAACTGGGGCAAACTTTAATTTGGGGGCGGCGGCTTTAGGACTTGGTACTGGGGCAATGGTTGGGGGATATATGGGTCAAGTAGAAAGACGAAATAAAAAAAGAGATGAATTTGTCCAAATGCTTGAATGGAATAAAAACTTGGCACAATCTGTTTTAGATAAAAAGAATGCAAAAGAAGAAGATAAAAAGAAGAAAGAAGATGAAGCAAAAGTATTAAAAGACCAGTTAGATGCAAGAGAAAGAGATTTAAAAAATAGCGAAGAAATTAAAAAGAATGCAGATGAAACATACAGTAATATAGAAAAGCTTGAAGACTTATTAGCAAAAAGAAATGATATTGTATCAAAAACTCCTGCGGGAACAACTCCACCAACAAATGAAATTGATATTCAAATAGATAGAATAGAAGCAAAACTAGGAGCAACTGCCGGTAGTCTTTATAATAAAACAACAGATGCAACAGGAAGAGAAACTGTATCTAAAAATACTGCTTTCAATGAATTAGAACGAGATAAAAAGATAGAAAAGGAAAACGCAAACGCAAATAAAAATACTGCAAAAGCAGGAGTTGATACTGCAAAAGATAATCTAAAAACTAATGAACAAGCTATCCGTCAACTTGATAAAGACATTAACGAATTAACAAAAGCAATTGAAAATATAAAAAAGAATCGTAAAAATATGTATGCCCATAAGATACGAAATAAATCAGGACATGTATTTAATAAATACACTTATGGTGAAAGAAAAAAAGTTGATGATCATGGCCATGCTCATAAAAGAGCAATGACTGATACAGAAGAAACAAGACACAATCAGTTATTCGGGGAGTTGAGTGAAGAGATGAAAGATATTGTTACTAGCGTTGACGAACATTCACATGAAGCAAATAATAAACAATTAATAAAACTAGGAGCAATTAATGCAAGTATAGGAGCATTAGCTGGAGCATTTACTGGTGGAGCTGGAGCAATAGCCGTAGGCGCATTAACTGGTGGATTAATTGGAGCAATACGCAGTGTTAGCCCAGGTAATGAACATTATGGTGTACCACATGACAAAGATGAATGGCATCCACATTCCAGCGATGGGTACAAACCTCCAAGCGGGGGTGGTACAAAATCTGGTGGTGATGCCCACGCTCATGATGATCATCACTAAAAATTAACAAATTATTTTATGGACGATAATAAACAACAAGACAACAATGAAATGGAAGACTTAATGCCAGCAATTCAAGAAAGGGTTGCAAGTCTTGATGCGCCTGTAAGAAATTTATTATTAAGCGATGATTATATAATAAAACTTGGAGAAATAGGTCAAGCTCATAGTTTAGACCCTAAAAATATGGGAGTAATGGAAGAAATTACTACAAATTTTTTACTTGGAACAATTAGACCAAATGAACTTGAACAAAATTTTATTGAAAAATTATCAAACCTAAACAAAGAAAAAATAGTTTCATTATATACCGACATCAAATCAAAAATCCTAAATCCTGTAATGGAAATCATAACTAATGCATGGGTTGAAGACGATGAAAATGAAGAAATTTGGAACGAAGTTATCGAACTATCAGAAATTCCTCTTCCACCTAATTTACAAAGGAATGGGTTAGAAACTTTAGGCCAGAAAATAAACACTGAAATAGATAAAGGAACCGAAACAAAAACCATCGTAGATTCAATACGCCCAAATAAAATTTTAACGAATGAGGATGTAGAGAGACTAACCAAAGAAACAGAAAAGTCTGAAAAATCAACTTGGTCTGAGAAAAAGGATATTCAAAGTGAACCAACAATAACAACAAGACAAACAAATGATGTTAGTTTGCCTAAAATAAAGTCTTGGGATAATGATCAATATCGAGAAATCCCCGAATAACCCCAACAAAAAAATAAAACATGCTATAATATTACTATGCAATTTCAGATGCCAAGATTTTTGGATATTGAAGATAAAGTCATAGGGCCTTTAACTTTTAAACAGTTTATATATTTGGCTGGGGGAATTGGTCTTGCATATGTAGCTTATAGCTATTTGGGTTGGACATGGGGATTTATTTTAATTGCATTATTTTTAGGCCTGGGAGTTGGTCTTGCTTTTTGGAAACCCAATAATCGTCCAGCTATTGTAATGCTTCAAGCTTTTTTAAAGCATTATACAAACAGTAGAATGTATGTTTGGCAAAGACCAGATAAAATTGAAAGAATTAAAGAATTAGAATCAAAAGAATCAACTAACCCAGAAAAAATAAAGATTTTAAATCGTAGTAAGATAGAGTCTTTGGCTTGGAGTTTAGATATTTTAGATAAAGATAATCAAATTTATTCAAGACAAGTAGATTTAGATAATAATCGTAAAAAAAATTAATATGGGAATTAACGCACCAAAAAGTCAATCATTTGTTCCAATAGAAGAAATCCGCGATGGTGTGGTTGTTCTTAAAGATGGTTCAATGCGTTCAGTATTATTATGTACTGCAATAAATTTTACATTACGCTCAAGCGATGAACAAAAAGCCATAATCTCCCAATTCCAATCAATGCTAAATTCTTTAGATTTTTCAACTCAAATTATTGTTGAATCCCGCAAATTTGATATTCGCCCGTATTTAATGACTCTTGAAGGTAGATTAGATAAAATAGAAGAACCATTACTTAAATTCCAAACTCAAGAATACATTGAATTCATCCGTGAATTAACTAATACTGTTAATATTATGTCTAAACATTTTTATGTTGTTGTTCCATATGATGAAGCAGTACTTGAGACGAGTGGTTTTTTCCAAAGTATTTTTGGGGGAGTAGGCGGACTCAAGAAAAAAGAAAGCAAAGAAGAAGCCAGTTGGAATGAAAAAAGAAACCAGCTAGAACAAAGATTAAGTATAATTATCCAAGGACTCGGTAGGTGTGGAGTTCGGTCAGAACCATTAGACACAAAAGGTTTAATTGAAATGTATTACAAGACATTTAATCCAGGAGATATGGCTCAATATATCCCTAAACAAGAAGAAAAATAATATGGCATTCTTTGGACTATTTAACAAAAAAAATATCGACAAAAAAGAAGGATTGATGAACCTGCAGTCTTTATCTGTAAAACCGGAAGATATTTACACCTCTGCAAAACTAGAACTTCAAGACATCATTGCACCTAGTGCTCTTCAAATATTACCAACGGCTCTTAATCTGGGGGATATGATTGTTCGGTCTTTTTATGTTGTTGGATACCCAAGTATATTAACTGACAACTGGTTAACACCCATAATTAATCTGGACCGGGTTTTTAATATAGCCTTAAACATAAATCCAATAGATACCGGTAAAATTTTGCAACAATTCCAAAAAAAGGTTGCCGAGGTTCAAAGTCAAATAGCTACTCGTGAATCAAAAGGTATGGTTAGAGACCCAATGTTAGAATCTGCCTATAGAGATTTAGAGCAACTTCGTGATGGACTCCAGCAAGCACAAGAGCGAATGTTTGAAGTTGGTTTATATATTAGTATTTATGCTGAAAATGAAACCGAATTATTCAAAGCTGAAAATGAAATAAAAGGTCAACTAGATTCACAAATGGTTTTTCTAAAACCAGCAACATTTCAACAAGATGTAGCATTTTTATCCAACATTCCACTTGGAACTGATGAATTACGTGTTGTTCAAAAAATGAATACCGAACCACTATCCAGTACTTTTCCTTTTGTTTCATTTGATTTAACAGGCAACAAA
Organism: uncultured Candidatus Saccharibacteria bacterium; assembly: GCA_964401705.1. Taxonomy (GTDB): domain Bacteria; phylum Patescibacteriota; class Minisyncoccia; order Phycocordibacterales; family UBA9973; genus 2-01-FULL-33-17. The sequence goes on from CAYNZJ010000004.1 coordinate 32,933, forward strand.
GGTATTTTATATGGGATTAATCAACATAATAATAGTTTGATTATTTTTGATCGTTTTTCATTGGAAAACTACAATTCTGTAACTTTTGCTAAATCAGGTTCTGGTAAATCATTTGCAACAAAACTAGAAATATTAAGATCCTTAATGTTCGATACTGATGTAATCGTTATTGACCCAGAAAAAGAATATGAATATCTCTCTGATGCTGTAGGGGGTCGATATTTTAATATTTCTCTATCTTCTGATCACCATATCAATCCTTTTGATTTACCTATCCCAACCAAAGAAGAAACCGGTGGGGATGTTTTACGTCAAAATACTATTAATTTGGTTGGGTTATTTCGAGTAATGCTGGGAGGGCTTACCCCAGAAGAAGATTCAATAATTGACCGAGCAATAACCGAAACATATGCGTTAAAAGATATCACTGCTGATTCTGATTTTACAAATATTGAACCACCATTACTCTCAGATATGGCAGTGGTTCTAGCTGGGATGGATGGCGCCGATTCAATTCTTAAAAAGCTTGAAAAGTATACGACTGGTTCATGGAGTGGATTTTTAAACAAACCAAGTAATGTAGATATAAACAGAAAATTTGTTGTTTTCTCTATTCGAGACATGGAGGATGAACTAAAACCTGTAGCAATGTATATAGTGACTCATTTTATTTGGAATGAAGTTCGAAAGAACCTAAGGAAAAGATTAATGGTGGTAGATGAAGCATGGTGGATGATGAAAAATGATGATACTGCAAGCTTTTTATACAGTATTGCTAAACGTGGACGTAAATATTATCTAGGATTAGCCACAATTACTCAAGATGTTGAAGACTTTTTAAAGTCCCCATATGGAAGACCAATTCTAACAAACTCATCAATGCAATTATTATTAAAACAGTCTCCAACAACAATCGATGTCTTAAAAGAAACTTTTAATCTAACTGATTCTGAAAAATACACACTCCTAGAAGCAAATATCGGGGAAGGAATATTTTTTGCAGGGCTTAAACACGTAGCTATTAAAATAGTATCCTCTTATACAGAGGAACAAATTATTACATCTGACCCGGCTCAAGTTCTTGCAATTCAACAAAAGAAAGGACGTGGGGAATAAAACATAGTCTATAAAAATAAAAGCGTATGGTATAATATATCCATGCGCTTTTATTCATCTATTCTAATAATTGTTTTATTTTTGGTATTTTGCGTACCTAACGTATTTGCGCAAAATTTTACAAATGAACCTAATATTACTATTGGTATAGATCCTAAAGACCCAGAACCAGGGGAAAGCATCACCGCCACATTAACTAGTTATGAAACAAATCTTGATTTAGCTAGAATAACTTGGTCTCATAATGGAAAAACAAAATCTGGATATGGTGAAGCTCAGTTTGTTACAAAAACAGGAAATGATGAAACTAAAAGTGAAGTCATCATTGCAACTATAATTTTATCTGACGGGCAACAAATACAAAAGCAAATCATAGTAAATCCTGCTAGTTTTGATATTACATGGGAAGCAATAAACACAAAATACCCTCCATATTATAAAGGTAAAAAACTCCCGATTCGTGAAAATTCTATTCGTGTCGCTATAATTTCTCCAAACAATACAATGGGGGCAACTAGTTACACTTGGACTCGTAATGGATCTAACATAAAAAATAAAGCCGGGAATACAAAACCATATATTGATTTTACAAATACCGAAATAGATAAAAAAGAAGTTATCGACGTAACAATTGTAAATAAAGAAAAAAGTTCTAGCCGAAATATTACAATTCCTTTTACAAATCCGAAGATAATTTTTTATGAATATAACCCGCTTAATGGTTTAAATTTAGGGAATATTATTACCGATAGTGTTTTGGGTTATGAAAACATAATTTCAATTTTAGCTATACCAATGGGTTACAATAATTTATCTAAAAACTTAATAAATTGGGAGTTAAGTAACACCAGTGTAGCTAATCAAAAAAATCCTTATTTATTATCATTTGGGGCTCCTGATGAAAAAGGTAAAGTTAATTTGTCAGTTAATATTGAGAATGCAAAAACACTCTATCAAGAAGCCCGGGGTGTCTTAGAGTTAATTTTTTAATATGAGAAAAATATTTTTATATATATTAATAATAACCATTATATTTTATAATGGGACTAATTTAGTATTAGCTCAAGGTAACCCTATACCCAAAGCCACAACCACTCCAACATACTCAGCTTCATCATATGAGTTAATAAACCCAATAGGGAATATTAGTGAAGTAAAAGATCAAGATGCAGGAGGATTATCTAACTTTTTTAATTTATTAATTAAAATAGCTATCGCATTAGCAGGAGCAATAGCAGTAGTAATGATAATTGTAGGAGGAATACAATATATGGGGACAGATAGTGTTTGGGAGAAAGGGGAAAGTGTTAGTAGAATGACTGGAGCTGTAGGGGGAATAGTACTTTTACTTTGTAGTTATCTTATACTTTATACTATTAATCCAGATTTGGTTAATATTAAGATTGGGATTAAAAGGGTTATGGAGGAAGAATTTGAACAACCTAGCACAGGATTTGGTCATAGTCGTAGTAGTGGTGGATTTTCTACTCTTCAAGATGTTAAAGATTCTAAAGAGATTTGTGATGTTTCATGGCCTGACACTGGTTGTGGGACACTAAAAGAAACAAAAGAATGTAAAAATATATTTAATTATGTTGATAGACTGTCAACCGAGGCTATCGGTAAACAATATATAAAAGCTTGGGCAATGGAAGAGTCGGGTTGTAAATCTGCTCCAGTAAATTATGCCGGGGTTGGAGCTTATGGAATATTCCAATTTACAATCCCAACTGCTCAAACTATGGCTAAAAAATGTGGGGTTGAACCAAGTATAGTAAACAAAGAATGGCTAGAGAATCTAAATAACACAGAAAAAATGGTTTGTATGGCTAAAAATTTATACGATTATAATAAATCTGTTTGTGGAGATAATATTTATAATATAATTGCAGGTCTTGAAGGAGCAGGAGCATGCGCTAAAAGTAAAAATTGTAATGATACTTTTAGTTGTACAAATGAAGCTCATAGAAGTTGGTCTTGTGTTTGGGATGATAATAATCATACTCAAAGAAATACTGGACATATCGAAACTAGAATTGCTGTTCAAAAGGTTAAATATTGTATGGATCAAGTTAAATAAACTAACATAATATACACTTTTTTGTTATAATAAAACAATGAATGGAGGTAGATTGCTAAGGATAATCTTGATTATACTTATAATAGGTATGGGAGGTTTTCTTATTGTTCGAAATATCAACCTTAAAAAACAACTAAAAGATGGTCAAATCACTGAAATTAAACCGAGAGATTTTTTACCTTTTAGCGGTAATGGTACTGGTGAAGGAATAAGAGATATTATCAACAACATAACTGGTAATGATACAGCTGATGAAAATGATAATTCAAATAAAAACAAAATAACTAAAATAAAAGAATCAGTGGCTGGGATGATTTTTATAAGTATTCCTGACGAAATAGCTGGCCCTGTAGGCGTAGATAAAAATGGTGATAATATTTATGAATATACAGAATCAATTCGATATGTAGTAAAAGAAAATGGATATGTTTATGATTATTTACCTAAATACAAAAAAAGTTATTTAATTTCTGATACCGCAATCCCTAAAATTTCTTACGCTCATTTTTCAACTGATGGTAACACAATATTGTTTCAATATTTAGACGAGAATTTATCTACAGAAAAATCAATACTAGGAACATTAGGGGATAACAATGTGGTTATATTGCCGGATAACATAATTTCTTTTAGTTTCGGTAAAAATGGTGAATTTGTTTATGTCATTAAAGATACTGTTGGCGCAAAATTTGTTTTAAGAGAAAAATCTGGTAAAGAAACAATAGTCTACACTAGTCCAATTAGTGAATGGAATGTTAGCTTTTTGGGGGAAAATAATTTATTAGTAACAACCAAAGCATCAGAATATGCTGGTGGATATGCTTATACAGTGGATATCAAAACAAAAAAAGTTACAAAGCTTTGGAGTAATATAAATGGGCTAACAACAAAAACATCATTTAATGGTAACTACATTTTAAAATCAGAAACTGTTTCTAGTGGGCCAGAATTATCATTATATGAAGTAAAAACTGGAATAATGTCCAAGCTTGATAAAATGGGATTAGTAGAAAAGTGTAATTTTAGCCAAGATGAAACAATTCTAACATGTGGAATTCCTGTAGAGTTTAGTTCCAACCCGTATCCTGATGATTGGTATTTAGGTATTATAAAAACAAATGATATTTTAGTTAGATACACAACACAAAATAAAAATTCTAGAATGATCTCAAATCTATCTACTGAAATAAATAAAGAGATTGATATTTTAGAAACAATATCAAATAATTCTGGGAACAAAACAGCTTTTATTGATAAATCAAATATGGATTTATACCTTTATGAAGAATAGTTTTTTTATATTCACTTTTTTGTTTAGTTTATTGTTAATAACTAATTTTTGTAATGCTCAAAATGATCCAGTAATAAAAGCCACAACCACTCCAACATACTCAGCTTCATCATATGAGTTAATAAACCCAATAGGGAATATTAGTGAAGTAAAAGATCAAGATGCAGGAGGATTATCTAACTTTTTTAATTTATTAATTAAAATAGCTATCGCATTAGCAGGAGCAATAGCAGTAGTAATGATAATTGTAGGAGGAATACAATATATGGGGACAGATAGTGTTTGGGAGAAAGGGGAAAGTGTTAGTAGAATGACTGGAGCTGTAGGGGGAATAGTACTTTTACTTTGTAGTTATCTTATACTTTATACTATTAATCCAGATTTGGTTAATATTAAGATTGGGATTAAAAGGGTTATGGAGGAAGAATGGTCATCAACTGAAAATATCAACTATGATTCAACTCCAACATCTGCTGCAGTTAACTGTACTGGAGGTTTAATAAAAATTCCGACATCTATAAATAGAACCGGTAATGTCGATGATAGTATTTGTAAAGAATTCGCAGACAAATTAATTTTATTGAAATCAAAAACCAATATAGATTGGGTTATAACATCAACAACAAATGGTACCCATGCCAGCCTTTGCCATAAAAAAAATACAGCCAAAACTGGTTCTTGCGCAGATATTGCACTTAGGAAAAATGGGGCTCCAGTTGGAGCTGATGACCCTGATTGGGGTATAATTTGTGAAGCAATTCACAGTATCCCTGAAATAGATTTTTTAAATGAAGCTAGTAAAACCCCAAAATGTCAGAACATTCACCCTAATGTATCTACTAAATACGGGACCGGGCCACATTTACATGTAATTTATAAGGGAAAATAAAAACACAACATATATGTTGTGTTTTTATATACTGTCTTTATTTTCTACAAATTTTATTACAATGTGACGATCTTTAC
>CAYNZJ010000005.1:0-35620 GCA_964401705.1 uncultured Candidatus Saccharibacteria bacterium
GTAGAACAGGGGTCTCCAAAACCTCTGGCGGGAGTTCGATTCTTCCACCGCCCGCCATATGAAAATTGAATTAGAAAAATTAAATAATCAATTTGATAAAGATAAGATGAAATCTATTTTTCAAGATGTAATAGATGGAGAGTTTAATGTTTTTGATTCTGAAAAAATGGCTAATTATGATGCTGATTTTTCTGGAGATGAACCATATATAATAAATATTTGGAGCAAGCAAAAAGGTTTTAGTTTTGGTTATATAGTTTTTCATGATTTTTTAAATCGTGTTGGATTAGATAAAACATTTGTTTCAACTAATTTCACAGATGAAGGTTCCAAGCTTTTTGATAAGGCCGTTTCAGATGGATTAATAGAAAAAATATCTGAACCATTTGGCTTGCAACAATTAACAAGATGGAAAGTTATAGGTGATCCAATTAACCATTTAAAACAAATGAAAGATTTGATAAAATAAAAATATGGATAAAAAATCAGAAATAAAATACCAAGGTAAGATGTTTGAAATTGTGGAATTCGAAGCCAAGCCAGGGTATATATATGAGACAGCTGTTCGTGCTCCGGGTGTGCGTTTACTAATCGAATATACAAAAGATAATCAGTTAGGATTATTGATGACCCAAGAACTTCGTCGTGGCCGACATGAAAATATTTTAGACTATAGATTACCCGGCGGAAAAGTTTTTGATTCTTTGCAGGAATATAATAATGCAAAAGAAAACAACATAGATATTAAAGAAGAAGCATTAAAACAAGCAAAGGTAGAAGCCCAGCAAGAAGCAGGAATAATTGGTGGTGATTTTATCCCAATTGGTATTGCACGAGCGGGTGGATCTGTGGAATGGGATTTACATTATTTTATTGTTAAAAATTGTACATTAGGAGAACAGAATCTAACAGAAGAAGAGAAAATGGATAATGTAGAAGTTGTATTTTTAAGTGTAAATGAAATTTTTGAAAAATTAAAAAATAAAGAAATTAATGAAGGTCGCTCAGCTGATGTTATTTGGACTTGGTTAGTAAATAATAATTTTATTGCTCTACAAAATAATTAGTTTAAAAATCTTTTTACTTTTGTAAAAACATCTTTTACTTCGATTTTATTTAGGGGATTAATCCAAATAGTATTTTTATCACGTTTAAACCAAGTTTTTTGCCTTTTGGCATATTGCCAAGTTTCTTTGTTTAATTTATCTATCATATCAGTCTTATTTATATTACCCTGCAAATATTGGCTAATATAGCGGTATTCTAGCCCTAAATCGCCCATTCTAGCCCAAGAAAGGCCTCCGCCAGCTGGCGGATTATGTAAGGCTTGTACCTCATCAATCATTCCAATTTTAATGCGTTTTATGATGCGTTTATAAATCCGCTCTTTTAATAGTTCGTCTGGTAAGCTAAGCCCAATTTTTAAAACATTGTATTTAGTTACGAGGTCTTGCCTCGCAATTGGGACAGCACCTATTGCACTGGCTATTTCAATAGCTCTAATTAAACGCACAGGGTTATTGGCATCTATATTTTGTGCACGATTTGGATCTAGTTTTTTTAAAATATTAAATAATTCAGTAGTTGTTTTATTTTCTAATTCTTTTCTTAACTTTGTGTTTGGTGCAACTTTTGGAAATACTGTATCGTTTATAATTGCATCAATATAAAATCCTGTTCCGCCACAAATAATTGGAATATTCCCACGTTTTATGATTTCTTTTATTTTTTTATCAGCTAACTTTTTATATTGCGATACCGTAAAAACCTTTTTAGGATTTGCTACGTCTAGCATATGATGGGGAATATTTTTATAAGTCCAAACCCGGTTTGTTTTGTCCAAACCCGGTTTGGACTTATCTTTTAGGACTTTACCGGACCCAATATCAAGCCCAATATATACTTGGCGTGAATCAGCACTGATTATTTCGCCCCCTGCCAAGGGGGAGATGCCTTTTAAGGCAGAGGGGGTGCTTTTATTTTTATTTAAACAAAGGGCTAAAGTTACCGCAAAGTCGCTTTTGCCGGTACTAGTTTGCCCACAAATAACAATAACTTTTGGTCTAGTCATTTAATCTAAATTTTTGATTTGTCTTACTTTTGCTCCAAGTTCATTTAGTCTTTCAACTAAATTTTCATATCCACGGTTAATAGCATAGACATTACGCAAAATTGATTTACCTTCTGCAGCTAACATTGCAATTAAAATAATTGTTGCCGGGCGCAATGCTGGAGGGCAAACAATTTGAGCTGCTTTTAAATCAGTTTTACCTTCTATATAAACTCGGTGTGGGTCGGCTAACAATACTTTGGCTCCAAGGCGGTTAATTTCGGTAAAGTAAATTGCGCGGTTTTCCCAAGTCCAGTCATGAACTAGTGTTGTACCTTTGGCTTGAGTTGCAATTGGTACAAAAAATGGCAAGTTGTCATTATTAATTCCAGGGTAAGGCAATGCATGGATTTTATCCGGCAATGCCTTTAAAGTACTTTCTTTAATTGTAATATCTACCAAATCAACTCGGCCGTTTTCACCTTTGTAGATTTTACTAGTGCTAAAAACTAATCCCATTTTTTCTAGCTTTAATAATTCAAGTCTTAAAAAATCTATCGGGCATCTTTTAATGGTTACATTTCCATTTGTTACTGCTGTTGCTGCAATGAAAAACATAGTTTCAATTGGATCCTCAGAATTGTACCAAGTTGTTTCTTGGTCGATTTGTTCTATACCATGAACTGTTAGTGTTGTTGTGCCAATTCCATCAATTTTTACACCTAAATGTTCTAAGAAAAAACAAACATCTTGAACTTGATAATTCGGTGGGGCAAAACGAATAATGGTTTTACCATTTGGAATAAGTGCTGATGCCATTAGTGCATTGATGACTCCCATATCACTGGCTTCATACATTGTTATGTCGGCTGGTTTTAATTTTTCTGTTGTAACTTTGTAATGTTTGGCTTCAGATTTTATTTTAATGCCTAATTTTTCAAGTGCATATTTGTGTGCAGAAATTGTTCTCTCACCCATTTTACATCCACCAGGATTAGGTAAACGAAATTCTTTCATTCTATGAGCCAATGGGGGAATAAGATATAAATTAACTCTAATACCACCAGCGATGGCTTCATCAATTTTATCAATAGCAAAAATATCGGGCGGAGTTATTTTTAAACTATGGTCATCTAACCAAATAACTTTAATATCAATACTTTCAAAAACTTCAATTAATCTAAATACTTCTTCAATTCTGGGTATACCATATAATGTTGTTGGCTTTTTATTTAACAAACTTGCCGCCATTAATGCCAATGCGCCATTTTTAGAATAATGAGTTGTAACTGTGCCGGATAGTTTAATTCCACCAACGATTTCAAAATCATCAGTTCGTGGAGCCAAAGATACCAGTCTTTGGCCTAAAGTTTCACCAATTCTATCCAGCTCTTTAGTGGTAAAGTTTTGGTCACCTTTTTCCATTCGAGCAACTGCGGATTGTGAAGTTTCAAGCATTTTAGCAAATTCTACTTGGGTCAAACCTTCACGTTCACGAATAGTCCGGATAAGATATCCGATATGTTCTTGGGGGGATTTCCTTTTTGTCATTTTACTAATATATCATATATGATATATTAGTATATAGTTTATGCACAGTATGTTTATAAATATTAAAGACTTAAATACTATGAAATTGCCAGCTATGGCAAATGTTTTTAATATCCAGAATCTAAATGATATTCCTGAATTTTTTAAACAAAATATAAATGAAAAAGAATTTATTTTAGGTGGGGGTTCAAATCTAATAATTGGACCTTCTTTAGAAAAAAGACCTATTCTAAAAATTGAAATTCTTGGTATTGAAATATTAGAAGATTCTAATGATAGCATAGTTGTAAAACTTGGAGCGGGAGAAAATTGGGATAGTGTAGTTGAATGGGCCGTAAATAATAATTATTCAGGGATTGAAGCACTATCTGCTATTCCAGGTACTGTTGGGGCGGGTCCTGTTCAAAATATTGGAGCTTATGGTGCTGAAATTAAAGATGTTTTAATTTCTGTGGATGTTTATGATATTAAAGAAAAAAAATTTGTTAATCTCAAAAATGCAGATTGTAATTTTAGTTACCGGAATAGTATTTTTAAAAGTACACAAAAAGGTAGATATATAATTACAAATGTAATAATCCGTTTATCAAAAAATCAAATAAAAATTCCGCAGTATAAAGGGGTACAAGAATATTTTGAAATGGCAAATAATTTAACTCCAAGTTTGTCTGATATTCGAAATGCAATTATTGAAATCAGATGGAGCAAATTACCTAATCCAGAAATACTGCCAAATTGCGGATCATTTTTTGAAAATCCAATAGTTGATTCTATTGTTGCAGAAAATTTAAAAAGTAATTATCCAGATTTACCAATATATCCGTATGGTGGACAATATAAGGTTTCTGCAGGGTATCTTATAGAAAAATCTGGCTTAAAAGGTATTAAAATTGGTCCTGTTGGGACTTATGAAAAAAATGCATTAGTTATAGTAAACCATGGTGGGGCAACATATGACGATATTGTTAGTGCTAAAAACCAAATAGTTAAAACCGTTTATGATAAATTTGGGATAAAACTTAACCCTGAACCCGAGTTTATTGCTTAATTTATTTGATTTGCATGGAAATTAATTTCAGTGTAAAGTATTAATACTTGCCGAAGTGGCGGAATGGTAGACGCGCTCGACTCAAAATCGAGTCTCGCAAGGGGTGAGAGTTCGAGTCTCTCCTTCGGCACAAAAGAAAAATATGATTTTTATTTGTTTGTGATATAATATTTTTATGTCTTTATATTCCAATTCAATTTTTTTTATAGATACCGAAAAAATAAACCCAAATCCTTATCAACCTCGTAAGGAATTTGATGATGGGACACTTCGTGATTTGTCAGATTCGATTCGTCAATACGGAGTTTTGCAACCATTGGTTGTTTCTCGTATTGAAGTTGAAAAGCAAGATGGCACTGGTATTGAAACCACTTATGAACTTATCGCTGGAGAAAGGCGTCTTCGTGCATCACGGCTAGCCGGGGTTAAACAAGTTCCAGTTATTATTCGCGAAGGTGATGATAGTAAAATGAAGCTTGAACTTGCAATTATTGAAAATTTGCAACGTGAAGATTTAAACCCTGTTGATCGAGCAAGAGCATTTATGCGACTGATTGATGAGTTTAGTTTAACTCATGCTCAGGTTGGTCAAAAAATGGGTAAGAGTCGGGAATATGTTTCTAACTCACTTCGGATACTTCAAATGCCCCAAGAGATATTAGACGCTCTTCAAGGTGGAAAAATAATGGAAGGCCACACAAGACCACTGATGATGTTAGTAGATCGGCCAGAAGAGCAAGAGACTTTGTTTAAAGAAATAGTTTACAAAAAATTATCCGTCCGTGAAGCCGAAAGAATTGCTCGCCGGATTGCGGTGGATCGTGTTCGTAAAAAGGAATTACTGCCGGATGCAAATACACTAAGCATTGAAGATGAATTAGAAGAAAAGTTGGGTACTCGTGTCCATATTCAAAGAAAAGCCGATGGCGGTAAAATTACAATTGACTTTTTCTCGGATGCGGATTTGGCTGAAATATTAGAGCTATTAAAATCAAAAGAGATTAATCGCACTAATGGGGAAAATGGTTCCAATATGACAATGCTTGAGAGATTTGAAAAACAAAGAATAGTAAATCCACCAGAGAATTTAGTGGTAAAACCATTACCAATACCACAAATAGTTACGGATCAAGTTTTAGGGTCATACCCAAGTCAAACACAGGGCATAGTCATAGAGAACGAAATTTATAATTCTAATGAAACTATTACCGATAATATGAATTTAGCTTATTCAGGTTTTGATTCTAACCCAGCAACAAATCCTGTATTTGAAACAAAAATAGAAGAAATAGCTCAAAATCAAGAAATCTCAAAAAACGAGGAACCGGAGCAAAATGACGAAGATTTGTACAATATTTCAACCTTTAGCCTATAAAACCCCTTATTAAGGGGTTTTATGTTGACAAATGGGTATGTTTTGAGGTATAGTTTTTGAAATTAATCAAAATATTATGATAACACAATCACAACTTAAAAAAGATCCCGAATTCGTGGAGATGATCATTAAGCTTTCTTCTGATGGGGAAAGTATCGTTTTATTGCCAGATTTTTCTGTGAGAATGGGGATGGGTGTTTTAAAACCATTTTCAAAAAAAAGAGAACAGGGAGAGGAAGAGGTTGATACCATTGAAAAAATATTGAAAGAATATTTCGGTAACCAATTCTTTGAGCCAGGTTCAATATACAGTACTGTATCTATAAAGTCGAAAGACGGGAGGCAGTACAACTTTTTTTTGATCAATGGTGATCATTTGATGCAAGTTCCAGGTATAACAATACCTATTTCTGATATAGAAAAAGGAAAATCAGTAATACTGGACGAAGAAGAAAAAAGGGAATATGTTCCAACCTATCTCCTTAAAGAGGTGGTTAAACTCTATGCTGCTATTATTTAAACTTAAACTTTTTAAAAACTAAACAAATGACAAATCAATTAACACATCAAACAAGAGGTTCTGTGAAAAAAACCAAAGCCCGAGACTGTAATCTTTATGTATTAGTTACCTGTAATGGTAAACTATGGCTGGATGTTAAGAAAAATGAAACAACCGGGAATGTTGAGACACAGATACTTGGACTTAAATCCAATTTAGGGAAAAATTCCAAGTGTGAGGCCGTTAAAATGATACAACAAAAGCTGGGGATAGAAATTAAAGAATCAGATCTTGTGGAAAAAAGATTCACAAATTTTTCTGATAAGCTTAATAATGTTTCTCAAAAATGCTTAGTGTTTCATCTTAGTTTAAACGATGAACAACATTCAAACATCAAAAAATCAGACAAAATTCCGTTTGATATAAATTATATAAAAGCTGAATTTGCTCCAGGGGGTATGCCGCTGAAACAAATTTCTGCCGGTATATTAAGCCAGGTTAAACTAAGTTAGCTCAAGTTCCTTATTTCAAATAAACTACCATCTACTTCGTAAATAGTTTGGTAGTTAGCCCTGTATTCGTCGCGTAGACGGTTTACATGGGCTTTTTTTATTTCTGATTAAAAGAAAGTAAACGAGAAAGTAGAGAATTTTGTTTTAAATATTTTTCAATATGTTTGCGGGCGATGCTACTTTTAACAAAAGATAGCCATTTACTGGATGGATTTATTTTTTTATTTATAATAATTTTTACAACATCTCCATTTTTTAATTTATAATCCAATTTGGCATATTTACCATTTACTTCACCAGCTTCGGCATGCATACCAATTTCACTATGCACATTAAAAGCAAAATCCAGTACGGATCCACCTTCGGGTAAATTTATAATTTCACCTTTTGGGGTAAAAGCAAAAACCCGATCATGGAAAAAATCAGTTTTTAGATTTTTAAAAAAGTTATCAATATTTGTTTCGTCTTGCTGGGCATCGCGTAATTCTTTAATCCAAGCGTACTTTTCATCATTACCATTGATGTTTTCTTTATAAGCAAAATGAGCAGCCAAACCATATTCAGCTTCTTGATGCATTTCAAGAGTTCGAATTTGGATTTCTATAATTGAACCAGTATCGGTAATAATTGTTGTATGAATTGAACGGTAACCATTGGGCTTAGGTAGTGCTATATAGTCTTTAATACGTCCTGGAAGAGGTTTATAAGTACCATGAATCAATCCTAATGCTAAATAACATTCTTCTATATTTTTGACAATTACACGCATTGCAATAATGTCATAGACATGGTTTATATCCATTTGGTATTTTTCTAACTTTTTCCAAAGAGAATATAAATGTTTTTCACGGTGATCGATTTGAATATTTTTTAAATTGTAATCATTAAAAATTTTCTTTAAATTTTTTTCAACTTTCAAAAGCTCGGGCATTGCAGTATCTGTTCGAGATTCTCTTAAGATTTTTGTTTTTTCATATTCTTGGGGGTATGCATAGGGGAATGCCGCATCTTCTAGTCGGCCTTTTAATTTACCCATTGAAAGCCTATCCGCTAATGGAGCATAAACTTCAAGAGTCTCCAGTGCAATTCTTTTTTGTTTATCAGGGCGAACATGCTGCAGGGTTTCAATATTGTGTAGTCTATCAGCTAATTTAATTACAATTACACGCATATCATCAGCAATTGATACAAAAAATTTTCTCAAATTTTCAACGTTTCTTTGTATCCCAGTATATTTAACTGTACCTAATTTTGTAACACTTAGTACAAGGTTTGTAATTTCATCACCAAAAACTTGACGCATTTCATCTTCTTTTACTTCTGTATCTTCTAGTACATCATGCAAAAATCCTGCAGCAATTATTGTGCTGTCCATACCTATTTCTGCTAAGTTTTTAGCTGTGGTAAAAACATGCACAAAATAAGGTTCCCCACTTTTACGCAGTTGGCCGTTATGGGCAATTTTGGCAAAGTCATAAGCTTGGGCGATTAAATCCCTGTCTTTTTTTGTAAACTTTTGAGTATTAAAAATAGTCTCAATTTGTGGCATAAATAAATTATAGCACAAATTTATTTTCCTATTTTATCAGGTCTATGGTTTGCACATTTATTATTACTACATCTTTCGGGTATTGTTTTCGTGCCTTCCATCATGAGTGAATTACATACTTTGCAAATGTTGCCAGTTGGTTTGGCTTTGATAGCATTTTTACATTTTGGATAATTTGTACAAGAATAAAATATTCCAAATCTTCCGCGTCTTTCCATCATTGTGCCATCCTTACACATTGGGCATTTTACACCACTATCTTTCTTTTTCTTTTCTTCTTCGTCCTCTTCAATGTATTTACATTTTGGATAACGAGAACATGATATAAAATTACCAAACCGGCCTTCACGAATTACCAGTTTACCTAATTCAACAACTTTCTTTTTCCTACTTTTTCTTATACTACCATCTTTGTTTAAAACTTCTTTTTCAATTATTGGGGTCCCACATTTAGGGCATGGACGGCCAATGTCTTTGGGTCCTTCCATAATAGATCCGTCAATTTTTCTTGCACCCATACACTCTGGGTAGTTAGCACAAGAATAAAATTTACCATTTCTTGCTAGTTTAACAATCATACTTTTACCACACACTGGGCATAAAACATCATCTGGGGCTAGTTCCATTGTTGTAGCTTTTTCTAGTTTGTCTTTAATTTTTACATCTTTAAGAAAAGGAGTGTAGAATTCTTCCAAAGTTTTTCTGTATTCTCTTTTACCATTTGCTATGTCATCTAATTCATCTTCCATTTCTGCAGTAAAAGTATCGGAAATATATTTAGTAAAATGCTCTTCCAAAAAGCTTGAAACAACATCTCCAGTATCAGTTGGAATTAATGTTCGGCCCTCTTTAATAACATAACCGCGATCTTCCAATGTTGCCATGATAGATGCATATGTTGATGGGCGCCCAATACCACGCTCTTCTAATTCTTTAATTAATCCAGCTTCAGTATAACGGCTAGGTGGCTGGGTTTGCTTTTCTATTTGGCGAGCCTCTATTAAATCAAGATTATCTTTAATAGCAAGTTTCGGTAATATTGTATCTTCACCTTTAGCCCCAGCGTCAGCCAATAACCACCCAGGGGATATTACTCGAGACCCATTAACTTTATAAACTGGGATATCAGTGGCTCCGTTAGGTAGGATATCAATTCTGTTTCTCGCCATCACAGCATCTACCATTTGACTAGCTAATGTTCGGGCGCGGATTAATTCGTATAACTTTTTTTCTTGATCATTTGCACCCAGGAATTTATTTTCAGGATGAGTTGGACGGATAGCTTCGTGGGCTTCTTGAGCATTTTTAGATTTAGTTTTATAAACTCTAGTTTGAACCAAATCTTTTCCAAATTCTTTTGTAATTGTATTAGTTATACTTTTTACGGCTTCAACAGATAAATTTGTCGAGTCGGTTCGCATATATGTAATGTGTCCAGCTTCATAAAGTTTTTGAGCTATTTGCATAGTTCTAGATGGGGCCAAGCCTAGTCTTGAGCTTGCGGTTTGTTGCAATGTTGAAGTTGTAAAAGGAGCCCGCGGGCTACGTTTTTCGTTCTTTTCAGTAATATCAACTACATGCCATATTTTTTCATTGGCGGCTTTGTTTATCCTTTCGGCTTCTTTTAAATTATCAGGTTCAATACTGCAAGTTGCACTCATTATTGCGCCAGATTTTGTTTTGACATCAGCTTCTAATACAAAATATGTTTCTGGAATAAAAGCTCTGATTTCTCTTTCTTTCTCCATTATTATACGCAGTGCCGGGGATTGAACTCGCCCAGCCGATAGCCCATAACGAACCTTTTTCCAAATTATTCCAGATAAATCATATCCAACTAATCGGTCCAGCACCCGACGAGCTTCTTGGGCTTGGCGTAAATTAGTATCAATATCTCTTGGTTCTTTTAAAGCATTTAAAACTGCATCTTTTGTAATTTCATGGAAAGTTGCACGCTTGATATCTTTAGTCTTAATCTTCTTATCCTGTTTTAATAGTGTTTCTAAATGCCAAGCGATAGCTTCACCTTCGCGGTCCGGGTCGGTAGCTAGAATTATTTTGTCGGATTTTTCTGCCAAGCTTTGGAGCTCGCTTATTACTTTTTCTTTACCCCGAGAAATTTCGTAATGAGGGACAAAACCCGCAGGAATATCAATAGCCATTTTGTTAGACTTTGGTAAATCACGAACATGGCCCACACTCGCGCGGACTGTAAATTTTTCAGTAGAAGTTCCGTCCAAATATTTTTCAATAGTTTTGGCTTTGGAAGGTGATTCAACAATGACTAATGTTTTACTCATCCCGATAGAGATAGGAATTGCCTAATCGTATAGATTAGTTCTTCTTACCTGATTTAATAAATAATAATTTTTTTAACATTTGAATGTAATTAGGCATTTCCGTAGTTACTTTGTGTACCTAAAACATAGTCTAGCATATTTTTAAATTTATAATAAATATGTAAAATTAACTGATTAATCTCTAACGGGACTATACACTATTTTAAATTGCAAACCCAGACACTTATAAGTATAAGTCTACGGGCACGTAAAATAAAAAAAGTCAGGCTGGTGTTGCCTGACTCAAGATATTGGTATTTTCTTAAAAACTAAAAACTCTTAAGCTCTTGTATCATCCATTTGTTCCGTAGCATTTTTTCTGCTATAAACATTACGAATTCTCGTTGCTTTCTGCTTACAGCATTTATTAATGACTTTATTGTTGAAAGTGTATTTAATGCCCAAACTGAAATTCGTTGTTTTACTGGTTTGTGTTTTAAAATTTGTTCTGCAATCATTGCTGGTGGTCTCATTTGTAGTCCTTTGTTCATTTTTCTTTTTAGATTTTTTAAAAATTCATGAACATTTTTTGTTGCTCCGATGATTCCGGTTTTTAAAAATTCTTCAACGGTTTTTATTTTCCGTTTTTTTAAGTATTTCCTGCTCTCAGGGCAAGACACAAACATGTGAATTGGGGCGCACAACTCTACTTCTCTTTTAAATCGCTTTTTCTTTCTTTTAGGTTCTTCAGTTTTAGTTTGCATATATTGTTGATTTTATTACCCATATTTTATACCGATACTGGGATATGTCAACCCTGTAGTAGATAATCACTACGGGGTCAAACCCTACGGAAATAGCCGGCGTCTTCAATTATTAGTCCGCGAAGCTCCATTATCATAAGTAAACTATTTATTTCATTAGCTGGGTTATCACACTCGCGAATTATTTCATCCCGAGTCATAGGCTCACGGAGAATATCTAATATTACTTTTTCATCATCCGAGATATCATTTCGTTTAATTGGGGATTTTACATCAAATCCCAAAGCCAGCAAAACATCATTTGCGGACATTACCGGCATTGCACCTTGGGATAATAAATAATTTGTCCCGCGTGAAGTATCTGAATATATTGACCCTGGCACAACTAATACATCTCGATTATATTCCAATGCTAACCGCGCAGTTATTAATGTTCCAGATTTTTCCTCGGCTTCAATTATTAATACTGCATCACTATATGCTGCCATTAACCGGTTTCTTTGAGGAAAACTATATTGTGTTGCTTTAAAATCTGGTGGAAATTCTGCTACCAAACATCCACCGGATTCTACAATTTTGTCCGCTAGCTTTATATTGGTCTGTGGATGAATAGATTTTTTGTCCAGTCCTGACCCTGGGAAAGATGTTGTGTACATACCGTGCTTTAATGCTTCTTCATGGACCAAACTATCAATCCCCAATGCAAGTCCTGAGACTATATTAATAGGGTAGCCCACAAGCCCAGCAATAATATCGCACACTACTTGTTTACCATAGCTACTGTGTTTGCGAGACCCAACAATAACTAAATTTTTTAAATTATCAGGGGGAAGTTTGCCACGAATAAAAAGTCTTTTTGCTGGCTGAGAAATTTCAGTCAATCTTTTTGGAATTTCATTACTGTTTAATTCCCGAATCTCCATGTTTATATATTTTACTATTTTTGCTATACTATTGCTATATGTTATCCCGTTAGAAGCCACGATCACGAAGATTAAAATGGGGTATATATAAAAAGGTATTATTAAATTAATTTAAAGCATTAACGATACTAAATGTAGATCGTGACCTGCTTCTAAACGGGATGTTAGACATTAAATTCATTCGCGAAAATTCCGATATTGTTAAATCCGCAATTACTAAAAAGCACATAACTTTGGATTTGGACCAGTTAATAGCTCTTGATGATAGACGTCTTGAAATACTTAAAATCGTCGAGTCTCTTCGTGCGGAACAAAACGAAGCTTCACTTTCTATTATGGGAGCCAGTCCCGAAGAAAAAACCCAAATCATCAAAGAAATGACTCTTTTAAAAGAAGATCTTCAAAAAAATGAAAATGAGCTTCGAGAGACTATGATCTCATGGCAAAAGATGATGCTTGAAGTTCCTAATGTTCCAGATGTTTCAGTCCCAGACGGGGATAATGATGAAGATAATGTGGAAATAAAATCTTGGGGTGAAATTCCAAAATTTGATTTTGAAATAAAAGACCATATACAATTGATGGAAAATCTTGATATGGTAGATTTTGATCGGGGGATTAAAGTTTCTGGTTTTCGAGGATACTTTATGAAAAACGAGGGAGCGCAATTATTTTTTGCACTATGGCAATACTTTTTAAATTATTTTATTGCTCAAGGTTACACTCCTATGATTGTGCCGTCACTTGTTAGAAAAGAATCATTAATTGGTACAGGGATGCTTCCACAATCAGAAGATGATTTGTATAAAGTTGGTAATGATGAATATTTAGCTGGTACAGCCGAGGTTGCAACCATGGGTTATTATATGAACGAAGTAATTGAGCATTCTGATTTACCCAAAAAGTTTATTTCTTTTTCACCATGTTTTCGTGCTGAAGCTGGTAAACATGGAGCCGACACCAAAGGTATAATTCGGGTTCATGAATTCTTTAAAATCGAACAAGTTATTTTAACCGAAGCTAGCCATGAAGAATCAGTTAAATGGCACGAAGAAATTACTGCCCATGTTGAACATTTAATGCAAGAATTAAAATTACCATATCATGTTGTAGTTAACTGTGGTGGGGATTTAGGGCTTGGACAAGTTAAGAAATACGACATCGAGGCTTGGATGCCATCACAAAACAAATATCGCGAAACTCATTCATCATCATATTTTCATGATTTTCAAACTCGTCGACTAAATATTAAATATCGTGATGATGATGGCAAACTTAAATTTGTCCATTCGTTAAACAACACTGCTTGCGCAACATCAAGACTGCCTGCAGCACTGATTGAAAACTATCAGCAACAAGATGGGTCAATTATAATTCCAGAAGTTTTGCGTCCATATATGGGCGGTAAAGACAGAATAACTAAAAAATAAACATGAATAGTCGTGACCTTGTAAAACAAAAACAAGCAGTACTTTACGAAAGACGTGAAGCTGGAGCAAGGCGCAAAAGAATATTCTTTTTTATTATTTTTATTATTTTAGTTGTTTCATTTTTTTATTTAATTCGGCAACCATTTTTACGAGTGCATAGTGTAAATGTAGTTGGTTATGGATTAGTCGATGATTATCAAGTCAAAGAATTTGTTAATTCAAAAATTGCAGGTTATAAATATTTTATCATTCCTAATGATTCTTTAATTTTTATTAAAAAGGAAAATTTACAGAATAAAATTTTAGAATCTTTTCCAAGACTTTCGGATGTAAATATTTACGTTGGTAAAGTATTAAAAATAGAAACCCAAGAACCAGTTTTCCAGACTATATATTGTGGGTTAGATAATAATTTAAAGGTTAGTTCAAAATGTGTATTAATTCATTTAAATGGTAAAGCTGGTTCATTTGCTCCGGATTATGCTTATATGCCGTTGTTTACTTTTTTTAGTGGAAGAGATTCCCAAATAACATTGGGTGAGCAAATAATTGACCCAACAGAAATAAAAAGAATCACAGAATTAAGATATGAAATAAATTCATATGGTATGGATACCTATGGTTATGTTTATGGAGCAGATTATGATGAGGTTTTATTAGATACTGGTTATGAATTTAGTGATTTACCTAGAATTCGTTTATTGCCTAATGCTACCAGTAAAGACATTAATTTAACTTTAGGAGTTTCTATAAATGATCCTGTTGTTAAAAAATTACTTTTAGAAAAAATAGATGACTTATCCTATATCGATTTACGGTTTGAAGGCCAAGTTGTGTACAAGAAAAAAGGGGAAATATAATTCAAAATGCAAAATCATAATACAAATTTTTGGCAAAAACTAAAAGAAAAATCAAATATACAAAAAAGACCCATCGTAGTTTTGGCACCAATGGCCGATGTTACCGATGTGGCTTTTCGAGAGATGATTTCTATTTATAGTCGAGCAGGGCAAAATCCGTCATCTGGCGGAGGAGGTCCTGATGTTTTTTGGACTGAGTTTGTTTCCGCAAATGGACTGGATTCTCCGGGGCGCAGTGCATTGTTAAAGGATTTAGAATATACCGAAAACCAGCGTCCAATAATTGCTCAGATATTTTCCTCTGATCCAGATAAAATGTACAAAGCTGGAAAATTAATAGTCGAGCTGGGTTTTGATGGGGTGGATATTAATATGGGTTGTCCCGATAAAGCCATAGAAAAGCAAGGCGCCGGCGCCAGTATGATCAAGACGCCAGATATTGCAGTAGCTGTTATTCAGGCGGTCCAGCGCGGTGTAATCGATGGCGCACAAGAGTATAATAAACCAATTATTCCAGTTAGTGTTAAAACTCGTGTTGGCTACAACACTATTCAAATTAATGAATGGATACCAATTTTGTTGGGATGCAATATTGATGCATTAACTGTCCATGTTAGAACAAGGAAAGAAATGTCTGCAGTTCCAGCAAATTGGGAACTCATTAAAGATGTTATTAAATTGCGTAATAAAATATCACCCGAAACAATCATCATTGGTAATGGGGATGTTATGGATTTAAATCATGCGCAAGAATTGTATGATAAATATGGAGTAGATGGCGTAATGATAGGCCGAGCAGTATTTGGTAACCCGTGGATTTTTGACTGGGATAGAATGGTAGTTAAAAGACCAGTTAGATTACCTAAATTTGTTTATCAAATTTTGCCAAATAAATGGATTAAAAAAATATTGGGTTCAGCACGCTATACAGCGTCTGCTGTACCGCAAGACGAAAAAATGCGCGTACTACTAGAGCATGCAAAACTATTTAATGAAAAATTAGGCGATGTTAAAAGCTACAGCATTATGAAAAAGCATTTCAAAGCATACTGTCATGGATTTGTGGGTGCCAAAACTTTGCGCGAAAAATTAATGGCAACAAACAATGTCACCGAACTTGAGATTGTAATAAATGAATTTTTAAAGAAATAATTTTGTGCTGGTTTTTATTTTATATAGTGGTATATTAAATATATGATAGAAGTCAAAGATTTATTTAAAGAATTTAAAAATAAAAAAGCCAAAACATTAGCTGTAAATGGTTTGTATTTTACTATTGAACAAGGTGAAAGTGTTGCTTTTATTGGCCCCAATGGTGCTGGTAAATCAACAACTATAAAAATGTTAACGGGGATACTTCACCCAACTAGTGGAACTATAAATGTTTTAGGATTTTCACCTCAAAATAATCGCCGAAAAGTTGTTAGTCAAATTGGTACAGTTTTTGGACAACGCAGTCAATTAATGCCAAATCTTCCAGCAAAAGATACTTTTAAATTGTATGGCGCAATGTATGGTTTAAAAAAAGAAGAAATAAAACAAAGAACCATAGAGCTTGAAAAAGAATTGAATTTAAGTGAATTTATTGATCAACCAGTTCGGACTTTATCATTAGGTCAAAGAATGCGAGTAGAAATAGCTTGTGCTTTAATTCATAAACCTAAAATACTCTTCCTTGATGAGCCTAGTATTGGTCTTGATATTTTAGCTAAACAAGCATTAAGAGAAACTTTGCTTAAATTACGTGATAATAATAATGTAACAATTTTTCTTACATCGCATGATGTGGGGGATATTGACGCTGTATGTGAGCGAACAATTATTGTTAATCATGGTGTAATTGTAGTTGATAAACCAACAAGTGAACTTCGTGATTTACATGGAGAGCTTGAAGATGTTATTGCTGGATTCTACGTAAACCAATTGTAATTTATGAATAAGTATTTTGCTTATATTTGGGTAGTTGCTAAAAATACTTTTAGTACAAGAAAAAAATTATTTGCACAAATGATTAATCATTTGGTTTTTCTTATTTTTGTTTTTTATTTATATAAAAATGTTTATTTACTTTCACCTAATGTTAGTTTAAAAATTCCACTAACAAATACAATTTGGAGTATGGCAATGTATTATGTTGTTTTTTGGCTAGGACTTCGTCTTTTACATAATCTATTTAGAAATGATATAAAAACAGGAAATGTAGAGGTTTATTTAACTAAACCAATGGGTTATATAACTCAAAAATTATTAACAGTAATAGGTGAAGGTTTATTACCATTTACTTTTGCTCTTCTTACATCAATTGTTGTGCCTTATTTATTGGTCGGTTGGCCTGTGATTAATACGAATCCTATTATTTTTGTAATTAGTGTTATTGGAATTTTTATATTAAGTCAAATTTTAAATGCTTTTATTTTTATATTGTCTGGACTTACTAGCTTTTGGTTGGAAGACAGTAACCCTGTTTATTTAGTTGTATCTAAATTTATTATGATTTTTGGTAATTCCTGGGTACCTGTAGCTTTCTTTCCTTTAGGTCTTAGGGTATTTGCAGAATATTCTCCTTTTGGGGCTGTGAATTCAATTGCTTTTGCTATGTACCCAAATTTTATGGATAGGTATTTATTTTGGGTAAGTATTAATTTATTTTGGATTATTGTATTAGGAGTATTAATTTATTTTGTTTCTAAAAATGCTTTTAAAAAATTATCTGTTAATGGAAGTTAATTATGTATAAAGAAATAAAATATTTTTTAGTATCGATTAAATACAATTTAAAAAATGCTTATGTTTTAGGCGGGTCTTTTTGGATTGGAGTTTTTAGTATGGTCTTAAATAATACGACCTTTTATATTATTTGGTATCTTTTTATTTCAGCCACTGGTGATATTAATGGTTGGGGTAGTTATGATATTTTTGGGATGCTTGGAATTTCAACATTTTGTTTTGGTATAACTCATAGCTTTTTTTATGGAATAGTTAAAATGCCAATTTTTGTTACTCATGGTGATTTTGATACAGCACTACTTTCACCGAGATTAATATTGAATAGATTAGCGGGAATGAATTTTTCTATAACTGCATTAGGTGATTTAATTATGGGGTTTGGGGTCTTTATTTGGTATGGAATTACAAAATCATTTTCAATTGAACAATGGATTTTATTTCTAACAACAATCTTATTTGGAGTTGTGACTTTTCTTTGTATACAGATATTAGTATCACTTATTTCTTTTTATGTGCATGATGGAGAATTAATTTCAGGTCAAATATTTGAATTATTTCTCCGTCCAGGAATTTACCCAGGATCCATGTTTCCTAGTAAAATGAAATTATTTTTTATGACAGTTATTCCTTCACTTTTAACTAGTGCTGTGCCAATTGATTATATAAAAACAAATTCTATTAATATATTCTTATTATCATTTTGTGTTACTTTATTCTGGTTACTAATTACAGTTATTATATTTAAAATATCTATTAAAAGGTACGAAAGTGGAAACTTTTTAAGATAAATCTAATTTATGGTATTATAGTCATATGAAAGAAGTAGCGCATACAGTACTATACCGGAAATATAGACCCACTAAATTCGAGGATGTTCGGGGGCAGGAGAATGTAATTTCTCTTATTAGCTCGGCTGTGGCTAGTGGTAAACCAGCCCATGCTTATTTGTTTACTGGTGGACGAGGACTGGGTAAAACCACAGTCGCGCGGATTTTTGCAACTGCATTAAATACACAACCGGTAGATATTTATGAAATCGACGCAGCATCACGCCGTGGAATTGATGACATTCGTGAGCTTCGTGAACATGTCCGTGGGGCGCCAATGGAATCCAAATACAAAGTCTATATTATAGACGAGGTCCACATGTTAACTAAAGAAGCCTTTAATGCACTGTTAAAGACACTAGAAGAGCCTGGCGAGCATGTAATATTTATACTGGCAACAACCGAAATTGATAAAGTTCCGGACACTATTCGCTCACGGTCTCAAATAATGCAATTTCGTCATCCATCGCAAGAAATTTTGGAAAACTATATTGCCGACATTGCTAAACTTGAAAAAGTAAAAATCACAAAAGAAGCTGTAACGTTGCTTGCCCAATTAGCGGATCGGTCATACCGCGATGCTTGTGGAAGGCTCGAAGAATCAATAGTACGCAGTAATGGTAGTGAAATAAACGCCGATGTAATTTCGGAAAGCTTTGGTGTGCCTAGCAGTAAAATGCTAAATGATTTAACCAAAGCCATTTGTTTAGCGGATGTTAATAGTGCTAACAGTGCAACAAGTGCCCCACATTTTAATTCAATAAATCATGAATTACTTTTAACATTACTTTTAGCACGTATCCGTAGTGTACATATGCTACGCCATAAAATGATAACAATTGCCGAAGTTGAAAAAACTTTTGGGCAAGATGTTGCAAAATTTACTGAAACAGTTGCAATGGATGCTAATAATAAATTAAATTCTCAAATAATAATTAAATTACTAGATGCTTATAATTTAATCCGTCGTAGCCCAATCAAATCATTACCTTTGGAATTAGCTCTAAGCGAAATTTTAGGTCAGTAGGTGTGTTATCCTCTATTTCTTATTAACTAAACCCATAAAGTTATGGGTTTTATTATTATATATACAAAAGCTTAAAAATGTGTATAATATAGCTATTACCAGATCGTCTAACGGTAGGACAGAAGCCTTTGAAGCTTTTAATCTAGGTTCGATTCCTAGTCTGGTAGCATGCAAAAAATCGTTTTTATATCAGGGCCGGTTAGGGGAGATGGGTCAAAAGACACAAAGAAGGCAAATATTGAAATTGCTCGAAAGTTTGTAAGGATTTTTATTGAAAATAAGATTCCTTATTATTCGCCACATTTAAATATTGAACAAGATGTAATGGATTTTGGTGAAGCTGAAAATAAATTCTCTTGGGACATGAACGCCGAATTTTTAAACCGATCTAACGCTGTTGCAATTTTGCCTGGCTGGGAAAATAGTAGTGGTACAAAATCTGAAATAGAAAATGCTACAAAAATGGGCCTACCAATATTTTATTTAGAAAATGCAGGGGTAATAGATGAAATAGTTAATTGGTTAAATCATTAAAAACGAAAAAGGCGACTCCTTGAATTAACAGGTGGCCGCCATAGGTTATTTTATCTCTATTCCAACAATTGTTGGTAAATATTATTTTCTTCCCAGTGCCATTTATTATAAATTGGCGGGGGAGATTTTGTACAAATATTCATATATATGTCACTATTTGTATCCTTATCCTTTTTAGTGTCAGGGTTGTCTTCCGTATTATTGGAATTTTTATCGTTATATTCTCCAGGTAAGAACCCATAATGATTCCCGTATATTGTCTCTTTTAGAGGCTTAGTTTGGGTTTCATTGTTTTCGTTTTTATATAAAGACCATGAGCCTTTTGGGTATAGGTCGATTTTATTGGTATCCTGTTTTTGTGTAAAGATTTTTTTATCGGCTACAATTTTTTCATTTTGCTCTTTATTTTTTGCAATGGTATTTATGTCCATCACGTAATAAACAGAATCAGTAATTGTTGTATCATTTTCAGTAAATTCTATAGAATCAATTATTTCAATAGCTTCAGATATGATTTCGTTTTGTTTAACGAAAGTGTCTGAAGTTAAATATTCATTATTTGAAACTGAACTTGAAACTGATAAAGCGGGGATTGAATTTATTGCGATAATTTCAATCTTACGTTTCTTCACTACAACTTTTTTTACTGGAACAACTTTAACAACCTGAACAGTTTTAACAATAGGAACAACTTTTACAACTTTAACCGGTTCAATTACTACCTTTTTTTTATTTTCTTGGATAGAAGAAGTATCATTTACTGTAGTTGCTAAAATTTTAGGATTCTCAGTACTTACATAAGTACCAAAATCATTTGTTTTAAAGAAATTTAACTCTATGTTTTTTTCTTTATTTACAAATGCTAAAATAGCAATTATTTCTAGTAAAAAGAAAGCTAAAATAGCTCTTTTGTTAAAAAATTTTTGGTTCTGTATTTTTAAATTTTTCATTTTTTCTCGTTTTGATTAGTCTACAATCTAGCATTAAATAGGCGTTTTGTCAAATAATATAAGGTTAAAATAAAACCCCATAGTGGGGTTTTGGATGGGCTATTCGTCTTTCTTTTTAGTTCTAGATTTGGTCTTTTTGGATTCATTATTCTTCTTTTTCATGAAAATAAGGTTATAAATCAAGCTTTCTGATATTTTCTTGCGCATTTGTTCTAAATTTTCACTTGCAGTCTCTACTTTGTCTTGCAGAGTATTGGTTAAATCTCTTACATTACGTAAAAGCCCAATAAGATAGTAAATAGCAATACTTATTAAAATTATAAAAATAATTGTTCCAATTGATGCAATAAAAAAGAATATATCCGCATGGATTAATGTTTCATTCATATCTTAATTATAACACAAATATTTAAAAACTTCTTCTGGTTTTGCTTTGTGCTATAATCTAATCATGACTTTAAATGAAATTTTATTAGGTGTAAAAGACCCTTATACAATAGTTGGTGACAAAAACATTGATATCAAAGATGTTTCTTTGTCTTCTTTTCATATCACATCAGGAACGTGCTTTTTTGCTGTTAATGGTGCCAAATCCGATGGCCATGATTTTATTGATGATGTTATTGGTAAAGGTGCTGTTTGTATTGTTTGCCAAATATTACCAGAAAAATTACAAGATGGCGTAACTTATATTTTAACCGATGACTCCAGTTTATTTATTGGTCCCATGACCGCTAATTTTTATGGGAATCCATCACAAAAGTTAAAAGTAATTGGAGTTACAGGAACAAATGGTAAGACAACTATTGCAACAATGATTTATAAAATGCTTATGGGGTTCATGCGTAAATCAGCAATTTTATCGACTAATGGTGATTTGATAAATGATCAAGTTTATACAATTTCTAGACTTGCCCCAACTACTCCGGATGCAATTTTTATTCAAAGGTTCTTTAAAGATGCTCTTGATGCTGGATGTGAATATGTTGTAATGGAGGTTTCATCACACAGTGTTGTTCAACATAGGATAAATGGTATCAATTTTACTGGAGCAGTTTTTACAAATCTTTCACACGACCATTTGGATTATCATCACACTATTGAAAACTATGCACTCGCTAAAAAAGGATTTTTTGATATTTTGCCTAGTAGTGCTTTTGCGGTTATAAATATTGATGATAGTTATGGGCGCTATATGGTTTTGGATTCCAAAGCCCAAATTCATACTTATGGTTTTAGTGATACTGCTGATTATAATGAAGTGATTGATTCACAATTAATTGGGCACTTTAACGAGTATAATACTTTGGCAGTTTATACTGTTGGTCAACTGCTTGGTTTTGAATCTAATAATATAAAAAATAACATAAAGAAAATAACTGTTCGAGGAAGATTTGAATTAGTTTATAACAATAATGGTGTCCGAGTTATTGTGGATTATGCACATACCCCAGATGGAATGCAAAATGTTTTAGAAACTGCTAGAAATTTAATAAAAGATGATGGCCGATTAATAACAATCATGGGTTGTGGTGGTGACCGTGATAGTACTAAACGTCCAATAATGGGACGATTGGGCTATGATTTGTCAGATATTTTAATAATCACCAGTGATAACCCCCGTACAGAAGACCCCGAAAAAATAATTTCGGAGATTAAACAAGGCCTACCTATTGATTTAGAAAAGAATGTTTTTGATATTATTGATCGTAAACAAGCAATAATAAAATCTAAAGAAATCGCAAAACCCAAAGATGTAATAATGGTTTTAGGTAAAGGTCACGAAACATATCAAGAAATAAATGGAGTTAAAAATAATTTTGATGATCGAGAAGTCGTAATTCAAGAATTTAGAAAGTAATATTTTGATAGTATACATATTTATATGCTATACTTAATTTAGTATAAATTAATTTAACTAAAATATGGAAGACACAAATAATACAAATTATATTCCCACTAGCCCTAGTATCCCTAAATCAACAAATATTTCCAGTCATGACTCATTACGTTTTGGGCTTGTTTGGCTCGGTATAATATTAGCTATTGGTATGGTTTTGATGACAGCTGTTGGTAGTTTTACTTTTCTCCGTTCTAAAAAATTAGGAGATGTTGTAACTGTTACAGGCTCAGCCACTAAAAACGTTACATCGGACAATGGTAAACTTTATATTTCTTTTTCTCGTGGGGCTAACAATGCATCATTAGGTGATGATTATAAAATAATGGAGAATGATAAAAACACAATTGTAAATTATTTAAAAAAAATGGGGTTTACTGATGCTGAAATAACAATTAGCTCTGTTAGTGCTGATGAAGTCTGGAGTGAATCTCAACGTGCTTATAAAGATTATAATTTACGACAAAGTGTAGAAGTTCTAAGCTCTAATGTTGCTCTAGTTGATGCTACTTCTAAAGATATAACAACATTAGCTAATAAAGGTATTGTTTTAAATGTAAATACTAGCTATACATATTCTAAATTAGCAGAAGAAAGAGTCTCTCTTTTATCATCAGCTATTGATGATGCACGTTCTCGAGCCGAGGCCATTGCTAGTAAGAGCTCTCGACGTATTGGTAAAATCCAAAGCGCATCATCTGGAGTTGTCCAAGTTCTTTCACCAGGGTCAATTGAAGTTCAGGATTATGGGTCATATGACACATCTACTATTAACAAAACTATAATGGTTACATCCAAGGTTTCATTTTCACTTAAATAAACATGTTGCAAAAATCCAAATTATTTAAAATTATTTTTATAACCTTATCCGTTTTTTACAGTGGCAATGTTTTGGGTTTAGTTTTAACTAATGCTGGATTTAGTAGCCAAAGTTTATTAATTTCAAATACTACTCCAAATGCAGGGGATACTATTAGGATTTCTGTGCCAATTTATAACCAATCAAATGGAGTACTTTTTGGGAATGTACGGTTTTATGTTGATAACCAAAAGGTAAACGAAAAAACAATAAATGTTAAACAGAATGAATTTAGTGGTGTTAATTTTGATTTAAAAACCACAAAAGGTAGTCATAATTTACAAGTTAAATTAGAAGATACCACAATCCAAGAACCAAAATCTACAAAAAATATTGTTGTACTTAAAAACCGTGAACTATCAAGCATTATTTATGTCCAGGGAGTCAAAGATGAAATTCCTGTTAAAGAAGACGGTATTTTAAAAGAATACGCTGTTACTAATGAAGACCAAACAATAGAAGAAAATACTAGTATTGATTCATATCGTCAAGATTTTTTAAATAGTGCTCAGATTAAGATGGAAAGCATCAAAAGAGACATCAAAGAAAATGTAAAACAAAATGAACAATACGAAGCTAGATTAAATGAACTTCGCGAAACAGTACCCAGAACCGATGGAACATTGTTAACTCCAGTTCAATATGTTTATGCATGGCTACTTTCTGCAGTTAGTTATATTTTGGGAAATATTTATTTATTTTATTTTTTAATTGGTTTAATAATTTTTATTATAATTCGATTTATATTTAAAAAAATCCACCATCATAATTTACGATAATATGTTTAGAATATTACTGGGTTTACTTTTGATTTTTTGTTTTTTTATTACCCATATTTTTATATTACAACTATTGATTTTGATAATTGTAGTTGTTTTTATGCCTTATAATTATATAAGTGTTTTACCATTTATATTTATCTATGATATTGTGTTTTCTGTAAACCAACTACCAGTTTTAACTATTGTAACAATTATATTGATTATTTTGTTTTATTTTATTAAACAATTTATTCGTAAATAATAAACATGAGATTCTTTAGACGACGTAAAAAATATTCATCTTGGGATGTTGATACTATATTTTTAGACAATAAAAATATGCCACTTTTTGATCGTTCTCAAAAAGAAGGAAGCATTGAACAAACCATTAATCGTCAAACTATTTCTGTTTTTATTATAATAACTTTTATTATTATAATAGGGCTTTCATTAAAAGCTTTGCATTTGCAATTAATCAAAGGTGAAAGTTTAGCAAAAAGATCAGAAAATAATCGTCTTGATGCAATACCTTTATTTGCCCGTAGAGGTATCATTGCTGATCGTAATGGTGAACTTTTAGCTTGGAATTCTTTAGTTACTAATGGTGAGCAAGATGAAGAAAAAATATTAGAACAAATTCCAGATAGACTTTATACCAACAAGCTTGGCATGGGGCATATTATTGGTTATGTGTCATATCCTCAAAAAGATAAAAATGGTAATTATTGGCAAACTAGTTTTGTTGGTCGTGATGGAATTGAAAAATTATATGACAAAGAATTAACTGGTGTTAATGGTGCACGTCTTGTTGAAGTTGATGTTAGTAATAATATAATTTCTACTAATTTAGCAGAAAACCCAATATCTGGACAAAGTATTAATTTAACTATTGATGCTCGAATGCAAGATGCAATGTATCGCGGAATGCAAAATCTTTCTTCAAATATGGGGTATCGCGGGGGAGCTGGAATTATTTTAGATGCAAATAATGGTGATATTTTAACAATGGTTAGTTTTCCGGAATATGACAGTAATGTGTTATCCAAAGCCGAGGATAAAACAAAAATAAATTCATATTTTAATGATACTCGTTCTATTTTTTTAAATCGAGTTTTCCAGGGTTCTTATGCGCCAGGATCAATCATAAAACCTTTTGTTGCGATAGAGGCTCTCTATAAAGGTGTTATTACTCCTGAAGTTAATATTTTATCAACTGGTTCAATGAGCGTGCCAAATCCTTATAACCCGGACAAGCCAACTATTTTTAAGGACTGGCGAGTTAACGGTTATACTGACATGAGAAGAGCAATTGCCGTATCATCAGATATATATTTTTATCATGTTGGTGGAGGATTTGGATCTCAAAAAGGTATTGGAATTAGTGGTATTGAAGAAGTTGCAAAAGCTTTTGGGATTTCAGAGAAAACTGGGATAATTTTCCCCGGAGAAGTTGTAGGGGTAATTCCTTCACCTAAATGGAAAGAAAAAGTTTTTCCAGGGGATCCTTGGCGTGTTGGAGATACTTATAATAGTTCAATTGGTCAATATGGGTGGCAAGTTACACCTATTCAAATGGCCAGAGCCGTCGGAGCTATTTCAACTAATGGCAAATTAGTAACCCCACGAGTTACTTTTGATGAGAAAATTGAAGTTAAACAGGTTGATAAAAATTTTACACAAGATCAATATCAAGTTGTTAAAGAAGGTATGCGTATGACCGTAACCGATGGGACAGCGACAATCATAAATATTCCAGAAATGAAATTAGCTGTAAAAACCGGAACTGCTCAGGTTGGTGTGGGGAATTCAAGAATTAATTCTTGGGTTGTTGGATTTTTCCCGTATGATCATCCTAAATATTCTTTTGCAATTCTTATGGAAGGAGCTCCTGCTTCGGCTAATCAATCAGCTAGTTTTGTAATGAGAGATTTTTTCCAAATTTTAGCTCAAGAACATCCCGAAGTTATTGAATATTTGAATCAGTAACCTCACCCTCGCTATTTTTGCAAATTAACCCATTTTGATGTACAATAATATAATGGAAGAAAAAACATATATAACAAAAGAAAATAAAGAAGAACTAATCCAAGAGCTGGAAATGCGTCGCTCGACCAAAAGACAAGAAATCAAAGACCAATTAGAATTTGCTAAATCTCTTGGGGACTTATCTGAAAATGCTGAATATCATCAAGCTCGTGAAGACCAAGGGCGTAACGAAGATCGTATTTCAGAAATTGAACATTTACTACAAACTGCCGAAGTTATAAATAAATCAAAACATAGCCAAGTTGATATTGGGGCTCGTGTTACTATTCAAAAAAAAGGTGATAAAAACGCAGTAGAATATACAATCGTTGGTGGTGAAGAAGCCGACATTGCTGAATCTAAAATCTCTTACCTTTCTCCAATCGGAGCAGCTATTTTTGGTAAAAGTGCTGGAGAAACAGTTGAAGTTGAAACACCAAAAGGTCAGGTTGTTTATTCAATAATTTCTATTCAATAAAATTATGGCTGGGCTTGATGAACTCCGTCACGCTAGATTAATTAAAAAAGGTCTTTTAGAAGATCAAGGTTTTTTGGCTTATCCAGCACAAGTTCCAAGAACACATTCTATTTTAAATATTAAAAAATCTTTTAATGATTTACTAAATTCAAACCAAACAATTAGTATTACTGGGCGGATTATTTCTATTCGGGGCCAAGGCGCGATTTTGTTTGTAACATTGCTCGATAGTGGAGAGACATTCCAAACAGTCTTTAAAAAAGATGAACTTAACGAGAAAGATTTTAATCTTTTTGTGGATACTACCGATATTGGGGATTTTATTTCTGTAACAGGGAATTTATTTACAACCCAAAGAGGTGAAAATAGCATCTTAGCTAAAAATTGGCTAATGGCAACAAAATCATTATTACCACTACCTGAAAAATGGTCTGGCCTACAAGATGATGATGAGCGTAATCGTAAACGTTATTTAGAAATGGTCTCAGATGTGTCTGTTTACGACAGAATGGTTATGCGATCTAAAATAATATCCGCTATTAGAAATTTTTTTGATAAATTAGATTTTATTGAAGTTGAAACTCCAATACTTCAAAACCAAGCTGGTGGCGCCAATGCCAAGACTTTTGACACACATCATAACGATTATGACATGGATATGGTTATGCGTATTGCTGTTGAGCTGGACCATAAAATAATTATGGCTGGGGGTATCCCACGGATTTATGAATTAGGTAAAATGTTTCGTAATGAGGGCTCTGACCCATCACATATTCAAGAATTTACTATGATTGAATGGTATAGTGCTTATAATACATTAGCGGAAAATATTGAATGGACTGAAAAATTATTAAAGCATTTAGCTAATGATGTTATCGGTAAAACACAATTTAAAGTTTGGGATAAAGAAAACAATGAACACCAAATTTCTTTTGATGGCACTTGGCCTAAGAGACGTTTTGATGAATTATTAATGGAATATGCCAATATTGATTTTAATAATATTACCGAGCAAGATTTAATAACTGAAGTTAAAAAATACGGTATGGGAGATGACGAAGTTAAAACAACTAGTCGCGCAAATATGCTGGATTATATTTACAAACGTACTGCACGGCCTAAATTAATTAACCCAACTTTTGTTACAAATTATCCTGGTGTATTAAAGCCTTTAGCTCAACAAAATACTGATGGTACCGCCGAGGTTGCTCAGCTTATTATTGCGGGTGCTGAAATTACTAATCAATATGCCGAATTAGTTGACCCAACAATTCAAAGAAAATTAATGGAAGACCAAGCTAAAGCCAAGCTTGCCGGAGATGAAGAAGCTATGGAAGTTGACGAGCGATTTTTAACCGCAATGGAGCATGGTATGCCACCAATGACAGGGTTTGGTATGGGGATAGACCGAATCGTAGCAATTCTTACCGAGCAAAATAACCTTCGCGAAACTCTATTTTTCCCAATCATGCGCCCAAAGACTGATAACTAATAAAAACCCATAGGCAAGACCTATGTACATAGGTCTTGCCTATGTAGGAACAGAGTTTTGTGACTTTTTGCGACGAGCTCCTCCCTTGATAAGGTGAGGTTGGGAGAGGTTTTAAAATTAAATAAAATAAAAAAGCCCGGTATTTATCCGGGAGTTTTTTAGATTTTTGGAGAAGTTACATTCCTGTTAAAGGAAATGTGCTTTCTATATAAAAAGGTTTAATTGTAGCCAAAACATATGTTTTGGAAAGAGATTGATCTGACCTGTTTGTAACTTCAGGATCTTTTTTGATAAGATCGCTATAAAAATCTGGAGCAGGATTGTTTACTTGGAATAAATTTTGATTTTTCATTTTTCTTTTTTAATTACCGATTTGCATTGAAATTTGACACACTTCCCAGAATTTATTCATAAAATTCATATAACCTGGGCTATATGAATTAACGTTATTTTCCATTTTAGGTCTTTCTTCATAAGGAAGATAGGGGTTTAAAATTTCCACTAAAGATCGATGGAATTTAAATTTTTTAGGGTTAAACTTTTCCATGGCGTTTTTATTTAATCTTTACTTTACACCTTTTCTTTGGCGTTGTCTAGTGTTTTTAGGGGAGTTGTGGAAAACTTTATTGTAGCATTGTGGGTCAAAGTGGTGTATAATTATATTCAAGTGGGGCAAAGTGGGATAAATATATTTTTTATAAAATCCTATTTAAAGCCTTACAAATAAGAACATTATGTTAATCGGAGAATTTACACATACACTAGACGATAAGAAGAGAATTACTCTTCCTACAAAATTACGCAAAGAATTGGGTAAGAGTGTTGTTGTCTCTCCAGGGATTGATTCTTGTTTGTTTCTTTTAACTAAATCTGAATGGGCTAAAATGTCTGACAAATTATCTAGTGGCTCAATGCTTGAGCAAAATACTCGAAGCTTCTCTCGTTATTTATTTGGACAAGCCATGGAAGTTGATGTTGATACTGCAGGCCGAATCTTAGTACCCGAGAATCTGCGCACAATGGCAAACCTTACTGGTAAAGTTGTTTTAATTGGTGTTAAAAATCGGATGGAAATTTGGAGCGAAGATTCTTGGAATAAATACAAAAATGGTATTGCTAGTGATGTCGACACAATTGCTGGAACATTAGGTAATCTTGGAGTTTTGTAATATGTATACTCACACACCAGTTTTAATTAACGAAGTATTAGATGGTTTATATATACCAGATAATGCAATTGTTATTGATGGGACTATTGGGCTGGGTGGTCATGCATATCAAATTTTGAATAAACATAAAACCATCAAATCATATTATGCTTTTGATGTTGATTCTTCGGCTATTAAAATAGCTAAAGAAAAATTAGAAAAATTCCCATGCGTGCATTATATAAATAAAAATTATAGTGAAGCTGTAGAAACCCTAAAAGACCAAGGTATAAATTCTGCTGACACAATATTACTGGATCTTGGGGTTAGTTCAATGCAGCTCGATAATCCTGATCGTGGATTTTCTTTTCGGTTTGATGCACCGCTTTCTATGCGTCTTGATGGGTCAAATACGGATACTGTTGCTGAATATATAAACACAGTTTCGGAAGATGAATTAATCGAAGTCTTAAAAGAACTAGGTGAAGAAGACTATGCTTATAAAATAACTAAAAAAATAATCGAACAAAGAGAAATCAAACCAATTACAACTACATTTGAACTGCGGGACATTGTATATAACGCGTACCCAATGCATAAAAGATTTGGCCGGATTCATCCCGCAACAAAAACATTTCAAGCCTTGCGGATAGCAATTAATGGGGAATTAAGTCATTTACAAAAAGCGTTAGATGAATTATCAAATTTTCTATCACCTGGGGGACGAATGCTGGTAATTAGTTTTCATAGTTTGGAAGATCGCATAGTAAAACAAAAATTTAAAAGCCTTTCTGTGGAATCTGGATTTAAGTTAATAACAAAAAAACCAATAATTCCGGGTAGTACTGAAATAAATGATAACCCTCGTAGTCGAACAAGTAAATTAAGAATAATCGAAAAATAATATGACAAAAACAAAAACCCAAAAAGTAAATATCGAAAAATTGTCTAAATTAAATTCGACTATAATTTTTAGTTGTTTCTCTTGTGTGTTCGTTTATTTTGTTTTTCTTGGATTAACTGCAACAAATGTTGTAACTACAAAATCACTAACTAAAATAGTAGATGAAAAGAAAACAGAATTAGCCACAGTCGAGCTTGATTATATGAATACTGAAAACATCGTAGCATTGGAAAGCATTTCTGGGGTTGATTTTGGTAATGCTAAAAATATTTCATATGTCAAAACCGGAGATACTGATAATCCAAATCTTGTTGCTTTGGGGGGAAAAGATAATTAAACATAAATTATGCATAGCCGAATTCGAATTTTTGCTGTTGGTATCATAATACTTTTTCTGGCATTAATTGTTCGGTTATTTTATGTTCAAGTAATACATTCAGCATATTACAAAGCTAAAAGTTCGTCTCAATACATATCAAACCGTCAAGAAAACGAACCTCGGGGGACTATTTATTTTTCTCGGCAAGATGGAACACTAATTAGTGCCGCTACAATGAATAGTGGTTATGTTTTAGCTATTAACCCTAGTGTTATTAATAACCCAGATGAAGTTTTTAATAAAATAAATTCTATTTACCCAATAGATAAAGAAATTTTCTATAAAAAAATTGATAAAAAAAATGACCCTTATGAAGAAATAACACATAGGGTTCCTAAAAATGCAATAATTCAAATTCAAAAACAAAAAATAAATGGTGTCCATACCGAAAGAGAATTATGGCGTAATTATCCTGGAGGTGTTAGAGCCGCACATGTACTGGGGCTAGTGGCTCATGTTGGAGAATATGAACAAGGCGTGTATGGTTTAGAGAAAATGTATGAAGATGAATTAGCCCCACCAGACCAACACAAAAGCGTAAATCCTTTTGCTGCTGCATTTAGAAATATTGATGTTGATGATTTAGGTAGAAAAGATATAGTTACAACAATCGAACCAGAAATCCAAGTTGCACTTGAAAAAACATTAAATGATGTACAAAAAGCTTATAGTTCAGAAGGTGTAGGTGGAATAGTAATTGATCCTAAAACTGGGGCTATTTTAGCTATGGCATATACTCCTACATTTAACCCAAATGATTTAAGCAGTGTAGAGAGCGACGAGGTTTTCTTAAATCCATCAATTTCAAAAGTTTATGAATTTGGTTCAGTTATCAAGCCTTTGGTTGTGGCATCTGCATTGGATGCTGGAGTAATAAATAAAAACACAAAATTTAATGATACTGGTAGTATTAAAGTCGGAGTAGAAACAATTAATAACTTTGACAAAAAAGGCCGAGGTATTGTTACGATTAATGAAATTTTAGGACAGTCACTTAACACAGGGATGGTAATGATTGAACAAAAATTAGGACATGCTGGGTTACGAAATTATTTTGAAAAATATGGATTACGTAAAAAAACTGGAATTGATTTACCTAGTGAAGTTAATAGTTTAACTAAAAATTTAGATAGTAATCGTGATATTGAATTTGCAACAGCTAGTTTCGGCCAAGGGTTTAATGTGACCCCAGTACAAGTTATTCGGGCATTTAGTGCGTTAGCTAATAATGGGGTACCGGTTAACCCATATGTTGTTAAAGAAATTCGGACATCTGATGGTAAAGTTATAAAATCTTTTGAGCCTACATATTTAGATCCAGCAATAAAACCTGAAACCGCAAAAGAAATAAGTAGTGTTTTGAGTCATGTTGTTGATACTTCTCTTCAAAATGGGGCATTAGCATTACCACACCATAGTGTTGCTGCTAAGACCGGTACAGCTCAAATGGTTGGACCAAATGGTAAATATTCACAAGATAGATATTTACATTCAATGTTTGCATATATTCCAGCAAGTGATCCAAAATATTTAGTATTTTTATATAATGTCTATCCTAAAGGTGTTGAGTATGCATCGTATTCATTAGCTAAACCACTTTTTTCGTATTTGCAGTTTTTAGTATCATATGGAACAATAAAACCAGATAGATAATATTTAAATTAACTTTTTTCATGAATAGATATATTAAGAAAATCATTATGGTCCTACTACGGCTTGTATCCCAAGCTATACTTTGGCGACATAAACCAATAGTAGTTGCTATTACTGGGTCTGTTGGTAAAACCACAACTAAAGACATTGTTGCTCATGGTTTATCTTCTGTGGAAGATATTCGTAAATCTCAAAAAAATTTTAATACTGATTTTGGTGTACCTCTTGCTATCATTGAAGCTGAAAATCCAATGGGCAGGGTCTCGGCTTGGATTGAAGTTATTTTAAAAGGTTTGACTGTTTTAATTAAATCTGAATATCCTAAATTATTAGTTTTAGAAGTCGGAACTCGTTTTCCAGGGGATATTCCAAGGTTAGCTAAATGGATAAAACCAGATATTTCAATAATTACTCATATTCCTGAAGTCCCAGTGCATATTGAATTTTTTGAATCTCGGCAACATATAGTTGATGAAAAAAGTGCTTTAGCAAAATATACTAAAAAAACTGGGACAATTATTTTAAATCGAGACAGTGAATATGTTTGGAGTATTGCAGAAAATTCTGTTCATCCTGTTTTTTCTATTGGGTTTAATAAGGAATCCCAAATGTATGCATCAAATATAAAACACATAATTATAAATGGGGAATATGGTTTAGAATTTAATATTAGTTATAAAAATAAAATTATACCAGTAACTGTTCCAGGGTTTGTTGCAAATCATCAAATTTATGGGGTTTTGTTTGCTTTGGCTACTGCTGAAGTTTTGGGTTATGATGTCGAGCAAGTTGCTATGGCTATGGCAAGTCTTCCGGCATCTTCAGGACGGCTACGACCATTGGTTGGGATTAATAATACTTTGATATTGGATGATTCATACAATGCATCACCTGCAGCTATGGAGGCAGCCATAGAGACTCTTGAAATGATTGAACCACTAGCTGGCGCGCAGGGTAGTAAAATCGCCGTATTGGGAGATATGTTGGATTTAGGTAAAATGACAATGGATGTCCATAGTCAAATTGGGGCAATGCTTAAAGATAATACTGACTATGTATTTTTAGTTGGGCCACGTATGGAATATGCTTATGAATCTGCTATAAAATCTAAATATCCCAAAACTAAAATTTTTCATTTTGAAAAACAAATGGACGTATTACCGCAGTTACTAAAAATAATGAAACCAGGTGATGTAATTTTAGTCAAAGGGTCTCAAGGTATGCGTATGGAAAAATTGGTTGCAGAATTAATTGAAGACAAAGCAAATATAAAAAACCTTATCGCAAGACAAGATGAAGAATGGGTAAGAAAAGCTTAAAAATATTTCTATATTAATAGAGTATATACAATTGGTCAAAAACCAATTGTATTTTTTAAATATAAAATTAATACATTGTTTTTATGTTATATTTTTGTTATAACTAAACATATATGGCCCTATCGTCTAACGGTTAGGACACATCCTTCTCAAGGATGGAATCAGGGTTCGATTCCCTGTAGGGTCACAGAGTCGAGTGCTAGTTCGAGCACTCGACAAGGGTCATCAAATACCCTTGTTATAAAGAACAACAAAAATAACTAACGATTATCTCGTTAGTTATTTTTGTTTGAAAAGTTAGTTTTATGCTTTAACTGTTATGGTTTTATTTTTCAAAACTAGGTCGTTTTTTATACAATCAAGAACCGATCGTTTTTCTAAAATTGTTCCATCTTTCAAAACGAATTTCATGTAATTTCTGAGATCAACTTTCTGTATATCTGCTGGATTATCTTTTCCTAAAAACATTGCTTGAAGCTTTTTAAATTTCTTTATTTCAAGATTCAATTTTTCATTAAGTTGTACTTCATTTAGATCCAGTGTTGTTGCCATTTTCTGAAATTCTTTTAATAGATCATCTTCGTTTATTGCGGGATTAGTACATTTTCTATCTTTCGATTTTGTACATCTGTAATAGACGTGTCTATTTACTCCGCCGTTTAGTAATTTCTTAAACTTTTCATCTGCAGTAATTCCAGATCCACACATTCCGCATTTTACCATTCGAGTAAATGCAAATTCTTTTCCATGAGTTTTTATAACCTGCGTTTTAATTGCAGATCGACAATCATCAAAAAGTTCTTTGCTGATTATCGGTGTATGTTTTCCGTCATACCAATTTCCACTTCCTTGTGGAAATTCAAATCTCCCGTAATAAAAGGTGTTATTGATTATCTTAAATACATTTCCGACACTCAAATAAAATCCTTTATGTGTTTTGAAATTGAGTTCATATCGTAACCATGAATATACTCTCATTCCGCTCCATCGTTCGTATGCAATCTTTTCAAAGATCTGCTTGATTACTGGTGCTCGTTCGGGATCAATCTCTACCTCACATTTTGCCAATCTCTCATTCGGTTTCCTGTACCCTGTGGGCGGTTGTACTGGCCATAATCCCATTTCACATCTAGCCCTCATGCCTCGCTTCACATTGATGCTTTTATTGTCATTTTCGAGTTTCGCTTGAGAACATAGAATCATTAAAAGAAATTTATCACTTGGAGAATTTGTAAATGTTTGACCGAAAGTTTTAATTTGAGTTAGCTTCTTTTGATCGATTCGATCAACCAATTTTCCAAGATCACCTGCATTTCTCGAAAGACGGTCTGGTGCCCAAGTAATAATGGCATTAAATATACCGTCATCGATATCTTTTAATATCTCCTCGAATACTGGTCGTTGCCCTGACTCCTTTGCGGAGTGCGATTCTCTTCTAATCTCTATAACATTCAAGCCTTCACGCTCTGCTATTTGACTCATTTCTTTGATCTGAGAATCAATAGAAAGAGCTTGTTTTTCTTCTGCTTCTGTTGATTTACGGGCGTATAGACAATACTTTAATGGTGTTTGTTCCATATTATATTAATGACGCAGAACGAGGGGTTTGCTAAGTCTATGCAGAAGTGAAAATACGTCGCATACTCGCGATCAATTTTTTTATAACGCTTTATTAAAAGACGTTTTTGTGATAGATTATAAAAGTACCCCATAGTATTTTTATAAGCGTGCTTAGTCCCCGGAAGGACTGTTTTCTCTTACCTGTTATTGGCAAAGAGGGGCAGTCCGAGTTCCATA
>CAYNZJ010000006.1:0-35360 GCA_964401705.1 uncultured Candidatus Saccharibacteria bacterium
GTCTATTCCGATATCGTTTGAAAATGCTTTGTAGAGTTTCTGGAACATATATTATACCTTTACACAATTAATAAGCTCTTGCAAATAAAACTCTTTGTTTACTTGGATTACCTGTTTTGATACAAATACCGTCAGTTGGTAATTCTGCAAAAGGAATACATCTAACTGTTGCCCCGGTAGCCTCCTTGATTATTTTTTCAGTCTCAGGAGTACCATCGTAATGTGCCATTACAAAATTATTATTTTCAATTTCTTTTACAAAATCATCCCAGTTTGAAACTTCTTTTGTTTTTTCTTTTAAATCATTCTCGGCTTTTTTTAATAAATCAGATTGTATTGTATTTAATAGTGAATTAATTGTTTCAACTATATTTGTTAGTTCTGTATTTATTTTTTCACCAGTATCACGACGAACTAAAACGCATTGATTGTTCGCGATATCTTTTGGACCAATTTCAATACGAATTGGAACACCACGTTTTTCATGCCAAAAATATTTATCCCCTGGACGCAAATCACGATCATCAACATTTACACCATGAATACCAATTGTAGTGTCAGTAATTAATTTTTCTTTTAAGTCATTAACGACCACCATTACAGAATCTTTATTTTCAGTATTTACAATTGGAACAATAACAATTTTTAGTTTTGCCATTTTAGGAGGCAGGATTAATCCACGGTCATCACTGTGCGCCATAATTAAACCACCAATAGAACGAGTAGAAAGTCCCCAACTAGTTTGCCAACCATACTGCAAAGTGTTTGATTCATCTAAGTATTGTATATCAAAAGCTTTTGCAAAATGATCACCCAAATTATGTGATGTACAAAATTGCAGTGCTTTACCATCTTGCATCATTGCTTCACAAGTATAAGTATGTAGAGCTCCAGCGAATTTTTCAGATTCTGTTTTTTGCCCAGCAACAACAGGAATTGCCATGTATTCTCTTGCAAAATCTTGATAAACATCTAACATTTTTCGAGCATAATAATCAGATTCTTGATTATTTAAATGAACGGTATGACCTTCTTGCCACAAAAATTCTGTTGTACGCAAAAATGGTTTGGTCTTTTTTTCCCAACGGATAACATTTGCCCATTGATTGATAAGTAATGGTAAATCACGATAAGAATGAACCCAATTTTTATAAGTTTCGTAAATTATAGTTTCAGATGTTGGGCGCAAGACTAAAGGCTCTTCTAATTTTTCTCCGCCAGCA
This sequence comes from uncultured Candidatus Saccharibacteria bacterium, assembly GCA_964401705.1. Taxonomy (GTDB): domain Bacteria; phylum Patescibacteriota; class Minisyncoccia; order Phycocordibacterales; family UBA9973; genus 2-01-FULL-33-17. Next base: position 1,224 of record CAYNZJ010000006.1, read on the forward strand.
TGAGTTACAACTGCAACCTCGGGAGCAAAACCTTCGACATGTTCTTTTTCTTTAGTTAAAAGACGCTCTGGTATGAGCATTGGGAAATATGCATTTACAACTCCTAAGTCTTTAAATTTAGCATCTAATACTGACTGTACCTTTTCCCATAGTTGATAACCATTGGGACGAATTACCATACAACCTTTGACTGGTGAATAATCCGCCAGCTCTGCGGCAGATATAATATCCAAATACCACTCACTATAATTCTCCGCTCGTGGTGTTATTTTTTTATCTCCTGAGACATCTTTCATTTGATCCATATACCTATACTCTACCTTAAAAAGATACAAATTAAAAGACTTGATTTAGGGTAAAATATGTCCTAATTTTTACTTGAAAAAAACAGGGTTTTATGGTAAGGTATTAGGGTTCGTGGGATATGGGTTAAACCATATTTTGTTGCGCTTTATGCACAAATTAAAGCAGAGTGGCGCGCAGAAACGGACGAGATTAGTTAATTATAATAAATATCATGGATACAAAACCATTGGTTCAAGCTTTGCTTGAAACCGGAGCTCATTATGGGTTCACAAAAGCTCGTAGACACCCGTCTACACAAAATTTTATAATCGCTACAAAAAACAAAAGCGATCTTATTAATTTAGAAGAAACTGCAAATCAAATCGAAAAAGCCAAAGAGGTTCTTCGTGGTATGGCAACAGGTGGCAAAATTGTAATGCTTGTTGGTACAAAAACCGAAGCTGTTGATGCTATTAAAAATGCAGCACTAAAAATGCCAGCATTGTCAGTATCACACCGTTGGGTTGGTGGTATTATTACCAACTTTTCAGAAATTCGAAAAAGAACAAATCGTTTAACAACACTTCGTGATGAAAAATCACAAGGGTTGCTTGAAAAGTATACAAAAAAAGAAAGACTTTTACTTGACCGTGAAATGGACAAAATGGAAAGAAATTTTGGTGGAATAGTTGATATGAAAAAAATCCCAGATATTATGATTGTTGTGGATTCAAATAAAGAAAATATTGCAGTAACAGAAGCTAGAAAAATGCAAATTCCAGTTATTGCATTATCAAATACTGACTGTGATTTAACAACTGTTGATTTCCCTATTGTTATTAATGATACTTCAAAAGCATCAATTAATTTAGTTCTAGAAACTTTAGCGGAAAGCTACGCTAATGGTCGCGCGTAAAATAGAAAATTTTTATTATATAATAATTAAACAATAAATATGTCTACAGTAACAATTGAACAAGTTAAGGCTCTTCGTGATGAATCTGGTGTATCAATTATGCAATGCCGTAAAGCTCTTGAAGAAGCCGAAGGTGACATGGAAAAAGCAAGGGTTATATTAGCTAAAAAAAGTAGCGAGGCTGCAGCTAAAAAAGCTGACCGCGAAACATCTGCAGGTGGAGTATTCACTGTAGAGACTAATGATGGAATTGTTTTGTTTTCACTTTTATGTGAGACAGATTTTGTTGCTAAAAATGAAGACTTTATAAAACTTGGGCAAGATCTAGCAGATCTTATAAAAACCAATGGTGTAGAAGCTATGCAAAATGGAGCAGATGCATTAATTGGTACAACTATCCAAAAAATTGGTGAAAATATTCGTATTGGTAAAGTAGAGGAACTAAAAGGTGAAATATTAGGTTCATATATCCACAACGGTAAAAGTGGCGTTATTGTATCATTAAAAGGTGGAACACTAGACTTGGCAAAGGATTTAGCAATGCATATAGCTGCGATGAAACCACTATATACAACAGTTAATGATATTGATGATGGAGCAAGAGTTGCAGCTAATAGTGTATTTGAAGAAGAAATTGCAGCTCTAGATAAACCAGAAGAAATGAAAGCTAAAATACTAGCTGGTAAATTAGATGCCTATTTTAAAGAAATGACACTAATGAACCAATCATTTATTAAAAACCCAGAATTAAATATTGAAAAACTATTAAATAATTATAATGCAGAGTTAATTGGGTATAAAACTACATTTCTAGATTAAAAGTGCTATAATATATAACACATATGGCTCTTGTTTTTACATTAATTTTTTTAGTATCACTTTTAATTGTGATTGGGGTTATTTATTACCAATGGCAAAGAGTTAAAAAGGGTGAAATAGAAATTGATAGACTTCATCTATATGACAGAAATGAAATAGAACCAGCAATAACATTACGTGATATTGGAATACTTGTTTTATATATTATAAAACATTTAATTCAATTTTTTGTTGTTCAACTTTCAAAATTATATTTTATAGTTTCTAGAAAAATCAAAGATTTTACAAGTCATAAAAACCCTAAAATTGCTAAAGTCATCCAAAAGCTAAAAGTCCCCCCAGTACCGCCTCAAGTTAAATCATTTGTGAATAAAACAATCAACGAAACCAAGGATAAAATAAACCGCGTAAGACAAGATTTAGCAGAACTAGAAGAAACAATCGAAAAACGAGTAGACTAACATAAAACCCCTCTATTTAAGAGGGGTTTTATGTTAGTGGAGCCGCTTCTCAGACTTGAACTGAGGACCTTCGCTTTACAAAAGCGTTGCTCTACCAACTGAGCTAAAGCGGCGTACCGAATAAGTTGATGTCTAATAAATTAAACGATAACTCATTCGGTCTAAACATAATAGCATTTTTATATTACTTTTTCAAGTTTTTAGTTTCTTCATTTTTAGCATCTAGGGCTTTTTGGGCAGCTTCGGCTTTTAGTCTTTTTTCGCGCATTTTAACGATTTCTGGAACAGCCTTTTCAATATCTTCAATTGATTGGAACCCAGTATATAGTTTGTCATTTATAACCAATGCTGGTAATTTAGTATCTTCAACTTTAAAAATTTTGATTAATGACTGCAATGCCGAAAGATCTAAATTATAATCAAACGAATAGACACGAAGTTCTGGATAGTTACTACGAATTTGAGTAAGCACGGCTGATTGTTTAATACATTCACTACAATTTTCTGCTGTAGTGTAGAAGTAAAATACAGGTACAACTGTAGTTCCACATTTGGCTTTGATTTTTTGCATCAAAAGATAATCCTTGATTTCAAGAAGTGAGTAATATCTTTTTAATTCAGTAACTTGATCAGAATTTTTTAGATTCTCTTCACTGTATGCTATTTTGTCAGCTAATTCATTTAAAGTATCAGACAAAGTATTTGCTGCTACATCTTTGCAAGATAATTCTTGAAGTAATTGAAATTGGGTTTCAGATGACATTATGTCAATCCCCACTTGATCTTGAATGCTTTTAATACTTTCAATTTTACGATTTGAAAAAAAATAAGAAATCCCCAGTGTTGTTATAAACAATGCTAAAGTTATAAGGAACACTACTATATATCTTTTTATGTCTTTATTTTGCATAATACTATTACATTACCATTAAATTCCCCGTGCGTCACGCTCTTTGGTCCAACTAGCCTCATAACCACGAATAGTGTTATAAATTGCTTTCATAAGCCAAAATGGAGCTACAATACTATATACAAAAAAGAATAAAACAATATTAAAAGACAAATTTATTCTACCATTTTTTATTTTTTGCCCAATAAATAAAGAATTAAAAACTGCAATGTACACAAGAATTGTAATAAATAAGACCGCGTTTGTTGGAACATAGAACCAATCAATTTTATCAATTGATGTTGCAAAGACCCCACCAGTAGCTGAAACAGATAAAGCTTTTTTCCATAAAAAGTTTACAATATTATAACTAGCAAAAAAGAATAGAAATATCACGGAGAGCGCGGACACAATACCACTGGGCAATGTTATAAAACCAATATTCCCATATTGTTTACGAAATAATAAATGCCGATAATCTAAAACATTTTTTAAAAATCCATATATCCAACGCAAACGCTGATTATACAAACCTTTAACTGTTGGCGGACCAATTGTATATACAAAAGCATCCGGGGCATGCTCGATCTTCATATGATTTTGTTTCATACGAAGAGCTATTTCTTGGTCTTCAGTATTATGAGCATGACGATATGGACCTAATTGATCAAAAACTGATTTTCTAAAAATGGAAAATGGGCCCGGAGTAACATGAATAGCATCTACAAATGAAAGCATTTTTTTAACAAAGATAGAAAAATCATACTCAACTGATTGAGCTCGTTGAACAAAAGTTTTGGGTTCATGGGTTACAATAGTTGGAGCAACCGCCATGACCTCTGGAGAGAAAAAATAAGTCATGATGCGCTTCAAAGCTTGCGGATGAACCATCGAGTCTGAATCCAAACATCCTACAAAAGGCGTATGAGAATTTTCTAACCCAAGATTATTTGCGGTGTATTTACCTCCATTTGGTTTTTTAAAAAGTTTAATATTCGGGACATCTTTATACTGCCCCATAACTTCCCATGTATCATCTGTTGACCCATCATCAACTATAAAAATAAATAATTTATCTTGGGGGTAGTCTAATTCTAAAAGAGATTTTACGGTTTTTTCAATATTATGAGATTCATTATAAGCAGGAATTGTTATGGTTACAGCAGGATAATCGGGTAATTCAATAGTTTCGTTTCTTACTAGTAAATCCTTTCTTTTTTCAAAGAAAACAACAAGAAAAAACACTTGTACATATAGCGATACAAATGAGAAAGCGTAAAAGGTTATGTCGCGGACTATGTCCATAAAGCCATTATACTATAGCACAAATTGGGTATTTTTGGAATAAGCGCTTTAAAAAAGATATATGGTATAATTTACCTATATGAACGAGGAAGAAACACAAAATAATGTAACAGAATCACCTGTTGAAATAAAAGATTCAACAAATGACTCTCCAAAAAAATTATCAATGCCTTTGGCTATTATAATTGCGTCTTTAATTATTGCTTTTGGTATCATTGCATCAGGTAGAATAGATAATGTTAAAATTGGGAATAAAGGTAAAATTAATGTTAAAGACCCTGGTGAATCTAGAATGATAGAACCTGTAAAAAAGAATGAACACATTCGTGGAGATTTATCTAAAGCCAAAGTTGCTATTATAGAATTCTCTGATTTACAATGTCCGTATTGTAAACAAATCCATCCAATGCTCCAAGAAGTAACTACTGCTTATGGGAATGATGTTGTTTGGGTATATCGACATTTTCCATTGGAATCAATCCACCCCAGAGCAAGACCAGGGGCTCATGCTGGCGAATGCGTAGCAGAACTTGCTGGAAATGAAGGATTTTGGAAATTTACAGACAATATATTTAACCATGCAGGTAAAGATGACCCATTGACTGATGAAAATTTAATAAACTTTGCTATTAATTCTGGGTCTGACAAAGATGCATTTATAGCTTGCCAAAATAGTGGTAAATATAATCAACTAATTGATGATCATTTAATTGATGCTGAAAATGCTGGTGCTGAAGGAACTCCTGATGTTACAGTTTTAAATCTTAAAACTGGTGAAGCTATCCATGTTGGGGCTAACCCCCAGATACTTGTAAAAGTTCTTGATAAAATGCTGAAATAAAATCTCCTTAACTAAAAACATTTTACTTGGAGGTCCGACCTCCAAGTTAGATTACCTCTTGCTGATAACATTTTTCACAGTATACTATTTCTGACTTATCAGGCGAATAAGATGTTTGAAATTTATTTTGACACTGTCCAGAATGTTCATGATTTGGTAAATCACACATACAAGAACGTCTCCATAATTTCATTGGATTACGTTCTTTAATACGTTCCATATGCCTACAGTTGGGGCACATTCTAGGAATTGGTATATTTAATCTTTTATAAAAATCAAACTCCTCTGGGATAAGTTTATATGCTTTTGTACAACTTTGAATATTATTTTCAGAATTAATACAGCCAATAGTTTCCTCTAAAACTTGAATATTTATATCTTCTATAGATTGAGGTAAGTCAATTGAATTTATTGTTATGTTGTAATTTCGTTCTGTATCTTCTTGCCAAGAATATCCCATTGATTCTGCTACTTCTTTATCTATTGGGAAAAAATCTTGTACAGTTGAACCATTGTATGAATAAGGAGAAATTTCTATAGGAAAAAATTCACCATATTTATAAATATTACCCTTTTTATCTATATAAGGCATATCATTCATATGTTGTTTTATTTTTCCTAAAATATCAAAATATTCTTCTTTTGTATATTGTTTATTAAAAATACAATATGATTTATTTCTTAAGCTAACACAACCAAAACAATCATTACAAGAATAACAATTAAAAGAATATTGGACATTTCTAGAATTCCAAACTACAGTTGTAAAAGCACAATTTGAATTTGCTACACCAGTACTAACAGCTTCATATGTAAGTTCTGATTTACCACCAGTTCCTGGTCCAGTATCATAAGAATCTTTCAATCCATATGTCCCCCAGTTACAATATTTTACATTTTCATAATCTCCTGGTAAATCAAAAGAATAAAATACATTTTTTGCATTTTCAATATTATCACCAGTAACATTTACACAATTTATATTGTTAGCATATTTACGAATAGAATTTTTCTTAAATTCATTAAAATATTTTTTTAACTCAAAAATTGAATTATAATCTCCTAAATTAATTTGAGACATTTTTTGCTTATATTCATCTTTTGAATACTGCACATTTTCTATACAATATGATTTATTTCTCAAACCATAACACATGAAACAATCTATACAGCCACGGCAATCATACAAAAAATAAGCATCGGTACAATTATAAGAATGTTCACTATAAAATAGCTTGTTAGAATCTCCACAATAAACATTACTGTATGAAAATTCATTTTTATGACAAACATACTGGTCTACACAGTTCTTACAAAATGAATTCCTATTACCAAATAAACAATCTTCGCAACTCCAAACAGCAGATAACATATAATTATTTTTACCTTCAGTAATATAATTACAATATTTATTATTTACACCTTTGCTATCAAAAAAACTAATCAAAGGTACTGACTCCAATAATTCCCTAAATTGTAAAAAGAAATTTTTATAAAAATCATAATCTTTACCATAATCTAATGCGTCCCAGGAATCACCCCACCAAGATTCATTATCATAAACAATAAATGGCATTATTGGAGGATATGTTGATATAATAATTTGCCCATTTTTATTTGGAGCATTATTTTCTCTTTTATATAGACCTCTTTCATTTCTCCATGCTAATCTTCTTTGCATCCGACACTCGGGGCAAAATGTTGGCGGTGGGACCTTTATTTTGTCGTAAAATGCAAAATCATCCGGCTCGATAGTAAAGTCATTTTTACAATTTTGACAGTTTCTGATTTCGCTTTCCATAGTATTTTTTATTTAAATTTAATCGAAGTAGTTACGAAGTCTTAAAATTTTATGATGTGATCTTAGTTTTTCATGAACCTTGGCTTCGATTTGACGAATACGTTCACGAGTCACATTGAATTCTTGTCCGACTTCTTCTAGTGTATGCTGAACTCCATCTAAAAGTCCAAAACGAAGCTCGAGTATCCGACGTTCTTTTGGTGAAAGTTCGGCTAGGACTTCTTTGATTTGATCTTGCAAGATTCTACGAGATGACTCTTGATCAGGTCTTAAGATTTTATCATCGGCAATAAAATCCCCACGAGCTGATTTATCCTCATCATCGCCTATTGGCTGTTCAAGAGAAACTGTATCTTGATTGATTTGTTGAATCATATGGATTTTATCAACTTCAATTCCCATTTCTGTTGCAATTTCTTCGGGCATTGGTTCACGGCCTAAATCTTGCCCCAATCGGCGAACGACTTGTTTGTATTTAGAAATAGTTTCAACCATATGCACTGGGATACGAATAGTTCGTGATTGATCAGCTAAAGCTCGAGTTATGGATTGACGAATCCACCAAGTAGCATAAGTTGAGAATTTATAACCTTTGGTCCAATCGAATTTTTCAACTGCTTTAAATAAACCTAAATTCCCTTCTTGAATAAGATCAAGTAATGATAAATCAGCTGATCGCCCAACATATTTTTTAGCAATAGAAACAACAAGACGCAGGTTAGCCCGAGCTAAAATGTTTTTAGCTTCATTTTCACCATTAGCAATCCTGCGAGCTAAATCTCGCTCATCAGCTGCTGAAACCAAAGAATATTGACCAATTTCACGTAAATACATTTGAATTGAATCATATTGACTAGCTGGTACATCACGCAAAACTTTATCATTTGCTTTTAATGCATCGGTGTCCAAATCAAGCAAATTTCCACCTTCAAGTACATCAATATGAATTGATTGGAACAAATCATAAAGCTCTTCTAGTAATGGAATATTATGTTCAATATCTGGGAATTCTTTTAAAATTTCATCATAAGTAATGAACCCACGTTTTTTACCTTTTTCTAAAAGTATATTTTTGCGAATCTCAATTAGGTTAGCATTTTTACTAGCAGGTGTTGGTTTGCTAGATGATTTAACAACAACAGGTTTACTAATCTTTTTAGTTAAAACCTTTTTAACAGTTTTCTTTGTAACTTTTTTTATTATTTTTTTAACTGCAACTTTTTTAACTAGTTTTTTAACAACCTTAAAGGGTTTCTTTGTAACTTTCTTTACTATTTTTTTAACTGGTTTTTTAGGTACTGGTTTTTTAACCACTTTTTTAACTGTAGTTTTTTTTATGATTTTCCCGCCGGCATTCGCTGTGCGAGAAGCATTGCGGGCAGGTTTTGTTGTTTTTTTTGTAGGCATGATTTATTTAAATTAGATATATTTATATTAAACGACGTTTTTCTTTTATTTCTTCTATAGTTTTCTTAATTTCCCATTGTTTTTTTATTAATTCTGGGTTATTTTCATCCCGCAGGATTTCATCTTTTAATTTATTTAATATAGCACGAAATAGATATTCTTGATACTCGAGTAATATATCTTCAACAAATGAATCTGGTTTGTTTGATCGACTAAATTCAATATCAGATTTCATTGAAAGTATCCCGGATTGATTTTTTAATTCATTTTCATTGTTTATTTTATCTTCTGGGTTTATATTTTTATCCAAAAAGTCTAATATTCTTTGTCGATATTTATAAAGTCCACTGTCTATTATTTGACTTCCAAAATAAATTCCCCAGAATTTTTCTTTTATAGTTAATCCGGTATCATTTTGTTCATCTTTATTTTGATTAACATTTTTGTTTAAAGTATTTTCTGTTTTAGAATTTAAAAGTAAAGCATCTTTTAAAACTAAATCAATTAGAATCCCAAAATATTTCTCAACAATTCTACTGGATTCATGTTTATCAACAGAGCTTGGTAATATTGCTATTATTGGAATAATAACATTTTTAACCATTTCTATTTGTAAAGATCGTTCAATATTTTTATTAATAATTCTTATAGCTAAAGCTTCAACTGGATGTAGAGCTTGTTTTAAAATATCTTTCCAAACATCAATTCCTCCATCACTTGATAAAATATCGGCAGGGTCCTTGGAACCAGAAATATTTTTAATAAGTTTTAAAGATATTCCAATAGGTAGAGCCTCTTTAATTATTCGGAGTTGTGCCTTTTCCCCAGCTTCATCATTATCAAGAGCTAAAATCATATTAGACGATAATTTAGAAAGAAGCCCTAAATGAGTAGGTATTCCATCGTCTTTTTGTATATCACCGGAAAATGCTGTACCTGAAACAGCAATAGTATTTTTAAATCCTGATTGATGCGACATCACTACATCAAATTGACCTTCAACTAAAATAGAAAAATTATGTTTTCTAATATAAGATTTTGCATGGGAAAAACCATATAAAATATTTGATTTGTGGTATAGTTCGGTTTCTGGAGAATTTATATATTTACCGCTTTTACCATCATCAAATTCTGGTAATATCCGAGCACTATAAGCAATGACTCGCCCTGATGAATCTTCAACTGGAAACATTATTCTAGCGCGAAATCGATCATAAATTCCATTGTCCCCTTTGATTCCAAGACCAGTAGCAACAATAATTTCTTCACTAAAACCAAGACCTAAAAGATGATTTGTTAATTCATTCCATTTATCAATAGAATACCCAATACGAAAATCTTTTATTGTTTGATCTTGTAAACCGCGTTTTTTTAAATAATCTTTTGCTGGAATATTTATTTCTAAATTCTTTTGAAAAAATTTAGTAGCAGATTCCAAACAATCATAAAGTTTATCTTTTCTTGTTTGAGCTTCTTTGGAAACTGGAGCTAATTCTACTCCGGCACGATTAGCTAATAGTTGTAATGCTCCTTTGAAATCAAGTCCTTCGTATCTTTCAACAAAAGAAAAGATGTCACCTTTTTCGTTACAACCAAAACAATAATACGTCCCACGGTCAGGTGATACATAAAACGACGCTGATTTTTCATTATGAAATGGGCAACGAGCACGCAAGTATTTACCTGCCTGCTCGAGAGTCATATACCCACCAATTACATCTTCAATTGGTAGCCTAGATTTTATTTCTTCTACATGACCACCATTCATAATATTGTTTAATTAATTAAAGAGCTTCTCCAGTCTCTTCATCAATAATAATTTCGTCACTAATTTCTCGAAAACCTGTACCTGCTGGGATAAGTCGCCCAACGATAACATTTTCTTTAAGACCACGCAGACGATCAATTCCACCCTTTACAGCATTATTAATTAACACTCGGTTTGTATTTTGGAAAGATGCTGCTGAGAGCCATGATTTAGCAGTTAGAGAAACTTCCGTAATACCTAGCACCAGAGTATCACCTTTGGCACCACGTTCCCCAACATATTCTAGACGCATATTTTCTTCTTCTAGTTCTGCTTTTTCTACAATTTCACCTGGGGAAAGAGTTGAATCCCCTGTTTCTTTGACTCGAACACGAGAAAACATTTGGCGAATAATAATTTCAATATGTTTATGGTCAATAGATGCACTTTGAAGTTCATAAACTTTTGTAATTTCACGGACAATATATTCTTGTGCCATTCGAACACCCCCATATTTGAAAATCTCACTAATATCAGCTGAACCATCAGTTAGTAATTCTCCAGCTACAACATGTTGACCTGGTTTAACAATTGGGTTTCGACGAATAGGAATAAGGTATTCAATTGATCCATCTTTACCTGCACCTTTTTCATCATTTAATATAACAATGATTTTATCTGTACCACTTTGTTTAACTTCTAGAACTTCACCATTTGTTTTAGAAACAGCAGCTGGAGATTTTGGAATACGACGCTCGAAGATTTCTTCAACACGAGGAAGACCTTGAGTAATGTCTCCACCACCAGCAACACCTCCGGAATGGAAAGTACGAAGTGTAAGCTGTGTACCTGGTTCACCAATAGCTTGAGCTGCAATAATACCTACAGCTTGACCACGTTCAATCATTGCATTACGTCCCAAGTCTGTTCCGTAACACATCTGACATACACCAAATCTTCCTTTACAAAATAGTGGACTTCGAACTGGAACTTCAATGATTCCAGCATTAACTATATCTAGTGCAATATCTTTAGTTACCAAAGTATTACGTTTCCACAAAACAGTACCTTTTGCATCTTTCAAATCTTGAGCTAATACTCGTCCACGAACTTGACGAAGTAATGGTATTTCGGTTCCACCAATAAGCTCGGTTTTAACTGTTTTATATTCTTTTGTTTTACAATCCTCTTCAGTAACAACTACATCTTGAGAAACATCAACAAGTCTTCGAGTTAAGTAACCAGCTTTGGCAGTATTAAGCGCAGTGTCTGCAGAACCTTTACGTGAACCGTGTGTTGTAATGAAATATTGAATTGGTGAAAGTCCTTCGATATATGAAGGCACAACTGGGTAATCAATAATACGTCCTGTTGTGTTAACAATAAGACCTTTCATACCGGCCATTTGAACCATAGACCCCATATTACCACGGGCTCCTGACATGATTAAATCATAGGTTGAGCCTTTTGGATCCAAAGTTGCAGGAATTGCTTTTTCAATTTCTTTTTTAGCTTTTTCCCAAATTTCAAGAACTTTACGATAACGCTCTTCATCAGAAAGTAGACCATCATCATAGTGACCTATAACTACAAGCTCTTTTTTGCGAGCTTCTTCAACTATTTTTGGTTTTTCAACTGGTACACGTACGTTATCTATACCCCAAGTAATACCGGTATGTGTTGAATATTTGAAACCAAAAGATTTAATTTTATCCAAGAATAGTGCTGTAGTATCAATACCATAATGGAAAATAAGATCATCAATCAACGCTCCAATTTGTTTTTTATTAATTTCTTTATTTAAGAAAGGAAAAGTTTCTGGTAAAATATTGTTAAACAGAATTCTTCCAACTGTTGTTTCAAAAACTTGACCATTAAATTCTGCATATTTTTCTTTATTTGTCGGTAAGACTTTTATTTTTGCACGATATGTTACGTGTCCAAAATCATAAGCCATGATAGCTTGATTAGGTGATGCAAATATCATTCCTTCACCTTTTTCACCATCAACTTCTTTTGTCATCCAGAAAGCTCCCAAGACCATATCGAATTTAGGTTCTGTAATTGGTTCACCATTTTGTGGTTTAAGAAGATTTTTATTTGCAGCCATTAATTCACGTGCTTCATCTTGAGCAGGTTCAGATAGTGGTACATATACCGCCATTTGGTCCCCGTCAAAGTCCGCATTAAATCCAGTACAAACCAGTGGGTGTAGTTGAATAGCATTACCTTCAATAAGAACTGGCATAAAAGCTTGGATACCTAGACGGTGCAATGTTGGTGCACGATTAAGGAGTACGTATTTACCTTTGATTACGTCTTCTAATATTGCCCAAACTTCTGGGATTTGATCTTCGATTAATTTGTTTGCTCCACGAATATTGTATGCTAATTCTGTTTCGATAAGTTTTGCAATAACAAAAGGACGGAATAATTCAAGTGCCATGTGTTTTGGTAGACCACATTGATTAAGTTTTAAATCAGGTCCAACAACAATAACTGAACGTCCTGAATAGTCCACACGTTTACCTAACAAGTTTGCACGGAAAAGACCTTGTTTTGATTTCAAGTTATCAGCCAAAGATTTAAGCGCACGCTTTTGAGATTGACTCATAGCTTGAGCTCCATCTTGTTTAGCCATCGAGTTATCAATAAGCGCATCAACAGCTTCTTGTAAGATACGTTTTTCGTTACGCAAAATAACATCCGGTGCTGAAATTTCAATAAGTTTTCTTAGACGATTATTACGGTTAATAACACGACGATACAGGTCATTGATATCACTCGTTGCATGACGCCCACCATCCAGTGCTACCATTGGACGAAGTGCTGGCGGAATAACTGGAATAACAGACAAGAACATCCATTCTGGGCGAGAATGTGAATGCAGAAGTGCTCTTATTAAGGTTAATCTTTTTTCTAATTTTTCACGTTCAAGAGTTTTAGCTTTTTGTAAACTAGTTTCAATTTGGTTTTTTAATTTTTCAAGATCAATATTTTTAAATAAATTAAATATTGCTTCAGCCCCAATACTAGCTTCAAAGCAACTACCGTATTTTAGACTAAAATGATGATATTGTAATTCATTCATTACACGACCTTGAACAATACTATCCAAATCACTACTTGCTTGAGTAAATAATTCTTTTAGTTTTAATTTAGAATCTTCATCAGTTACAGTTTTTATTTTTGATTTGTATTCACTTTCTAGACTTTTCCTTATTTCTTCTTTTGCATCATCATGAACAACAGTAACAATATACCCTGCAAAATAAATAACTTTTTCAAGATCACCCCCTGTAATACCCATGATTAGTGCCATTCGAGATGGAACACCTTTTAAAAACCAAATATGAGCAACAGGTGAAGCTAGTTCAATATGCCCCATTCTTTCACGGCGAACAATAGAACGTGTTACTTCAACTCCACATTTTTCACAAACAATATCTTTATAACGAATTCGGCGATATTTACCACAGTAACATTCATAGTCTTTTTCTGGACCAAATATTTTTTCATCAAAAAGCCCACCGCGTTCAGATCTACCTGTACGATAGTTAATAGTTTCTGGTTTTGTAATTTCTCCGTATGACCACTCTCGCATTCTATCCGGTGATGCTAGACGAAGTGTAATGTAGTCAAACGATTTAGTATCAAATGTTTTTGTACTCATATTAGTTTTGTATATCATTAGCTTCTAAATCATTCACAGTTTCTTCGGACATTATTTCTTCAACTTCGGGCATAACTGGCATATCAGCATTATCAATTTGGTCATCAGTATCATCATTTGATAATTTTCGTAAATCAACATCTAATGCTAAACCTCTAAGATATGAAAGCATAACATTAAATGATGCTGGTGAATGTGGTTCTGGGATTATATTACCTTTGATGATTGCATCAAATGTTTGTGAACGGCCTTGGATATCATCTGACTTAACTGTAAGCATTTCACGCAAAATGTTCGATGCTCCATAACCTTCAAGCGCCCAGACCTCCATTTCTCCAAATCTTTGTCCTCCAGACTGAGCTTTACCACCAAGTGGTTGTTGTGTGATTAATGAATACGGACCAATAGCACGCATGTGTAGTTTGTCTTCAACCATGTGATGCAGTTTAAGCATGTATTTCATACCAATAGCAATGTCTTGATCAAAGGCTTCACCTGTACGTCCATCATAAAGAGTAACGCGACCAGATTCTGGCATACCAGCTTTTATTAATTCACTTTGAATTTCATCTACTGTTGCTCCCATAAATGGTGGAACAATTGCTTGGTAACCTAATTTTTCTGCAGCTAAACCTAAATGGATTTCAAGAATTTGCCCCAAGTTCATACGAGATGGAATACCCAGTGGAGTAAGTAATATCTCCATTGGTGTACCATCTTGCATGTATGGCATTTCTTCAATTGGAAGAATCCGTGAAATAACACCTTTGTTACCATGACGACCAGCTAGCTTATCACCAACTGAAATATTTCGAACTTGTGCTATTTCAATAATTATCCTCTTTAAGATTCCTGATTCTAATTTATGCCCAGCATCACGTGAGAAAACCTTAACCCCTACAACACGGCCTTTTTTACCATGCTCAAGCCTTAGTGATGTGTCTTTAACATCACGTGCTTTTTCAGCAAAAATAGAACGGAGAAGTCTTTCTTCTGGAGTTAATTCTGTTTCACCTTTTGGTGTAATTTTACCAACCAAAATATCATTTTCACGAACCTCGGCTCCAATACGAATTACCCCATCTTCATCAAGGTCTTTTAATTTTAGTTCACCAACATTTGGAATATCTCGAGTTGTTTGTTCGGGTCCAAGTTTTGTATCACGAACATTACATACGAATTCAGTTGTATAAATAGAAGTAAAAATACTACGACGAACTAAATCTTCAGATAAGATTATCGCATCTTCAAAATTAGCTCCATTCCATGTCATAAAAGCAACACGGACATTTTGACCTAGTGCAATTTCTCCATTAACAGTTGAACTAGTATCCGCTAAAATATCACCAACTTTAACAACGTCCCCAATATTTACAACTGGTCTTTGATGGAAGACATTAAAGTTGTTTGTTCGAGAAAAGTTTACAAGATTATAAGTATGGTTTTTACTTGCTTTATCTTTAACCATGATTCTTTTACCGTCTACATATGTAACAGTACCAGCATGATTAGCTAGAATAAGACGTCCGGAATCGCGTCCAGCTAAAGCTTCGATACCAGTAGCAACTAATGGCGCCATTGGGATAATACACGGTACAGCTTGTTTTTGCATGTTTGATCCCATCAGAGCACGTGTACCTTCATCGTGTTCCAAAAATGGAATCATTGATGTAGCTAATGAAAAAGCTTGGTTTGGAGCAACATCGACATAATCAACGTCTTCTCTTCTTGCTAGTCCTGGAGATGTTCGAATACGTGATTCAACAAAATCTTGAGCGATCATTCCTTTGTCATCATAATCAAGACCTGCATGGGCAATGATTGAACGTTCTTCTTCAAGTGCATTTAAATAAACAATTTCACCAGTAATTTTACCTTTTACAACTTTAACGTATGGGGTTTCAATGATTCCAAATTCGTTAATTTTTGCATATGTTGCAAGGTGAAGAATAAGACCAATGTTTGGACCTTCTGGAGTATGGATTGGACATACACGACCATAGTGTGATGTATGCACGTCACGGACTTCAAGCCCGGCACGCTCGCGAGTTAAACCACCAGGCCCAAGAGCTGAGAGTGTTCGAAGATGCTCGAGTTCCGCCAAGACATTTTCTTGGTTCATAAATTGAGACAATTGGTTTGTAGTAAAGAATTCTTTAATCCGAGCTTCAAGTGGCCGTTGGTTAAGAATTTGTACAGGTAATGTTGTATCAATATCAATTGTCGACATTCTATCTTGAATGTTTCTTTTCATTTGAGTAAACCCAACACGAATTTTTTGTTGAAGCATTTCACCAACATACCGAACACGACGTTGACCAAGGTGGTCAATATCATCACTTTTAGAATTTGGAGTTTCGTTAAGATAAATAATATGAGCTAAAATTGACATTACATCATCAGCTCCAAGAGTACGAGTTTCTAAATCTTTTTCATTGAGAGATTTATCAAATCTTTTATTAAAACGATATCGTCCAACAGGTGATAAATCATATCTTTCTGCTGACATTATTGCTTCTACATATTCACGAGCGTTGGCTTCATCGGCTAAATCACCATCACGAAGCTTTTTATACATTTCCAAATATGCATTTGCACGATCTTTAGAAGTATCTTTTGCAATAAGCGCATTTAAAACATCTTTAAGTTTTGTATTTTTACCACAAGCTTTAACGATATCTTCATCAGTTTCTAAACCAAGAGCACGAAGAAGAGTAATAACATTAAATTTACGTTTTTTATCAATACGAACATACAAACCACCATCAACTTCAGAATCAATTTCTATCCAGACACCACGAGCTGGAATAATTTTTGCACCAAAATAACGTTTACCTTTTAGTTCCTGATCAGTAAAGAACACACCAAAAGACCGGGCAAGTTGTGGCACAATAACTCGCTCGACACCGTTAATGATAAATGTTCCATGAGCAGTCATCAGTGGGATATCTGCCATAAAGATTTCTTGCTCTTTAGAACTATTTAAACTTTTATTAGTTAGTTTGACTCGAGCTTTTAATTGCCCTTCATAAGTTACTTGATTAAATTTAGCATCTTCTTCTGAACATTTTGGTTCAGATAAAGAAAAAGATACAAAATCAAGTTCAAACTTTTTACCAGAATAATCCTTGATAGGAGAAAATTCTTTAAAGACTTCTTTAAAGCCATTTGCTACCAACCATTCAAATGAAACCAATTGATTTTCAATTAAAGATGGAAAATCTGTAAAAGGTTTCTTAAACCTTGAAAATGTTTTTTTGACGCGTTTTTGGTTTGTTGTATGCATACTATTGTTTTTTCTTATAAATTTTTGCAACATTTAATAAATAAATAGACAAAAGACGCGGAAATGAATTCCCCGTTTATCGTGGTGTTTTTTATTTATACCCTTGTCGCATGAGGATAGATTTATCGCCCGAAGGCATTAGGTTTAATGGGTGCCGCCCTAATCAAAACTCAATCTGCACTAAAATTAGACTACCATAAAATAGCCTGTTTTGCAAGGAAAATCACAGACCTTGTAGAAGTACTTTATTTAACGCACCCCACCTAATTCCTCCCCGTGTCCAGGGAGGACTTTATTTCACAGATTTTTTCCATTCTTCTATTTTTTTATGGTCACCAGAAAGTAGAACTTTAGGAACTTTATAACTTTTATCTTTAAAAACTAAGTTCTCCGGCCGAGTATAGATTTCGGAACTTGAAACCCGCTCTTCTTCCCTTGAATCGAAATTACCCAGTACACCCGGAATTTGGCGAGAGATGCAATCCACCAATATCATAGCTGGCAATTCCCCGCCGGTTAAAACATAATCCCCAATTGAAATTTGGTCAAAATCTTTTTTATATTCTTTTTTAAGAATTGTATCTACCCTAGAATCAATACCTTCGTACCGTCCACAAATTAAAATAATATCTGTGTAATTATTTTTCTTTGAAACTTGAGCGATTTTTTTTGCGTAATTTGTATTAAATTTCTGCCCACTTGGTGAAAAATTTATTATTTTTAAACCCCCTAAATCCCCCTTATCAAGGGGACTTTTAGCTACTCTCTTTCCACTTTTAA
Source organism: uncultured Candidatus Saccharibacteria bacterium (assembly GCA_964401705.1). GTDB lineage: Bacteria > Patescibacteriota > Minisyncoccia > Phycocordibacterales > UBA9973 > 2-01-FULL-33-17. Next base: position 19,434 of record CAYNZJ010000006.1, read on the forward strand.
CTTTCAATTTTTTAACTATAAAATCGACAGATTTTAGCACAGGTTCGGCCATCATCACCATCCCTGGGCCACCACCATACGGACGCTCGTCAATTTGAAGTGATACATTTCCATCGGGCCAAATCTTTTTATATTTACCAGATACAAATTTACGTGGATTTATAAAATTAACTTTAATTATTTTTTCCTTTTGCGCCCGCGCCAAAATACTCTCGCCTAAATACGAGTCAAACATTTCTGGAAATAATGTAATGATATGGAAATTCATAGACTCAATTTCATTATTTTATCTCAACAGAATTCATGACTTTTCTAAATGGATCGTCTAAATTACCCGAAAAAGTTACTACAGGATATTTGGATGATTTAAGATTAAAAGTCATAAAAACATCATTCATCTGGAACCCAGACATTTCTACAAAGAGTCCACCATGCTCTACAAAGGTCTTAACCCCTTTCATAGTGGTAGTATTAAATTCATCATTTTTTATTTTTACTTCATATCTACCAAAAGATGGATCATCGTTATTAGTATTAATACCAGGCATTTTTGCGGAAAAAGTCTTTATTGGACAATCCGTAGAAAAAGTACCTTGCAAAATTTTTGCTTGATCAAGATGTTTATAATATTTATTGATTTCTGGTTCACCGCAATATTTAGGAACCATAAATGAAATTCCAAGATCTTCATTCGTATATGTTCTCCAATCTGCTTTCTCTTCCTCGTTAACAAAAAATATATACCTACTATTATAAATTTTTGAAACTTCATCTGTACTTACTGCGTTTGTTTTTTTATCTGATTCTGTAACTGTGTTTATATTTTCTAGAGTTTTTTGTGTCTCTTTATTTTGATTTTTTTTAACACCCAAAAAATATCCACCCACAGCAACACAAGCCATAACTATAATAATACTAATTGCTTTTAAAAATGTATTCATACCAACACTATACCATAAAAAATCACCCCAAGGTATGGGGTGATTTTTTATAACTAGAAACTATTTTAAAGTCCTTTTAAGTCAGCTAATGCTTCGTCCATTGTAGCTGAAGGATCAGCAGATACAGAAGTGTGCATTGGAGTTGAATTATGATTCTCAGATGAAGATCCAGCTGAATGATCTTTATGAACATGTTCGCTACCTGCTGGTTCGTTAATTTTTAGGTTAACACGAGAATTACTTTTCATACCAATAACACGTAGTAATGTTCGGATAGCTTTAGCAGTGTTACCTTGACGACCAATAACTTTACCCATGTCTTGTGGATTAACAGACAAAGTTAAAAGTACGCCCATTTCATCAACAGTACGGATTATTTCTACATCATTTGGATTATCTACTAGTGCCTTGATTATATAATCAAGAAAGGCTTGATCGCTGTGCATATTAAATTATTTTAATTTCTTCTAAAACTCAAAACTGAGTATGCTTATTATACCACAGGTATAAAACACAAGCTATAGATTAGCTTTGTTTTGCGTCTTTTCTTTTACCTGTTTTAGACTTTTTAGGTAAAACATTTTTGACTGTACCTTCTATAATACCTTGTTTAACTAAAAAGTTATGAACTGTTTCTGACAGTCCTGCACCTTCACTGATACGCTTTAAAACATTTTCTTTGTTAACAGTAAAAAGGTTTTGTTTTAAATCATAGTTACCCAAAACTTCTATAAATTTGCCACTTTTTGTAGCATTTTTTGAATCAGTCAAAACCACACGGAAAGCGGGGTTATTTTTACGCCCAAAGCGTTGTAATCGAATTTTTAACATAAATGCATATTATCAATAAATAGCGCTCTAGTCAAGCAGGCCAAAATAAGTTACTATGATTTATATATGAAGAAGCATTCACCCCGCCCAATAGGCACATCCCCCAACGGGAATAAAAACAAAATAAACAAACCCAAAGCAAATAATCAAAAACCAACTAAAGGTAAACAAAATCAAAAATCAAACAAAACATTGTCTGGGCAAATTAGAATGAGTAAAACCGGTAATGGGTTTATTGACCTACCTAATGGAGATTCTGTCATAATCCCCCGTGGATATACTGGCAGTGCCATTGACCGTGATACTGTAAAAATTAAATTCCTGCCCCCTCGTATAAATAAGACTGGTTCTGCGGGTGAAGTTATAGAAATCATAAAACGTGGAACAGACAAAATCGCTGGAGTAATTGATTGTGAAGGTAAAAATTTTTTTGTAAAACCTATTAAAAAATCATACCCCTTTTTAGTTCATATTGAAGAAGGTCATTTAAAAGATGCTGTTTGTGGAACTGCAGTGTTAGCTAAAATTACATCTTGGGAAAACAATATACCAGGAAATATTACTGGGCAAGTTATCCATACTTATGGTAAAAGAGGTGACCACGAAACTGACATGGCACTGATTTTATCTGAAAGTTTAGAGAACCCAAGTTTTGATAAAGCATTAATTGATGCAATCCATAATTTACCCGCAGTTGATGTTGACCAAGAAATTAAAAAAGGAAGACGTGATTTTCAAAACATCCCAACATGTACTATTGACCCCGAAAGAGCTCAAGACTTTGATGATGCATTATCAATCCAAGAATTAAAAAATGGTGATTATGAAATTGGTATCCATATTGCTGATGTATCATATTATGTAACTTTAGGTAGCCCAATTGATATCGAAGCATACCGCCGAGGGACTTCGATATATTTAGTTGACCGTTGTATTCCAATGTTACCTGAAAGATTATCTAATGATTTATGTAGTTTAAAAGAAGGAGTTCCAAGACTAACCATGAGTACTGTAGTTACTATGGGACGTGATGGTAGTATTAAAGATACTTGGGTTGGTACAGGAATAATAAAATCAGATAAAAGATTTACATATACTGAAGTTGATGAAATTTTAAAAAATAAATCTGGACTTTTATTTAAAGAATTAAAAACATTAATGGACCTAGCAGAAATAATGGAGAAAAACCGAATAGCCAGAGGAGCTTTGGTCTTTAACCGTGATGAAGTTAGATTTATATTGGACGAAGCTGGTCGCCCAATCGATATTATTCGTGAGAAATCCAGCCCATCACATTTATTAATTGAAAGCTTTATGCTACTAGCAAATAATGTTAATGCAAATATTTTATCTAAAAGAGATGGTGGTCGTGGAAGAACGGAAGGTATGTACCGTGTTCATGGTGAACCCAATGAATCTGCAGTTATGGAATTGGTTTTGTTTGCCAAAGGTATTGGAGTCAAAACCCCAAGTAATTTAAAAAAACCAATTGAGATATTTAAGCATTTAATTAAATCTGTAAAAGATTTACCGATAGCTCCAATAATAGATGAAATGATAATTCGCTCCCAAGCTAAAGCACATTATAGCGAAATAAATAGTGGGCACTTTGGACTAGCATTAAAATCATACACTCATTTTACATCACCTATTCGCCGGTATCCGGACTTGGTAGCTCATCGGTTAGTTAAAAGTATAATTAATAATACAAAAACAAACTATACTAAAGACGAGCTCCACAACACAGCTGAACATGATAGTGAAAGAGAAGAAAAAGCTACCGAAGCCGAACGAGCAAGTATTCGTTATAAACAAATTGAATTTTTAGAAAATTCTATAGGGCAAGAATTTAGTGCGGTAGTAGTAAATATTACTGATAATGTTATAAAAGTAATTGATAGTAAAACAAATGCAATGGTAACTTGTACCCCTAATCAAGTTAGAGTTAGTTTGGGTGATAGTATAAATTACAAACTACTAACTGCCGACCGCCTGCAAGATATACTCGAAGGTGAAATAAAAAATAAAACCCAATAAATTGGGTCTTATTTTTTATTAAATTTTAAGCTGTTTGTTTTTGAGTTCCTACTATAATCTCATTAATTTCCTTGGTTTTACCAACAAAAATTGCATTTTCTCTTGGGGTTAATGATTTTTTATCTATAATCTTTTTGGCAATTTGATTTAATCTTCTTTTGGTGACTTTATTATTATCGACAAAATCATTATATTCTTTATCAGAAATAATTTCAGATTCTGTTTCAGGATTTATTTCAGGTGCTGACATTACTGAAGCAGATGGTGGAACTTCATTATTAGACTTTTGTTGATTTAACATTTCACTAAACCTTGCATTTACATCACTAACACTCATTTTTTCAGGGTTTGGATTTTTATTATTTTTTACTACCCCTTCGTTATCCTCATCTGCAGTTGTAGCTGATATTGGAGCAGATTCGCTTTGGATATCATTAATACCTTGTGGTTTATCTGTATATGTTTTTAAATTCTCTTGTCCTTTTGCTGGACCTTGTTTTTTTTCTTTATCATCTTTTTTATATTCACCCTGCTCCATTGGACGACGAGGAATTGGTGGAATTGGAATTGGTGGTTCAATTTCACTATCAAGAGGAATATCAAAACGAATATGTTTTACTTGTCCATCACCATCTTTTATTATATCTTCTAAATTAGCTTTATCTTCACCAATATGTGTTGCTAAAATTCTTAAATTCTCACCACCATCTTCTGCGGTGCCCATAGACTGAGCAACTTCTGCAAATTTACCAGTAAACACTGCGTGCCCATCAACATTTTTAAACATTGCTTTTGCTAATTCACTATCTTTAGAAATAATTGCATTTCCATTTTTATCAATATCAACTTCAAATACATTGAACTGAGTATCTCGACTTAATGAAAATGCCATTTTTAATTTACCAGCATCAATTTGATTTTTTGCATCAATAGATTGGTCTAAATGAAATGACCCATCATTAGTCATATGACTCATATTAAATATATAATTCCCATTTTGATCGATTCCAGTATTATTTGCGCCACCCCACCAACCGCGAAGTTCATTTTGATCAAATGGTTTTGTATCATTTTCATACCATAAATCACGATGAATTTTATGTGTTAATTCGGGATGATTATTTATATATTCTTCTGCACTATTATAAGTAACTGTTTTTTCTACAACTGGCCCACCAACAATACTTTCATTTGTATATATATCTGAATTATGAAGTACTTTTATTGCCTCTGGTGTTAAATTACCATTTGAATCAAAATCAATTCCAGAGATTGTTTTACCATTAGCAATTAAATCATACCCATGCCCATCTGGATGTTGCACAAGACTTACCCCTTCTGGCAAATGAATATGCTCACCATTTATATTATAATCAACACCATTACCAAACGGCATTCGTGGGTTATCACCCAGTGCCCAGCGACGTAGTGATTCCATTGCTGTTGTATCATGTGCAAGGTCTTTACCTGGAGTACCATCAAAATGATTACGAATACTTTTTACAGAACCCTCAATAAGACCATCTTCTTTTGTAAATGCTGATGTGACTTCTTGTGCTACAAAGCTAATTCCTGCTCCTACTAAAAGAGACTGCCCGGCCTTACGCCACATTTTTTCATTACGCATTTTTCTAAAAATCTCATCCTTTTGTGTTTTTTCAGTAGTAAAGTTCTCTTCATGAGCATCAACTAAAGCTTCTAGATTAGAATTAAAATCACCATTTAATTCCAGTCCGGCGTTACGTAATGCAACCTTCAGTTCGGCAGCCTTAACAAGCATTGCAGTACGGTCCTTCTCTACTTTTTCAAAACTACCATATGAAATAAGGTCAATCTTTTCTTTGTTACCATATCTTACACGAGCTTCAAAATCAGAAAGATTTTCCATTATACTTCGGATTTCTTCTCTCCCTAAATTCCCACGTTCAACCTTACTAAGAGCATTATCAAGATTAGCAATAATATCAGTTGCAGATTTAGTTTCGTAGCGATTCTTTTCCATTTGTTCGCGACGCTTCATATCGTCTTCTGTAAACTGCATGCCTTTTGCTCGTTCACGTATATGTTGAGATCGTTCTCTGGTCACTCGAGCTCTTTCTTTAGCAGCTTCAATCCCAGCATTAACAGCAAGACCTGCGCCAAAGCCAGCCCACTTGGCAGCTTTTCTAGTTGAGTCTACTAATACATACCTTGTTAATGCATAAGCTCCAGCAATAATACCAGTTTGCGCTAAAGCTTGGCCAAGCATTGTTTTACTAATCAGTTTACTATTTAAAATTTTATCAAAAGTTGTTTTTTTAGCTTCAGTGTCCAAACTCTCTCTGGCTTTACCTAAAGTTAATTGAATGTCAAAATCCATTTGATCTAATGCCTCTCCATGAGAAGCTGCATCTTTAATTTCTTTAGCAATCTCTAATAAATTATCCGCATATAATTTACCCTCTTGTGCATAATTAGGATTATGTGCAAAAATTAAATCATCCTTTCTATTTTTAAAAGTTGCTTCATTAATTGATCCTGATGCATAACTTTTTATTAAATCTTTTAACGCATTATTTACCTCGGGAGTAGCTTCAATCTTAGAATTTTTTTCTTCCTCGCGCAGGATTTCATCAGCATACTGACTAGTAAACTTTTCAATAACTGCTTTTTTAGCTTCATCAGAATTTTTTGTATTAATAGTTGGGTCAGCATTAGCATCTTGTCCTGCATACAAATTCCCAGTTTCTAAAATTTGTTTTTTAACTTTTGAAATTTCACGCTGACGATAATATTCTTGTGCTAAATTGTGTTTCCAAATTCTTTTTAAATTTCTTGTAAGCCAATTTTTAGAACGGTCTTCCTTATCTTCCGTCATCCGGTTATCACCAATATCCCGAGATTCTGCATCGGCAAGTTCCTGCAAATCAATAACCCCGGCCTTAAAAACTTTTTTTTCAGCCAGTTTTTTTGCTTCTTCTTTTATTAAATCTGGATTATTATTTTCTACTTTTTTTATATCAATAGTATTAGAAGCTGGTTTTTCATTCATAAAATTAAGCTAGATACAAACTTTTAAATTCAAGCATCTCAGTTGCTAGTTTTTCCTCTACATCAGGAACATTATTTTTTAAGAATTCATTAATAGCCTCATCATTTTTAGAATCTAATAATTTATTAAAATCTTCAAGTTTATCACTTGGAAGGTTAGATAAAATCATTGCATTCAAACGATCCTCGAATCGACTCATTAAATCGGCCTTGATTTGGGCTAAAACTTCTGGGTCTTTATGCTCAAGACCTTTTTCAGTAACTATGCGATTTATAAAATCTTCTATTATGTTATTCATATATAAATTATACAAATTTATAAGGTTGTATGTCAAATAAAAATTATTATTTTAATAGTATTTATAATTAAATCTTACAAAATCCTTATAAAATAAACATTTTTAGCCAAAAAAACAAAAAAATCCTTATTTTATAGGCTTAATTTAACAAAATATATTATAAAATAGATATTGACTTTTGTCTATGAATATGCTATTATATACCCAAGATACCTATACGACTGCCCTTTAACAATGATGGTTTAATTTTTAAGGAATTAGGGCTTCTTTCAACCACAACGGTGTTTGAAACGGCTTTAATTTCTTAAAAAATATAAACAAAAAAACAAATGTTTAACAAAAAAAATCAGGCTACCGTAACGGCGCCACAAACAATTGAAGCTCTTCGTGAGCAGTACGAATTGGATTCTTTAAGAATCCAAACTGAAACAGAAAAAAATGTCAATGACACTGAGAGTTTAAAACTAAAACTCGGAAGAATGTCAAAAGAATTGTATGGCACTGAAAATTATTCAGAAAAAAGGTCATTCTGGCCTCATTTCTGGTGGATATGTGCCTTACTACTTGTTGCAGGGGTCGAGATACCCTTAAACGCAATGAGTTTTGAGATTTTCGATAGACCTCAAGTTGAGACACGTATAATGGCAGTAGTATTCGGACTTTTAGTGGCAACTTTAGCCCACTTTACAGGGTACGGCTTCAGACGCTCTTCTGTTGGGGACCGCACTTATAGTACTATCGGTTTTATAGGATTAGTAATTGCAATTGTAGCATTTTGGACAACAGCTTCCTTCCGTGTTCAATACATGGAAGAAATGGGCTTCAAAAGCTCATTAAGTTGGTTAAGCCAATTTGCTTTTGCTCTTATAATTTTTGGTATTGGTGTTATGGCTTCTTACTTTCATACAAGCGGTGTAAAGAATCTGAAACTGGAAAAAGTTTTCCGTTCAGAGATTCGTAGGCTAAAATCTCTACGAAAAGAATTACAACAAATTCTAAACAAAAAATCAAAGTTACTTAAAAAGTACACTGCTGATTATAATAGAATTGTAGAAATAGAAAAAGAAGGGAATTCTGTTAATGATGGGAAACCGATACAAGAAAGCCGTGAACAAGCAACTGAAAGACAAAACGTTGAAGCAGAGAAGAAATCGGAATTTGATGAAAATGAAAACAAGTTTAACGAAGCAGTTCGTGAAGCACGTATCATGATTCAAAGCTACGGAAACAAAAAAACTGAACTCAAAGGTGATGTAAGCTTTATGCAAATCCGTGCCCGTATGACTATGCTGCTCCAACAATTAGAAAAACTTTCTAGTTCTGCTGATAATGGTCAGGAAAGATACAAAAATATGGAAAATGAATTTAACTCTTTAAATGCTTAAACCATGAAAAAGTTAGTTTATCTATTCATCGCAACACTTAGTGTTATTTTTGTATCCTGTACTTCTACCACAACTTCAGTTCCAACCACAAAGAGTGTTTACATTCTGGTAGACAACACCGAAGCTGTTGAGTCCCGTGAAGGACTTATTCCTACTGAGAGCATTGTAAAAATTATGGAAAATGGTGGCACCGTCACCTGGCAACAAGTAAATGCTGTTAGTTTAAACAGTAACAAGAGTATTGAATTTTCTCTACCTGAAGATCCGACTCGCTTCCAAAAGAAGCAAGCTGTTGAACCATTTATTGAAAAGTTTGAAGATACGCGGAAAAAATTTCTGGGCCCTGTAGCAAAAGGTACAGACAATTCTTCCATCTACAAGCCAATTTGCAAAGCTATCCAGAACCTGGATGAATCAAAAGGAGATCAGAAAATCCTGATTATTATTTCCGACATGATCGAGAATTCTCGATTTGGAAACTTTTATCGCCAGAACGATTTCAAGAAAGCTAAAGCTCAGCTCGACAGTAGCGGTGTAAGTATTCCTGAAAATTCGAATGTAAAGATCATTATACTTTATGATCCTTCGGGAAATTCCAAAAAGGAAGCCCAATTCGAACGGGCAATGGGATACTGGGCGAAAATCTTCGAAGCAGCCAATATCAGTTACGAAGTTAGACCGAATCTTTAAACTATGATAGCCATGACTACAGATGCGAATCTGAAGCTACAGGCTATCATTCCTGACTTAATAGAATTTGAAAAAACACTGAGAAAGATATCTTCAAATTTTGAGGAAATCGAGTATTACAAAAAGTTCAAATTCCACCGGGATAAACCAAGTTTAATACCAGTCCTTGCAATACAGGATTTGATTAAAGAGATTCTCAAATTAAGAAACAAGCTGGCTAACTTTAAGAAGTCGTTCAACGAAAATGATCTTGAAGAAAGTTTAAGAAATGCCTTTCTTGAAATCTTCATCCAAATAAATAAAAAGGATGACTTGATGCAAAGCGGTTATGTTAGATTAGGAAATGGTGTCGACCTGTGGCACAAAAGTGTTGAGGATGTTGTAAACGGATGGGAAAAAAATAAGTACAAAATCAACTATGCGTATTCCCGTCAATGTTACGACTTTATTGTTAAATACCTTCCTTTAGCTGACTTAATAAATCAACTTGATGAAGGATTGTATTTGTAAACCGTCATTAATTAGTGGACTCCACCACTCTATACATATTGGAGAAAATATACTGGCCTTTCTTTTGAAAGGCCTTTTTTATTTATATAATTTTATTTTTCTATTTCGCTATTTTACTAGCTTCGGCGAATTCGATAGATAGTAGTTTAGACACAGCATCAGCGCCCATTGTGACGCCGTAGATTGTACCAGCGCGAGACATTGTCTCGCGGTTATGAGTTACAACAATTAATTGAGTTCGGGTGGACAATCTCTCGAGCATGTCGCCATAACGGCGCGAGTTTGCTTCATCCAGTGCTGCGTCGGTCTCATCCAATACTAAAAATGGTGGCGGGTTAACTTGCGACATTGCAAATAGCAGTGCAATAGACACAAGTGATCTTTCCCCGCCGGAGAGCATAGTTAATTCTTTAACTTTTTTATTAGGCAAATCAACATGAATATTTACTCCACGCTCAAATTTAGGGGTAAGCGAATCTTCATCTTCTAAATCTGTTTCTTCATCTTCTTGTTCCCCGCCTTTTTTAAGTTCGGCAACTAATGACAAAAATGCATTTCCTCCGCCAAACATAGCTTTGAAAAATTCTCCAAAATGAGTATTTATTTTTTCAATACCTTTGGTAAATTCCAACCGGACAGTCTCACGAAGTTCAGCAATTAAATCCAAAAGTGACTTAATGCTATTATCCAAATCATTTAACTGTGAATGCAGGTATTCATCTCTGGCTTTTGTGTCTTCAAATTCTTTTATAATATCACTACCGGACCCACCACCAATTTCTTCTAATTTCATTCGAAGTCTCTCAAGAGCCCGTCTTTCAGAAACTAATTGTTCTTTTGTTAAGTCTTCTTCGTTAATACCTTCGGATAATGAATTTATTAAAAATGGCTCAAAAATCTTTTTTTCTTCTTCAAGCATTAATAAATCATTTGTAATATGTTCCCGATCAAGCTCTATTTTAGACTTTTCTCCTATTAGTCTTGCTCGCTCAATGCGAGATTTGTATTGATCAGCTTCTAAAGAATGAATCTCAATTTGTTTTTGGTTCAACTTTTCTTGCTCGATTTTTTCATCTTTATTCAAAACCTCTAAAGAAGAAATATTGTTATTGATTTCATTACGTAAAGATTCTTCTAATTCTAATGCTTGAGTTAATTCTTCGGGATTTTCATTAATGCTGAATATTTCAATCTTTTTAGTATCAGTAGTGTTATTGGTATTTAAAAAGTTTTTAACTTTATTTAAAATCTTATGCAACCCTTGTGATACATTTTCAAAACTTTTATCTTGATTATTTAAAATAGATTCAATTTCAGTATTTATAGATTCGCAAAAATTTACAAATTCATTTTTCTCCAAAGAAATATGAGATTTTGGATTATTATTTTGAATTGGATTTTTGGGTTTTTTCAAAGCCTCGATGATACCTTCGGTGCGACCCAATTGACGCTCGAGCGACTCACGGGTACGAAGTAATGCTAACTTTTCACCATTAATTCTATCTAATGATGATTTAATTTCATTTAATTCATCAGTATAAAATGTCGGTACAACAGAAGTTTCTTCTTTATATTGAGCTAATTCAGTTTCAACTTTAAACAAATTAGTATTGATTTGATCAAGATGTTTTTTAATTATATTGGTTGAATTTTTTTCATAAACAAAATATCTCTTTGATAACTCACGGCGAGCTTCTTCGGCTTCATTGAGTTTTTCAACTTGTTTCCGCAAAAAATTAAGATGCGGTGCAAGTTCACGCCGAGCTGAACTTATCTCAGCAATATTTAATTTTGATTTGTCTAGTTTACGAATTGCATCTCGAATTCGGATTTCATAAATCCGCAGCCCGAGTGCATCATCTATCATACTGCGTCTTTCTTTAGAACTTGCAGTAATTAAACGATCAGCTTCACCTTGAGAAATTATATGATGTCCAGATGCCCCAATATGAACCGAAGATAATAAATCGGTTATATCTTTAAGCCTAACTTCGGATCCACCAATACTATAGATACTTCGCCCATCGGCATATAATTCACGGGAAATTACAATATCATCAAAATCAACTGAAATATTTTTACCTATTTCATTAGATAAACTAAATTGTCTTTTACGATTATCAAAAGATATACTAACTTTTAGTTTGTTTACAGAGCCAGTAGATTTAGAACCTTTGAATAATAAATCAGATTGACCTTTACCTCGAAGTGATTTCATTGACTGTTCCCCTAATACAAAACGAATAGCTTCAACAACGTTTGATTTTCCAGACCCATTTGGTCCAACAACTGCAGTAATTGGTGAATCAATAAAAATAGCTACCTTTTTCCCAAAGGATTTAAAACCACTAATTTCAATTGATTTCAACATAATGATTTATAAATTAAATTATTTAATCAAGCCAACCCTTTTTTTCTAGTGCAGCTCGGGCAGCATTTTGTTCAGCAATTTGTTTAGAATGACCTTTACCTTCGGCAATTCGGTCTGTTCCTAAAAATATCCCTACAGTAAAATGTTTATCATGGTCAGGACCAGATTCACTTAATACTTTATAAACCGGAGTCACACTCATGTGTTCTTGAGATTTTTCTTGAACTAGACTTTTTGCATCACGCCATAGTTTATGCTTAACAATATCATCAATTCTTACACACAAATATTTTTCAATAAAATTCCTAGCAGTATCATAACCCAAATCTTCATATATTGCTCCAGCAACAGCCTCAAAAGTATTAGCTAATATATATGTGCGAGCTTTGCCAATGTCTCTTGATTCACCTTTGGAAAGCAATATATATTCATTCATTTTTAAATCAAGAGCAATCTCACCTATTATGTTTGCATTAACAAGTGCGCTCCTGTATGCGGTTAATTCACCTTCGGTAGAAGATGGATAATTTTTATACAAAAAGTCAGTTACAATAAGTTCAATTACTGCATCACCTAAAAATTCAAGTCTTTCGTTATGGCCCATGCCTAATTTAGAATTTTCATTTAAATATGAACGATGGACAAAGGCTTGAGTTAACAAGTCTTTATTTTTAAAATTTAAATTTATTGATTTTTCAAAATTTGTAAAATCTGACATATTATTTTTTATCTTGATTTTTTGTAACAATAAGAGTTGCCTGACTAAGTAATGGGATTATATTTTCATATAAATTAAGATTTGGGATATTCGCAATTGGGAACCATTGGGCCCCATCAAGACCACCGGTTTTTTGAAGTTTTAGGTCAACAAATTCACTTTTGGCTAAGAAATAAACTGCGGTTTTTTTAATTTTGCCTTTTTCAGGATGAGATGCAATGTATTCATTACGTCCTAATTCATCTTCAATTGTTACATCTATCCCAAGCTCTTCTTTGATTTCACGTTTTGCTCCTTCACGTTCATCATTAATATCATCAATACCGCCTTTACTAAGAGTCCAGAAACCAAAAATATCATGCACTAATGCAAAATAAACAACATCATTATAAACAGAATATATTACAGCTCCGGCTTTTTTCTCAACGGGTAATGTATCGGGATCAACAACGATTGGATTAATATTGCGTGTTGTTAACCGTGGTCCATTTTTACCTGTTTCCATTTTACCGGGTTCACCCATTTCTTTGTAGACCGCACCAAGTACACCATTTACAAATTTAGGTGACATATCAGACCCAAAAGATTTAGCCAGCTCGATTGCTTCATTAATTGCAACTTTGGGTGGAACATGGTCTTTGTCACCAAACAAAAGCTCGGTTAAACCAATACGCAAAATATTACGATCAATAATACCGATTTTTTCTATTGGCCAATCAGGAGCAGCTTTAACAATAACATCATCAAGTATAGAACGTTTAGATAAAATAAGTTTAGACAACTCACGCGCAAAAACTGCATCTGGATGACCAGGTGCAAATTCAACAATATTTCGATTTATAATAGTGGGCACTTCTTCAACTAAAAGAGATCTAAAATCCCATTCAAAAAGGGATTGAAGAACAATGGAACGAGATAAATGCCTATTTGCCATAAAACAAAATGATGAAATTAAAAAAGAACGATTACTAATAGAGACTATTTACTAGCTCTTTTTTTAGCAATCTTTTTTTCTACCTTTTTGACTACATCAATAACTTTTTTACCCTTGTAGATACCAGTTTTAAGGTCTACACGGTGACGAAGATGAACAGAACCTGTATCTTTGTCAGTTACAGTTGATATAGCCTTTAGGGCGTGATGTGAGCGACGGTTCCCCGTGTGCGCTCTTGTATGTCTCATTCGAACAACCATGGATTAGTTATACCAAAAATAAAGATAATTTGCAAATTTTATCTATGGAATAAAGGATTATTTTATGTTAATATAACTTTATGGAAAATAATGAAAATTTATCCCACATTCGCCATACTTTGGCTCATCTAACTGCAGCAGCAGTAAGAGAAATTTGGCCAGGCTCACAAAATGCAATTGGTCCTGCAATTGACAATGGCTTTTACCAAGACTTTGAAATAGCTGGAACAGTAACTGATGCAGATTTACCAAAAATCGAAAATAAAATTCGGGAACTAATTCCAAAATGGACACACTTTGAAAAGAAAGAAGTCACAAAAGAAGAAGCCCTTCAAGAATTTGCTTGGAATATATATAAAACTGAGCTCATAAAAGAATTTGCTGAGGAAGGTAAAAAGCTGACTTTTCATAATTCACCAGGATTTATAGATTTATGTAAAGGTGGACATGTGGAACGTCCTGACAAAGAAATAAATCCCGAAGCTTTTAAATTAACAAAAGTAGCTGGCGCATACTGGCGTGGTGATGAAAAAAACAAAATGCTAACTCGCATATATGGAATTGCATTTGAAAATAAAAATGATTTAGATTCATATATTCACCAACAAGAAGAAGCTAAAAAAAGAGACCATAAAAAATTGGGTAAAGAATTTGACCTCTTCACATTTTCTGATTTAGTTGGCCCAGGATTACCTTTATTCACTCCAAAAGGAACACTAATAAGAAATCTATTAGATGAATATGTTTGGGAACTTCGTAAAAAATTTGGATACCAAAAAGTTGAAATTCCACATATTACAAAAAAGGATTTATATGAGAAAAGCGGACATTGGGATAAATACAAAGATGACTTGTTTAGAATAACAACACGCGAAGGGCATGAATTTGCAATGAAGCCTATGAACTGTCCTCATCATACCCAAATATACGCCCGCAAAGCTTGGAGTTACAAAGAACTTCCCCAAAGATACTGTAATACGACTACTTGTTATCGAGATGAACAATCTGGTGAATTATCTGGGCTTTCACGTGTACGAGCTTTTGCACAAGATGATGCCCATGTATTTTGTCGTATTTCTCAAGCAAAAGAAGAAATGCAAAAAATTTGGGAAATTGTTCACACTCTTTATGGAGCATTCAATTTAAAACTTAAATTACGTTTATCTCTTAGAGATCCTGAGTATCCAGAAAAATATCTAGGTAATAAAGATAACTGGGATAAAGCGGAAGAAGTTCTAAAAGAAATAGCTACAGAAAATAATACCGAATATTACGAAGGAATTGGTGAAGCTGCTTTTTATGCACCAAAACTTGATTTTATGGCAATAGATTCACTTGGACGAGAATGGCAAGTAGCAACAATCCAACTTGATGTTAATATGCCAGAAAGTTTTGATTTATCTTGTACTAATGAAAACGGTGAGAAAGAAAGAATCGTTATGATCCATGCTGCAATTATGGGATCATTAGAAAGATTTATGTCAATTTTGATTGAACATACTGCTGCAGTTTTCCCAGTATGGCTATCCCCTGTGCAAGTTAATATTGTACCAGTAAGAATTGAAAATCACGGTGATTATGCAAATAAAATAATGGATTCACTAAAAGAGCAAAATATCCGCGTAGAAATTAGTAACAGTGATGATTCACTTGGTAAAAGAATCAACAGCGCTAAAGCTCAAAAAGTCCCTTATGTAATTGTTATTGGTGATAAAGAAATGGAGTCAGGTAAATTAACTATCGAAACAAGAACAGAAAAAATCGAAGGTACAACAATAGAAGACTTTATAGAAAAAATAAATAAAGAAATAACAAACCGAGAATTAAATTAAAATAATAAAAACCCGATTAATCGGGTTTTTATTATTTAGATATCTAGATTTGCGTATTTGGCGTTGGTTTGGATAAATGATTTACGAGG
>CAYNZJ010000007.1:0-4948 GCA_964401705.1 uncultured Candidatus Saccharibacteria bacterium
AAAGATCCTAAAAAATTCCCAGATGCAGTTAAAATAGAGCAATCTAATTGGGCTGATTTTAGGGCATTACTTCCTAATGAATGGGACCCAGGATTAAATGCACCTTTTGACCCAATTGCAGCTAAAAAAGCAGACGAACTAGGGATAGAGGTAGCCATAATGAATGGTAATAATTTAGAAAACTTAAGAAATTATATCGAAGGCCGTGAATTTATAGGGACTTTAATTAAAAATTAAACTCCTTCACGAAAACACGATTTTGTGTTACAGTGTTATACGTGGTTACAATTAAAAAACCTAATGAAATAGAATCGCTTCGAGCTGGAGGACGGCATTTAGCCCAAGCAATTTTGACTACAAGTTTACACATTGCGCCAGGGATTTCGACTAAAGAATTAGATATTATTTTTGAAAAAGAAATCCGTAAAATGGGGGATGATCCAGCATTTTTGGGCTATCGCCCCGAAGGTGTTAAAAATCCTTTTCCAGCATCACTTTGTACATCTGTTAATGATGTGGTTGTTCATGGTATACCAAATGAAAATCAGATTTTAAAAGAAGGTGATATTGTTACTCTTGATGGGGGGCTTATTCATGATGGTTTGTATACTGATCATGCGATTACTGTTGCTGTTGGTAAGATATCAAATGAAGCTAAAAAGTTATTAGAGATAACTCAAAATTCTTTAATGGCTGGTATCAAAGCAATAAAACCAAATGCTCGTACTGGGGACATCGGATCTGCAATTGAAAAGTATGTAAAACCTTATAAATATGGAATTGTTCGCGAACTAGCTGGCCATGGAGTGGGTTATACTGTCCATGAAGACCCATATATCCCTAATTATGGTAAAGCTGGTACAGGGGATATTTTAAAACCAGGGATGGTTATAGCTATCGAGCCAATGCTGACAATGGGGACTCGTTTTGTATCATTTTCTCGAGATGGTTATACAGTAACAACTAAAGACCATAATCTATCTGCTCATTTTGAGCATACAGTCTTAATAACAGAGACTGGGTATGAAATTTTAACCAAGGTTTAAGTTTAATATATATACGCACCCCACCCTAACCCTCCCCGTGTCCAGGGAGGGAATTTAGTTTCATTTTTATCTTAAATATTACTTTATCAATATCTGTACCTACTTCTTCATTTTTAATTCTAAACACATTAATACCTAAAGATTTTAAATAATTATCTCTTCCTTTATCATAATCCTTATTTTTTAAATGCACTTTACCATCTAATTCAATTATTAATTTCTTCTCTACGCAATAGAAATCTACGATATATATTCCAATACTATGCTGTCTTCTAAATTTAAACCCTATTTGTTTATTTCTTAATCTATTCCAAAGCAAAGATTCTACTACTGTCATATTTTTCCTTAGATCCTGCCTTCTTTCTTTTAAGGTAGATTTTGTAAAAACCGTCTTCATTTTTAAATAATATCATTTCTTTATTAATTTGTATTTAAAGTCCTCCCTGGGCACGGGGAGGATTTAGGTGGGGTGTGGTATTCTTTGTAATTTAAAAGAAGTCCGACCTCACGAACATAAGAGGTCGGACTTATAGGAGGTTATTTTTTAACTTTTCCCCTCTACCTTATTAAGGAGAGGGGCAAGGGGAGAGGTCTTATGATATAATACTTTCATGGAAACTTTTACTCCTATGGAGGTCCCAGTATTTAAATCTCATGAAGAGGAGATTGCTTTTTTGCGTAGTGAATTATCTCGCCAAGAAAAAGTATTAAAAGACTCTGGACTTGAAACAAATAAAGAAAAAATAGCAGAACAAACATTAAATGAATATAAAAATATTACAGCTAGTATCTCAAAGCCTGTTGAAATGCAAATACCTAAAGAAGAAAGTGATGACATTGTTCTTCGTTTAAAACCAGAAACTCATGACAAAACAATGGAAGAGCTTTTTGCTCTAATGATGAAAAAGGGAATTTTGTCGACTATTGATGTAGTTTTAGAATTAAATGATCCACATATTGATGCTGATTTTCATAGATTTTTAGTTCAATATTTATGTGAAGCTCATACATTACCAGGAATTAAAAATACTAGTGAATTATGGAAGCAAATTGATATGCGACTTTTTGAAATTACTCTACCTGAGCCAGAAAATGAAAAAGACAATACTGATTTCAAGGCATTAATAACAGCAATGGAGCAATTTTATGCGGGTATGCAATCAATTGCAGAAACTCCAAAAAATAAAGAAAAATCTCATTTTTCATTAGAAATTGTTTTAGCTAATAATACTGATCATATAGTTTTTTACGCTGCGGTTCCTGCAGAGAAAGCTCAACTTTTGGAAAAGCATATTTTTGGTGTTCATCCAAAAGCAAGAATTAATGAAATCCCAGATGATTATAATTTATTCCCAGAAGAAGGATCCGTTGCGGCAGCATCTTATGGGATGCTTCAAAATTATGAAGTTTTCCCAATAAAAACTTTTGATACATTTGACCATGATCCACTTAATATTTTGATTAATGTTTTTACTAAACTAAAACGTAGTGGTGAAGGTGCTGCTGTTCAATTAACAATCATGCCACAATCCGAAGAATATATTGATAAATATCATTCTATTTTAAAACAAGTTCAAAAAGGTGAAAAAGTTAAAGATTTGATGCGGTCAGCTTTGGGTAAATTAGCTAATAGTTTTGGTAAACTTACTGTTGATTTAATATCAAACAAAACCAAAGATGAAAAAAATGACGAACATAAAACCGATGATGAATCAATTGGTTATATTCAAGAAAAAGTAAAACGTCCAATTATGGGTGTAAATCTTAAAATAATTGCAACAAGTAAAAGTAAAGATAGAGCAAAAAGTATTTTAACAGAAATTGAATCTGGATTTAATCAATTCACTGAATCACACAGGAACGGGATTGAGTTTAATCGTGTTAGTGATTCTAAAATGAAATCATTTTTACACGATTTTATATATAGAACATTTGATAAGAATATTGTTATGCCACTTAATTTATCTGAAATGGCCACAATATTTCATTTCCCTTATGATATTGAAAATTCTCCACAACTTAAACAAGCCAAAGCAGCCGGATCACCAGCCCCAATTGAAATGGGTGATGTAAGAGATGATGACGATGGGGTACTACTTGGTTACAATTCATACCGTGGTATTACAACTCCTATATTTATGCGTACCGAAGACCGCATGCGTCATTTGTATGTAATTGGTCAAACTGGTGTTGGTAAATCTGGAATTTTGCGGACTATGATATCTCAAGACATAGCCAAAGGTCATGGTTGTTGTTTTATTGATCCGCATGGTAACGATATTCAAGATATCTTAAGTTATGTTCCTAAAGACCGTATTGATGATGTTATCTATTTTGATCCAGCATATACTCCACGTCCAATGGCATTAAACATGCTTGAATTTGATCCACGTTTCCCTGAACAAAAAACGATGGTTATTGATAATTTAATGAGTGTGTTTAACCAATTATTTGATCTTAAAACCAGTGGGGGTCCACTTTTTGAACAATATTTTAAAAACTCGGCAATGCTGGTGATGGATCATCCAGAATCTGGGAATACACTTCTTGAAATTTCACGAGTTATGGCAGATAAAGAATTTCGGGATATGAAGTTATCACATTGTAAAAATCCTATAGTTAAACAATTCTGGAAAAGTGCCGAGGAAACCACCGGGGAATCAGGATTAGCTAACTTTGTACCATATGTTACATCTAAATTTGATCCACTAATTTCTAATGAATTCCTAAGACCTATTATTGTTCAAGAAACATCCGTATTAAATATGCGCGATATTATGGATAATAAAAAAATCCTATTGGTTAATTTATCCAAAGGCCGTCTTGGGGAGATGAATGCGAACTTGATTGGTATGATTTTGGTTATGAAATTCCAAATGGCTGCACTTTCTCGCGCGGATTCTTATGGTAAAAAATTAGAAGACTTTTTCCTTTATATTGATGAATTCCAAAATGTTACAACTCCGGCTATTTCTTCAATTCTTTCCGAGGCGCGTAAGTACCGTTTGTCTTTAAACTTGGCTCATCAGTACATTAGTCAGCTTCAAGATGATATCAAAGGTGCGGTTTTTGGTAACGTGGGTTCTAAAGCTTGTTTTCGTATTTCACCAGAAGATGCAGAATTTATGCAAAAACAATATGAGCCAGTATTTAGTGCAACTGATATTATGAAATTGGAAAACCGTGAAGCCTATATGGCAATGCTCCACAAAGGTCAACCAGTAAAACCATTTAATTTAAGAACAGCAGACAATCCACCAAGTAACCCTGAAATTGTTCCACTACTTAAAGAATTATCATATCTTCGTTATGGCCGTGACCGTGATGAAGTTGAAGCTGAAATCATCGCTAAATATAATAGAGGTTAATTCAGACCCGGGGACCGGACAAGCAATATTGCAAAGCAAGTGTTTTTTTGCTATTCTCTATATAGATATTAGTTATTATTATCATGCGCACAGCGCTATTTTTATTATGAAACACCCAAAAGAAGAGCTTACTTATGTAATGCTTAAACCAGATGGCGTTAAAAAAGGCCTTATTGGTGAAGTTATTCGTCGCCTAGAGCAAAGAGATTTAAAAATTGTTGCTTTGGAAATGTTTACTCCAGAATTTGATAAAGTAAATGACCACTATCCAAAGTCTGAAGAATGGATAACACGTCTAGGGAACAAAACATTAACTACATATGAAAAATATGGGTATGATGCAATGGCTGATTTTGGTACAACAGAAGCTAGTGAAATTGGTCCAGAAATCCGAAAATGGCTTATTGATTACATGACTTCAGCTCCACTTGTTAAAATGGTAGTCAAAGGCGTACATGCTGTTGATGTTGTTCGTAAAATTGCAGGTGATACAATGCCTTATAAAGCTGATATGGGTACAATTCGTGGAGATTT
>CAYNZJ010000007.1:5048-21249 GCA_964401705.1 uncultured Candidatus Saccharibacteria bacterium
TTGCAGGTGATACAATGCCTTATAAAGCTGATATGGGTACAATTCGTGGAGATTTCTCTATTGATTCACCAGCATTAGCTAATATGGAAAAGCGTGCAGTTATGAATATTGTTCACTGTTCAGAAACTCCAGAAGAAGCAGAGCATGAAATCAAACACTGGTTTGGAGATATAAAAATCATGGACTACAAACGTTTTGGTGTTGACGAATAATACTACTAAAATCCTCCTATAAATGGAGGATTTTGTGTTATAGTAAATTTATGTATGAAGTTGAAATAAAAGCAAAATTAAAAGATAGAGATTCTGTAAAAAAGAAGCTTGCTGATTTAGGGTGTTCATTTGGGGAAGAATTACATCAAATAGATAGTATTTTTATACCAGGAGATCAGGTTTTTCCACCACCACTTGGCGTACCAGTACTGCGCGTCCGTAAACAAAACGGTAAAAGTTTTTTTACTTTAAAAATTCCACAATCAAGTAAACAGGATTGTATTGAAAAAGAATTTGAAATTTCTGACGGGGATAAAATGCTAGAAGTTTTTCATTTGCTTGGCTATAAACAAGTTCCAACTGTAGATAAAAAGAGAATCAAAACTAATTATAAAGATATGGAAATAGTTTTGGATGACGTTGCACGTCTTGGTGAATTTATTGAAATTGAAAAAGTTGTTGAAAATCCTGACCCTGAAGAACGTAAAAAAATCCAACAAGAACTTTTTGGGTTTTTAGCTGAGTTTGGTATTACAGAAGAAGACCATGTTATTGATGGTAAATACGATATTATGTTATTTAATAAATTTGGAATGGAATAATATGGAAGAAATAGAAGTAAAATTTTTAGAGGTTAATGCTGAAGAATTAGAAAATAAATTATCTAATATTGGGGCTGAAAAAATAGGGGAGACTTTATCTAGGATAACTAATTTTGATTACCCTGATTATAGATTAAAAGAAGAAAAAGCTTGGGTTAGGTTGCGATCAGAGTTTGGTAAAACAACACTTGCTTATAAACAACGTTTAGGGGTTAGTTCCGAGGATGGTTCTATTTCAGATGAAGGTATGAAAGAAATTGAAGTTACTGTTAATGATTTTGATACAACAAAAAAATTATTATTGTCAATTGGACTTATTGAAAAATTTTCACAGGAACGTAAAAGAATACGTTGGGTTAAAGATGATGTTGAGTTTGATATTGATACTTGGCCACTTGTGCCTACGTATTTAGAAATTGAAGGTAAAAGTTGGGAGAGGGTAGAAGAAATATCTAAAGATCTTGGTTTTAATTGGGCAGATCATTTGCGTTTTTCTTTTGGTCAAATTTGTGAAAGATATGGTTTCAGTGATCATGATTATTCAGTTTTTACTTTCGATAAACAAATAAAAAAATAATATGCAAGAAATAGAAACAAAAGTTTTAGAGGTAGATGCTAAAGAAATTGCTGAAAAATTGCAAAGTCTTGGTGCTACAGAAATTAAAAATACTCGTTTAACTGTGGACTGGTATTCACCAAAGGGGATTGTAAATAATGATCATCCTTGGTATTTACGAGTTCGTAAGACTAGTGATGGGATGTCTGAAATAAGCTGGAAATCATTATCTAAAATCGTAGGTAACACAAGACAATCTGACGAAGTAAATCTTGATATTTCTGACTTTGAAAATGGAAAAAAGCTCTTGGAAGCAATTGGTCTTATAAATTATGCTCATCAAGAAAAAGATAGACATTCTTTTAAATTCAAGGATTGGAGTTTTGATATTGATACTTATCCTGGTATGCCAACATATTTAGAAATAGAAGGCAGTAGTGTAGAACATATAAAACAAGCAATAGATTTACTTGGTTTACAAAATCATAACAGTATTTCTGAAGGTGAGAGAAAATTAATTGAACAAAAGTATAATTTAAATTGGAATAATATGCGTTTCCAAAAATAATACAAAAAATTGTATTCGTCTATATTGACCTTTTGCGTGAAAAAGTTAAACTTAATATAGGATTATTTGACATATTATTCTAGAACAATTTTTATTCGGGAGTACGATGTTCAGATAAATCTTGGTTTACCTGATAGTGCACCCACCTAGTAACAAACTAGGGTAACTATCATCAAATAATCCTAACAAGTAATCGTGCATATGCACGATTTTTTGTTTACCTCACCCCTGGCCCCTCTCCATCTTCGATGGAGAGGGGAATTTCATTTCTTATGCTAAAAGTTTATATTTATACTATATCTATTACTTTACATATTCTATATAACTACACTCCTTTCTCTGGTTGTGCTGGAGAAGGGTCGGGGATGAGGTTAAAGAAGGAAAATAAAAAGCTATGGTATAATATACCCATGAACGAAATACAGCGAAAAGCTCTTCAAAACCGAATATTTACCCGCGGGGCAACTGCAACATTTGTTACCTTTATTTTAAATACACTTGGAGTCTGGCTTTCTTTGTACAGCATTTTATGGTGGTATGACATGCCAATGCACTTTTTAGGTGGTCTATTTTCAAATCTTTTAATTATTGCTTTTTTACTTCGTTTTAAAAAAATACGAGAAATATCAATTCCCAAATTTGTAATTATATCTTTAATTTTAGTTTTAATAATTGGTTTAATTTGGGAAGGGTATGAAATATTTTGGGCGATAGTCGCTGGGAATAGGCATCTTTTTATGGATTCTGTTAGTGATATATTTTTTGATCTTGCTGGTGGGGTAGAAGCCGTATTTATATATCTAAGGCACCGTAAAATCGTTCTAGGAGAATAATTTAATTCAAGTTATAATAAAATCATATGTCTACAACACACCCTGATCTAAAACTAACATTTGTCTCTGGACTTGGAACTGCAACCGGAGCTAATTTTTTGTTAGAACACCCTGGTAATTCCGAAGGTGATAATGGTTACAAAATACTTTTTGATTGTGGTTTAACCCAAGGAGTAAAACTAGCTGATCCTATTAACTGGCTAGCCTTTCCTTTTGATGCAGCACAAATTGATATTCTTTTTATTTCACATTCACATGTGGACCATATTGGACTTATTCCTAAACTTTATGCTGCAGGATTTCGAGGTAAAATAATCTCAACTGATGCAACTAAAGACGTAGCATTATTAATGCTAGAAGACACTGTGGCCATCATGTCTCACGAAGAAGATGAGCACATTTTAGAAATGTATACCGAAGAAGCCGTAATGAGCATAATGAAATTATGGGAAGGAGTAGAATATCATAAAGAAATAAATCTACCATATGGGTTTACTGTGCGTTTACTTGATGCTGGGCATATATTAGGCTCTGCCATGATTGAGCTTACATATAATGAACAAAAAATGGTTTTTACAGGGGACTTGGGTAATTCACCTTCAGTATTATTGCGCGATACTGAACAAATCAATGGGGTTAGATATGTAATTACAGAATCAGTTTATGGTGACCGTAACCATGAAGGCCGAGAAGAAAGAAGAAGTAAATTAATAAAAGAATTAGTTGATAACCACAAACGTGGTGGGGCACTTGTAATGCCAACATTTTCACTAGAGCGAACCCAAGAATTACTTTTTGAGATTGATACAATGATGAAAAACAAAGAAATCCCAAATATGCGAGTATTTTTGGATTCACCACTAGCTATAAGACTTACAAAAGTTTTTAAAAAATATACAAAATATTATAATGAAAATGCAAAAAAAATAATAAACAGTGGAGATGATATTTTTTCTTTTCCAGGACTTTCAATTACTCTCGATACCGAGGACTCTATTGAGATACTTCACGAACCAATGCCTAAAGTCATAATTGCTGGATCTGGGATGAGCCAAGGCGGTAGAATAATCCATCACGAACATAACTATATTAGTGATCCTAAAAGTACAATATTGCTTACTGGCTATCAAGCTGTTGGTACTTTGGGTAGATACATTGAAGAAGGTCATAAGAAAATAAAAATTGGAGGAGAAGAAGTTCCAGTTCGAGCAAGAATAGCTAAAATTATTGGTTATTCAGGACACAAGGATTCCGACCATATTGTGGAATGGTTTGGATCAAATGCTAAGGATACAAAAAAATTATTTGTTGTTTTAGGTGAGCCCGGTTCGTCATCATTTTTAGCTCAAAAGATTCATGATGAATACGGGACAGATGTTGTAATCCCAGAAAGAGGAGATAGTGTAATGTTAGAATTTTAATTGCTTCGCCAGATAAATATTTTTTGCGCGTGCTACCAACCCTCCTACTCTCCCGCATGCTCAAAAATACTTATCTGGCTCCGCTCTAAAACAAAAAATCCCCGTTAGGGGATTTTTATTATGCAGTTACGTCTAGTTTATCTACAATTCTCTTAAAAGTTTCAGGTTCACTATAAGCCAAATCAGCTAAGATTTTTCGATCAATAGCAATCTTTTTCTTTTTCATAGCATCAATAAATTTACTGTATGAAAAACCAAATTGTTTTGATGCTGCACTAATAGTCATTTGCCATAGTCCACGGTGGTCTGTTTTTTTGTCTTTTCTGTGAGCAAAAGCATATGCTCCTGCATGGCGAAGTGCATCTTTTGCTGCTGCTTCTTTAGTTGATCGCCCAAAACGGTATCCTTTTGCTTCTTTAAGGACATTTTTACGACGTTTGTTTTTAATTACTCCTCTTTTTACTCTAGTCATGGTAGTTATTTAGTATATAAATACTTATTTATAATAATTATGCAAAAGGTAAATTTTTACCCATAAGCTTTGGTGAAAGTTTAATTTCAACTGATTTTCGTGTAGCTAATTGTTTAGTTCTACTAGCTTTGGCATTAAAATGGTTTTGCCCAGCTTGGCGTGCCATTAATTTACCTGTTCCAGTAACACGAAGTCTTTTTGTTAGAGATTTGTTTGTTTTCATATAAAAATATTAATAATTATTTTACTCGTTCTATTGTTATGATTGGGCCTTTGGGACCACGCTTATAAGGTTCTGATATTTTATAAGGAACAGTGATAAAGTTTAAAAATCTATCCATTCTTTCTCTTAAAAAATCATCAGGCATACCTTTAGCTCTTCCTGCAAGAAATAGTTCTGCTTTTATGCGGTGGCCATCAGCAAGCCATTTTGATGCTTGTTTTGCTTTCATTTCCAAGTCATGTTCGCCAGTTGCTATTTTAACTTGAACACTTTTTGTCTCAGTTGTATGAGCATTTTGGCGCATCTTCTTGGCTTTTTTAGCTTGTTCATAAGCATATTTGCCGTAATCTGCAATTTTAGCAACCGGAGGACGAGCCTCGGGTGAAATCTCAATAAGGTCTAATCCAACAGATGAAGCCTCTCTTAAGGCATCTTCAAGGGAGAGAACACCAAGATTTTCGCCATTCATACCAATAACGCGAACTTCCCGGACTCTTATCTGATTGTTGATTCTTTCTTTCAATTGCTTTGACTCAAAAACGAGTAATAGATTACCCTTGCAGTATACACTATTTCACAAAAAAAGCAAATAAATACCTATGATCTTTAGAAGTCCGACCTCTTATGTGGTTTGAGGTCGTATTTCCTCGGGATTACTTTTAAGACAAATAAAAATGCGACCTCATTTTCATGAGATCGTATATTGAAATTTTAATATAAGATGCTATCCTATATGATTCATAGGTTCGCCGTCGTACTGGTTAATTCTTTCATTTGCAAAAAACACACCTTCTTTATCAAGGTAAGTTATGTTAAGAGCATAAGAAACTCCTTTTGAAAAAATAGCAGTAACTCCTTTTATTTCATGGGCTTTTCTCAAATTTAAAAAAGCATCAAGGATGTTTTTCTCCGGGACCCGGTGGTAATTACATAAAATTTCAATAACTTCAGTTGTTGTCATTTTTTGTCCTAACACCACAATTTTTTCAAAATAGGGGACATGCTCTTTTTTGAGAATCTCATATGCAATTAACTTTTCAAATATTGCTTTTTGGGCAATTCTCTTTAAAAGATGAGCATCTAAATCTCCCCACCCTATGTTAATGATCACAGGGTCTGGTAAGTTCAAAATAATCTCTATCTTAAGTTTTGCTGAAGTTTTGAGAACTAATATATTTAGATCTTCTTTAAATTCATAAGGTTTTTCATTATCAATGTCACGCTCTTCACAATCAAGGATTAAGCAGATGTATTCCATACATTTTTTTACGTCTACTGAATTTCTTGATTTAAAGATCTCAAAATTTTTACCGGCCTCGTATTTAAAGGGCTCATAGGTTTTTTGTGTTGTCATTTCGTTTTTAATTTATTAATTATATTATAACACAATTTATTAAAACTACAAGTATATAAAAAGACCCAAATTAATGGGTCTTTTTATATACTATTTAAATTAGGA
This sequence comes from uncultured Candidatus Saccharibacteria bacterium, assembly GCA_964401705.1. Classification (GTDB taxonomy): domain Bacteria; phylum Patescibacteriota; class Minisyncoccia; order Phycocordibacterales; family UBA9973; genus 2-01-FULL-33-17. The sequence goes on from CAYNZJ010000007.1 coordinate 11,395, forward strand.
CGTCTTTTACTTTATTTACCAGCTCGTCCATTTTTTCTTGGGTTTTAGATTCGCCATAAATACGTACTATTGGTTCAGTATTACTAGCTCTTACTTGGAGCCATGATGAATCAGGAAATGACATATATAAACCATCTTGATAATCAAAACTAGCTTCCGGGAAAAGATTTTCAATTTTAGGAATATAGTCTTTAAAATTTGTAATTCCAGTTACTTTTTCTTTGGCCATTATGTATTTAGGTAAATCATTTACTAATTCTGAGATTTTTTTATCAGTTTCATCCATTAAATTCAATATTAGTGCCATCCCTACAAAAGAATCTCGACAAAAATTTACTGGACGAAAAATTACACCACCATTACCTTCACCGCCAAACATACTATTGTTTTCTATCATTTTTTTAACTACATTGGGTTCACCAACAGGGGATTTAATAGTTTCAATTCCATATTTTTTTGCGATATCATCACCAGTTCTGGATGTTGATAAATTAGTTACAAAAGGTCCTCCTGAAGAAATTGCATTTTCTTTTTCTAATTTTTTATATAAAGACTGTGCACATAATGCTAATGTGTATTCTTCAAAAACTGGCAAACCATTTTCATCAACTATGACTAATCGGTCACCATCGGGGTCAAGCCCAAACCCAATATCCATAGCATAGCCCAATGTCGCACGGCCAAGTTCCATTAGAGCAGTAGGGTTTGGTTCTGGGGGGCGATTAAATGTTCCAATAGGGTCATCATTAATCATAATTACATCACAACCTAAAGAGCGCAAAAATTCTTGTGCCATAACTGACCCACTGGAATTTACTGGATCAACTATTACTCGGTATTTGTTTTTTAATTTACTAAAAGATCCAACGACATGGTCGATATAAGTTTTGGCTAAAGTATTGTCTACAATAGCTTCACCAATGTTTTCACTTGGAGGTCCGACCTCCAAGTAGAAGTCTGGCTTAGTTAAAAGATCTTTCATTTTGGTAATAAATTCTTGAGGCACAAAAAATCCATCACCTAATACAAATTTAATTCCATTGTATTCTATTGGGTTGTGTGACGCTGTAATAATCAAAGCCCCATCAAAAGTTAATGTTTTTGCTAGATACATTACGCTAGGGGTTGTTAGTATACCACCTACTGTTATATTACAACCCAAATTAACCAAAGTATTAACAATTGTTTGTTCTATTTCTTCTCCGGATTGTCTTCCATCGCGACCAATTAAGATAGAAATGGTTTCTTTACCTGTATTTTCTTTTAATATGGCTATAAAAGATTTAGTAAGTTCAATTATTGTTTCTTGAGTTAATTCTTCACCTAAAATTCCTCGAAATCCAGAAATCGTTAAGCGGTTGATTGTGTTTTGTGATATCATATTTTGATTATATCATAAACACAATAAACCTCATCTTTAATTAAATATAAAAATAAAACCTCTATATATAGAGGTTTTATCAAATTTATTTATTAACATTTATCACAATCCCCACATTTGCAGTCCATATGGCTACAAGTATTTGTTTCTTTGTCTACACAAGTTCCAGGTATACAGGTTTTTTCATTTCTAGTTATTGAATATTTACCAGATCCAAGCATTGCTATTGCTAGCCCCCCAAAGAATAAAACAAAGTCTAATTCATATCCACCCATAAAAGGCATTTTATGTTTAACCATAGCATAAGCCCCAAGCATTATAATTGAAACAATATAACCCCCGATATATGACCAAAGTCCTAGAACTATCATTATTCCAGCTACAAGTTCACCACCAGATACTAAATAAACAAAGAATTTAGAAAGTCCAAGTGAAGAGAAAAATCCTGAAGTACCTGCGATATTCATAAATTTTGCTAAACCATGAATAATAAATGGTACACCAATAGCGATTCTTAAAAATAATAATCCGGCGTCTTTTGTGCAAGCGCAACCTAATAAATGTGAAGTTTTTGTACTGTACATAATGAAATAATTATTATTAATAAATTTACCAGTATAGTATAACAAATTTTTAATACTTTATGCTAGACTATAGGTATGAGCCCATTTTTTTTGATTATTATAGGAGTTTTGGTTGGAGTTGTGTTTGCCATTATTTTAAATCGGTTTAAATCCAGTAATAAAGACACTGAAACCGGGGTAAATTTACTTTTGACTCAAATCAATGAATTGTCTAGAACTATCGATACTAAACTTCATGAAAACAATAAACAGGTAAATGAAACAATGCGTTATCAGTCAAATATGACATCACGAATAATTGCAGATATTACCGAAAAGATAACTCGTCTTGATGAAACAAACAAACAAGTAATATCTTTTACTGATCAACTTCAATCGCTACAAGATATATTAAAAAATCCAAAACAGCGCGGGATATTAGGTGAGTATTATTTAGAAACATTATTAAAAAATGTAATGCCTGTTGGCTCATATCAAATGCAATATGGGTTTACTGATGGGGATATTGTTGATGCTGTTGTTTTTGTAAAAGATAAAATAATCCCAATTGACTCTAAATTTTCACTTGAAAACTATAATCGAATTACAGAAACAAATGACAAAACAGAAAAAGAAAGATTAGAAAAGGTTTTTATAAATGATTTAAAAAATAGAATTGTTGAAACAAGTAAATATATCAAACCAACACAGGGGACAATGGAATTCGCTTTTATGTTTATTCCGCATGAAGCGATATATTATGATTTGTTGGTAAACAAAATTGGGATTCACCAAGGAGAAGATGATGAGAATTTGATTCAACGTGCAGCAAGTAAATATAAAGTTATCATTGTGTCGCCGACATCATTTTTAGCTTATTTACAAACAGTGTTACAAGGCTTAAAAGCTATGCAGATTGAAGAATCTGCCAAAGATATTATTAAAAGAATAACCGAATTAGGTAATCATTTACGATCATATGATGAATATCATCAAAAATTAGGTAATGCACTCGGGACTGCTGTAAATCAGTTTAATAAAACAAGTTTAGAATTTAAAAAAGTAGATAAAGATATTATGCGAATAACAGGGGAAGCAATTGGGATAGAGTCTATTTTATTAGAAAAACCAAACGAAGATATTTAATTATGGGACTTTCGCATATAATTTTCCCTGACATGTATCGAGCTTATTATAAAACATCTCGAGGGGAATTATGCCCTATAACTTTACAAAACCAAATAGAATCTCAAAAGCAAATTTTGAATGAATTAACTACTGTATTACCTTTTACTAAATATGGTATTGAAAATAATTTGATTAAAGATATTTCTGGTTTTGAAATGCTCCAGAGTTTGCCATTGGTTAACTATGAAGATATTTACCCTTATATCCAAAGAGTTTGGAATGGAGAAGATAATATTTTATGGTATGGAAAAACAAAATGGTTTGCCAAATCTAGTGGGACAACAAATGCAAAAAGTAAATATATCCCCGTAACCCAAGAATCCATAGATCAAAATCATTTTTTAGGGGGGCGAGATATGTTATATTTCTATTTTAAAAGAAACCCTAAAAGTCAAATCGGGTTTGATAGTGTCTTAACTATCAGTGGATCAATTCAAGATATAAATGAAGTTGCACAAACTCATGCAGGAGATATTTCTACTGTTCTTGATTTAAATTCACCTTGGTGGGCGCAACTCTCAAAAGTATTACCCCAAGAAATTTTAAAAATAGCTTCTTGGCAAGAAAGACTACCTAAAGTTATTGATTTTGTAAAAAATTCTGATATCAAAGCTTTTACTGGTACGGTTACTTGGGTTCAAATAATAATTAATGAGGTTATTAAAAATTTAGGAGTTAAAGATGCTATAAATGTTTGGCCTAATTTAGAAGTATTTTTCCATGGAGCCGTATCGATAAAACCTTATTTAGAAGAATTTAAAAGATTAATTCCTAAATCTGATTTTTATTTTGTTGAAGTTTATAATGCTTCTGAAGGATTTTTTGCATTTCAAGATACCGATAATAGAGATGATGGGATGTTGCTTTTAGCTGGGCATGGGATATATTATGAATTTATTGATTTAAAAAACAAAACTATTCATACAATAGATGATTTAGAATTAAATAATTCCTATGAAATAGTAATTTCAACTGTTTCAGGGCTTTGGCGTTATAGAATTGGTGACGTTATTTTGGTTTCATCTATTGACCCAGTCCGAATAAAAGTTATTGGACGAACCCAAGCCATGTTAAATGCTTATGGTGAAGAATTAATGGTGGGTAATGTTGATGAGGCTATAAGATTAATAAACCAAGAAGGCCAGTATTCTGTTAAAGAATACACTGGTTGCCCTGTTTATAAAAATGAAAATATAAACGGAGCCCATGAATGGGTCATTGAGTTTGAGAATCTTCCTAGTGATATTGAACATTTTAAAAAAGTTTTTGATGAAAAATTAAAATCATTAAATAGTGATTATGAAGCCAAAAGAAAGGGGGATATTGTGCTTTCAACACCAATAATTCATCCTGTTTTAATCGGGACTTTTTATAAATGGATGGAAAGCAGAAACAAAATAGGTGGCCAAAACAAAATCCCAAGACTTTCGGATAACCGTCAATATCTTGAAGAAATAAAAAATATCTGTGGTATAATTAAATAGTTAATAATTAGTCATTTTTTATGAAGTATAAATATTCTTTGTTTCTCGGGGTCTTTTTATTTTTGGGATTTTTTGGTTTAGCCCAAGCATCAATCTTAGGGGATTCATTTACAAAACTACTTGAATCAAAATCAATGAATATAAATTCGAATATTAATCATTCTTTTAAAAGTGGTTTATTAGGATCAAGTAATGGTAAAGGATTTTTGAATTTAAATTTAAATTCAAAACAAGATATCAATAAAGCGGGTTCAATAAAAGCCGAGCAGGTTTTTATGGGTAAAGTAAGATTTGAAGGGGAAGAAACTAGTTTGTCTACAGGATTTAGATTAATTGGTGATACAATTTATGTTCAAATGCCAACTTTAAAATCAGATTCTTTTTTACCTGAAGATATATCATCAGAATTAAATCTTTATCAGGGACAATGGATTAAAATCTCACCGCAAGATGTAGCTTTGCTAGAAGCAGAATATCCCGAAATTAAAAGCATGTATGATCAAACTGTTGCTTATAATACAGAACCTAATTTTCTAATATCAAGATTAAATAGTGTTATAGGAAAATATTCTCCAGTATTTAATTTGAAAAAAAGTGGTAATCGAACAGTTAATGGAATTAAACAAGATAAATATTTGATAACCTTAAACACTACAAAATTATCAAATATTTTATTTTTAGATTATAATAAATTATCAGGTTATCAGACTCCAAAAGAAAGATTGCAGACCCAAAAAGAAATCAAAAGTTTTATTTCAACTTTTAGGTTTAAAAATTCTTATATTTTTATTGGCCAAAAAGACAAATTACCATATCAATTGTCGTTTAGTATTGATTTATTAGATGATAAAAAAAGAGTGGAATCTACTACAAAATTTGATATGACTTTCTCAGACTTTGGAGCTAACTTTGATACTGTAATACTTCCACCAGAAAAATATATTTCATTTACCGAATTTTACAATAAATCCATTAAGCCAAAAATTGAAGAAATGGAAAAAATAAGTCTAGAGTCAGACCTTAGAGCTTATCGTATTTGGAATGAAGTGGTTTATGATGAGCTAAATGGTAAATATGGTACAGCATCCAATAATGGTAGTTGTACTAATCCAACATTGGGATCAATTTTTAATAAACCATTGGGGGATGATTTAGAGAATTCAGAATATTGTAATGAATGTTCTGCTGGAATAATTCAGAATTTGATCGATTCTTCTGGTAATGAAAAAAGATGTTATTCAACACCAGATGCTTATGCAGTTCAAATGTCATATAAGAATAATTCCGGGTATTTCTGTATTGATAGCACTGGGCAAACAAAAGAAACAACTAGTTTAATAACAGGTCCTGTTTGTGGGAATTAATTATCGATATTTATGTTAAAACAACCAATTAATTTTGTTTACGCAGCTTTTGTTATTACTCTTATTGGGGGAAGCTTTACAATGTATATTCTAAAGATTAGTTTTGAGCAACTCTCTAACCCATATTTAGGTCAACAAGAATTTGTTGCTACTAATCATTCTTCTGGTTTAAATTAAAAAAGCGCAAATTTTGCTTTTGGGGCACAATTTGCGCAGATTATTTTAAATTTAGAAGATTTGGTATTGATAGGGGATTAAAAAATTTATCTTAATCGTATCAATTTTTAATTTCGGAGGAAGTTGTTTAGAAACTATTACAGTTTCATAACCATCTATAATGTCTAAGGTTAAAAACCTTTTCCATTTTCTTTCAAATTTTTCTTTGAAATATACCCATTCTTTTGTTGTACAAAGATTCTTTTTTGAAAAGAATCTGTAAATAATTTTGTTTTCAGACTCTATCTTTGTGTAGATATCTTCAAAATCATTTTTCCGAAGATAGTCTTCAATATTAAAACTTTCTTTAGATTTTTCTTCGAACCATTCTGAAAATGCTAACAAATCTTTTTTTTCTCCAGTTATTGTCATATTAAATATGACGTTAGTATTGTTTATCATAGCTTGTTTATTTATCTTTAGGATATCATTATTTTTATTTTTGTCAAAATGTGTTGGAAGGGATTCTCGACTACCGTCGCGGGTCACTTTCCGAAATATTCAAATTTAAAAAATTCTCATATTTCAGGAAAGTGCTTTCGAATCCCCCACGAAATGTCTCCCAGACATTTCTCACCTCACAATAAAAACTCCCCATATGGGGAGTTTTTTGTGGAGGTGGGGGGATTCGAACCCCCGTGCAGTGTGTGAATATATATTAGTCTACATGTTTAGACAGTACGGATTTTTTTGAGACAAATTATACAAGTACTATCATTCAATAATTTATCCTTAGTATGAATTCAATGTCCCATTATGTCCATACAAACATAGTGGTAAGCCAGAGTGTATAACAACAATTCTTTATCCTATGGCGTAAAAAAGATTGCCGTGACGCGCCAGTTTTGTTAGGCGAATGTCATAGTACCGAACGCATAAGGCGAACGGATACTTTTTCCTGCTGTGTTTGCAGTTAGGTTTTGTATGTTTTTTGCGTAGTACCATACTCTACGACATGCAAATATATACCCGAATCACAATGTCGATGCCAAAGCACCCCCATGTGGTTAGTTTCCAGTAACTAGTTTCTAGTAACTAGTGAAGCTACTTGCTAATCTAGAACCTAAAACCTAATTACTAGAACCTTGTGAATATTCTACCTAGTAGAATATTCACGGCGGATATCTCTTTCTATTGTACGTTTTTTTAACGTTTCGCGTTTGTCGGCCTTTTTCTTACCCCGACCAACACCAATTGAAATTTTTACCCACCCACCTACACTAGCTGTACTAGAAGTACTGCGGGCAGGTCTATTTTTAATATACAATGATAAAGGAATAATTGTCAAACCTTTCTCTTCTGTTTGTTTAATAAGTTTTTTAAGCTCAGTTTTGTTTAAAAGAAGCTTTCTGGTTCTTGTACGCTCATCAATTAATTTGGCGCTACTATTTTGATATTCATCAATTTTCATACCTATTATATAGGCCTCGCCATCTATGATTTTTACATATGAACCAACAATACTAGCTTTTCCAGCTTTTATTGATTTTACCTCATGCCCAATAAGCTTGATACCGGCTTCCCATTTATCAATTATTTCGTAGTCAAAATATGCTTTTTTATTTTCCAAAATATTGGACATATATATAATACTAGCACATTTATGGGATATTTTTATACACTAGTAAATAGGTCTTTTTTCGTGTATATTGATAACATGAAAATTGATTTAAAAAATAATAAAAAGAAAAATAACGGCAAAAATAGCCCAAACAACAAAAAACAGCCTAATTTTATTAACCAGCTAATGCTAGTGGTTTTGTTTTTTGTTTTTATTTCCGCTATTTATGGAATGTTAATAAACAAAAAAGAAAACATCAAAGAATCAAATTTAACTGAAATTTCAAGTGTAATTATTTCCGGAAATGTAAAAGAAATAATTGTTAGCGGGGGAGAAATAAAATTAACTCAAAATGATGGGATAATATTAAAAGCAACTAAAGAACCCGAATCATCATTATCCGAAACATTATCTAATTATGGTGTTACACCTGAACAATTATCAATTACTCCAATCACAATTAAAAACCAAAGTGGTTTTAAATATATATTACTTGCATCATTACCTTTTTTAATTCCACTTTTGATTATTGGGTTTTTGATTTATATGATGACCCGCCAAGTCAAAGGCGCAGGGATGCAAGCATTTAATTTTGGGCAATCACGCGCTAGAATAGTTGACCCTAATGATGAAAAAAACAGAATTACTTTTAATGACGTTGCTGGAGCTAAAGAAGCAAAACAAGAATTAAAGGAGATTGTAGAATTTTTACGTGAGCCTAAAAAGTTTTTTGAAATTGGAGCCGAGATTCCAAAAGGTGTACTTTTAACTGGTCATCCAGGAACTGGTAAAACATTATTAGCCCGTGCGGTGGCGGGTGAGGCCAAGGTCCCATTTTTCCATCTTTCTGGATCTGAATTTGTGGAATTGTTTGTGGGTGTTGGAGCATCTCGGGTACGAGATTTATTTAAAACTGCTAAAAAATTAGCTCCGTCAATTGTATTTATTGATGAGATTGATGCTGTAGGGCGATCACGCGGAGTTGGTATGGGTGGTGGTAATGATGAGCGAGAACAAACCTTGAATCAAATATTAGTTGAGATGGATGGTTTTGAACCAACAGATAAAGTTATAGTGATTGCTGCTACTAACCGGTCTGATGTACTGGATTCTGCACTGCTTCGACCAGGACGATTTGATAGACGAGTAATGCTGGATTTGCCAGACAGAGGTGACCGATTTGAAATCCTTAAGATTCACGCTAAGAAAAAGAAAGTTGAAGAGGGGGTTAATTTAGAAACAATAGCTGCTCGAACGCCAGGGTTCTCAGGAGCGGATTTGTATTCTGTAATGAATGAAGCCGCAATATTAGCTGCGCGTCGTGATGCAAAAGAATTAGCTTTTGTTGATCTTACTAATGCGGTAGAGAAAGTTATGATTGGTCCTGAAAGGCAATCACATCTAATGGATGATAAAGAGAAAAAATTAGTAGCATACCATGAAGCCGGACATGCGTTACTAGCATCATTGTTACCACATGCAGACCCAGTACATAAAGTTAGTATTATTTCACGGGGGAATGCTGGTGGGTATACATTAAATATTCCACTAACTGACAAACATTTACCAACTAAAAATCGCTTCTTAGATGATTTGGTTGTAATGTTTGGTGGTTATGCAACAGAAGGAATTGTTTTTGGTGATGTTACAACTGGGCCAAGTAATGACTTGCAAGTTGCTACAAATTTAGCGCGAGAAATGGTTACAAAATATGGAATGTCTAGTGATATTGGTCCATTGGTAACTACACCTTCATCTAAAGTCATGTTTGGAAATGCTTTTGAAGGAGAGATTTCACCAGCAATGCAAAACAGAGTAGACAATGAAGTTGAAAGAATTATGAAAGATTCCCACAGTAGAGCTCATAAATTAATTAATGAGAATCGTCATATCCTAGATGCAATAGCAAATAAACTTATAGAAGTTGAGACTCTTGAACAAGATGCATATAACGAACTTATAAAATCTTTCGGTATTGAACCTAAAACATTATAAAAAAGTCCGAGGCCTTGCCTCGGACTTTTTTAAATAAGGATTTAAAACTTTAATTTGTCCACCCTCATGGACTCGAACCATGGACCCCAGAGGTATAAGCTCT
>CAYNZJ010000007.1:21349-34235 GCA_964401705.1 uncultured Candidatus Saccharibacteria bacterium
TTTAATTTGTCCACCCTCATGGACTCGAACCATGGACCCCAGAGGTATAAGCTCTGTGCTCTAACCAACTGAGCTAAGGGTGGTTAATGTATTAACAGAGTACACTAAAAATCTTTATTTTTCAAGCATGCCAAGGTATAATATACATACAAATGCAAAGACACAAAAAACATAAAAATATTCATCCATTTTTTGCATATACTTATATTGTTTTTGCTATTGGAATTTCTATTTGGCTTTTTAGCGTAGCTAACCCAAAAACCGTTCAAGCTGATGAAGCTGGTTCATTTAATGAAATTCTTTCTGAAAAAGATAAAATAGCAGAACAAGAGCTTTTAAAACCTGATGTTATTTTATCTACTGAAGATCAACCAGAAATAGTAAAAGAGGTAGAACAAATTGAAAATTTAGCGCAAGATTCTTCAAATCTATCTGTAACAATATTACCATCAGGGTATCACCAAAGCACAAAAAGTGCTGTAACTGTTTTGTTTTCTGTGCCTATTAAAAAAGATAGTTTTGAAAAATCATTTACTATTGTACCCCCTGTAGCAGGGGAATTTAGCGTAAATGGACGTGTTGGGGTTTTTACTCCATACAATAATTTATCACCTGATACAAAATATAATATCCAGATTAATAAAAATATAATTGGGTTAAATGGTGAAAAATTAATTGATAATGCTTTGGGTAGTTTTACTACTAATCCCGAGAGTCATATTTTGGCGGTACCGTATTATCGTCAGCAATTTTCTCGTAGCTGTGAAGCAGCGTCATTTCGAATGGCTCTTGCTTATAAAGGTATCATAACTGATGATAAAGAGATAATTAATCTTGCTGGGTATGATCCACGTGAACCTAATTGGGCTGATCGAACTTGGGATGATCCATATAAAATGTTTGTTGGTTTTATGGATGGCAAAAAATTAGGTTATGGAATGTATGCTTCAGCTTTAGCTAAAGCTGGTATATCATTGGGCTCAACAAATCATGTATTAAAAAACCCAACATCTAGTGAAATAGCTGAAGCAATTTGGAACAATAATCCTGTTGTTATTTGGGGGTATATCAAAGGCACTGTTCCAAAATTATCATATTTTTATACAGAGACTGGTAAAAAAATTCCAATATATTCTAACGAACATGCTCGAACTGTTGTTGGCGTAGTAGGTAGCGTAGATAACCCTGTTGGGTTTTATGTGCATGATCCACTCTCTGGTGTTGCTAACGAATACTGGACAGCTGATGATTTAGAAAAACACATGAGTATTTTTGGTGGGGTTTCTAACCAAGCTTTAATAATAGAATAATATGTCAGGCATTAGACCAATAGGGGTTTTTGATTCGGGAATAGGGGGTTTAACTATTGCTAGTTCAATTGCAAAATTATTACCTAATGAGCAAATAATTTATTTTGGAGATACACTGCATTTACCTTATGGGGATAAAGACCAAAATACAGTTTTGGATTATTCTAAAAAAATAACAAATTATTTAATTCAAAATCAAAATTGTAAATGTGTGGTTATAGCATGTAACACTGCATCAGCGGCAAGTTATATTTATTTGCGGGATAATTACAAAGGCCAGGTTCCAATAATCAATGTTATTGATCCAATTGTGGAAGATGTAATTAACGATGAATCTATTAAAAAAGTTGGTATCATTGGCACCAAGACAACAATTGATAGCGGGATATATCAAGAAAAACTAAATCGCAGAAAATCTATTTTAGAATATGTAACATTGCCAACTCCCAAATTAGCTCCAATGATAGAAGAATCATTTTATCAAAGCCGAGTAGATGAAGCCATGATTCATAATTATTTAAAGGATCCAATATTAAGTAATATTGATGGATTAATTTTAGCTTGTACACATTATCCATTAATTCGCCGTGAGATTAATAATTTCTACGGGGGAAATGTTAAACTAATTGACTCAACTACTGTTGTTGCGGATAAGTTAAAAGATATTTTACAAAAGGAGAATTTGCTAAGTTCAAAAAAAGAAAAAGAAAACAAATATTATGTTAGTAATTATACCGAATCTTTTGAAAAGACAACAGAAATATTCTTTGGCGAAAAAATAAAACTAGAAGAAAATAATATATTTGAATAACCTCACCCCTGACCCCTCTCCATCATAGATGGAGAGGGGAATTTGGTTTCTTATACTAAAAGTTTATATATAGATTATTATCTATTACTTTATATATTCTATATAATCACACTTCCTTCTCTAGTTTACTGGAGAAGGGTCGGGGATGAGGTGTTGTTCAAAATGGATTAGTTTGTTAGGTTCTTTAGACACCTTGTTTTTTAAAATATATGTGATATAATATTTTTTAAATATAAAACCATGGAAAATTATCTATCAGTAATTTCTGCTTATCAGGCGTTGCCTGAAGACATGCAGAAAAAGTTTCAAAAACAAACAGGGCTTATTCCAAGACCCATTAGCACAAAATTTCAACGGACCAACATTACTGTTTCTTGCCCTGGCCAAACAGACTATTTCACTCAAACTGACATTTTTAAAATGCTGGAGAATAGTGGGGTAATTGATATTGTTGATTTCGACATTGAGGGTTATGTCTTTGATGACAATCCTAAAAAAGAATACAAAGGTTGTAAGGCTGTATCTGGTGTTGTAGATAAATTAATAAATGATATCAAAAACAAGGATATTATTACAGAAGGTCAGATGTTGCAAACCCATTTGCAGGTAAATTTACTTCAAGGAGCTTTACTCGCAATTGAATTGGTTAAAGCTGGAGTTGTCGATGGAAAAGGTAAAGGTTTAATTATCTACCTTAATGAAAAAATTAATGGGATTTCTTACGTATTAAATGTTTGGAGTAACATGAATGGTCAGGTTCTCATTCATTTGGAAGGGTTGGATCCTAATGTTGATTGCATTGCAGGTTACGGTGTTCTCTCCGAGTGACTGATTGATTATTGGTTGCTCAAAATATTTTTTTAACCTTAGACTCTTTAGGTCTAAGGTTCTTTTTTATTCAAAATGGATTAGTTTGTCAGTTCGGCTTAGGCGTTCTTTTATGGCTGGATAGTTTTTTAATTCAGGGTCAGTATCCAGTATATTTCGGGCTTCTTTTTTAGCAGCTTCAACTAGCCGGATATTACGTAATGCCTCCATAGCCAGGTCCGAAATACCGGACTGTTTAAGCCCTGCAAAATGCCCTGGGCCACGCTCCATTAAATCCGCCTCGGCTAATTCAAAACCATTTTTAGATTCAACTAGTGACATAATTCTTTTACCAGATTTTTCACTTTCAGTATCACTTAGGAAATAGCAATAGCTTTGGTGGTTACCACGTATAACTCGTCCGCGCAGTTGGTGTAGTTGGGCCACCCCAAATCTTTCCGCTTCTTCAATTATTATAAAACTAGCATTGGGAATATTTACCCCAACCTCAACAACACTTGTTGCCACCAGTACATCAATTTCTTTCCTTAAGAATTTTTCCATAATGTCTTCTTTTTCGTTGGGTTTCATTTTGCCATGTAAAATTCCAACTTTGTAACCAGCAAATTCTTTTTTAGTTAATCTTTTAGCTTCTTCAACTACTGATCTTTTACCCCCACCAACTGATGTTTTTATGGGTAATCTATTTTTATTATTTTCTAAATCAATTGATTCATCTTTGTCATTAATCCTTGGGCAAATAACATAACCTTGTCGGCTTTGTTTTAATTGTTCCACGGCTTCTTTGTACATCGTTTCGCGCATACCTTTACTAATAAATTTACTTATTATTGGTTTACGGCCAGGTGGCATATCGGTTAATAATGATAAATCCAAATCACCAAATATTGTTAGTGCTAATGTTCGGGGGATTGGCGTTGCTGTCATTGACAGTAGGTGTGGAGCAAAGCCATCTTTGGTTATTAATGCGCGTCTTTGTTTGGCACCAAACCGGTGTTGTTCATCAATTATGGCTAATGCCGGATGGCGCATAACGACTGATTTATTCATTAAAGAATGTGTCCCAATTAAAATATCAATTGTGCCATCCTTAGCCCATTTTAATAATTGTGCTCGTGATACTGGGGTCCAGCCAATATCAAGTCTTTTTAAAGATACTGATTTTGCTGGGAATTTCTTACATCCTGAACTAGTAATAAGCCCAATTGTTTTATTAAACGGAGCAAACATTTGGCAAAAGCTTTCAAAATGTTGATTTGCTAATATTTCAGTTGGGGCCATATATAGTACTTGCAAGTATTCATTTTTTTTATCCGATGGTGTGTTGACTGTTCCATAAGCAATAGTCGCAGCAATTGCGGTTTTACCACTCCCAACATCACCCTCAAGAAGCCGGGTCATTGGAATATTTTTAGCACAGTCTTTGATAATGTCATCTAAAACATTTTTTTGACCAACAGTTAGTTTATAAGGTAGAGATTTTAAAAATTCTTTAACTTCAGGATTTATTTTGTATGCTCCATGACCTTGGTATTCATCTCGTGCACGTAACCTCTCGATTTCGATATTTAAAATCTCTTCAAAAGCAAATCTTTTTCTTGCAGCGGTTGCGTCATCATCATTTCTTGGTATATGCATCCACAAAATAGCTGATTCTAATTTAGGTAAGTGGTATTTTTCTAAAATTTCTTTTGGCAGTGTTTCTTTGATATTTTTATGAGCACCAGCATTTAATGATTTTTGAATTATATAGTAAAACCATTTTGCATTTAAACCTTTTGTTTCGGGGTATATGGGTAAACTAGTTATTTTAATGTCTTTATTTTCAGAGAATAAATCATTATGAATTTCATCATTATTTTTTAAAACATCTGGATTAATTATAGTTTTTTTATTACTCTTTACGGAGATATTACCTGAAATGGTTATGTTTTGACCATCTTTAAGCATTTTTGAAATATAAGGCTGATGTAGCCAAACAAGCTCAATTACACCAGTTGTGTCCTTAAACTTGGCTCTTGTCATTGGGATACGGTTCTTCCAGGAAACTTCTTTTTTAATATTATAAATTTCACCAGTTAGAACCATTTTATCGCCATTATTTAGTTCAACTACACTTTTACCTCCAGATGTTTTGACGTATCTATTTGGGAAATAAAACAAGACATCTTTAATAGTATTTAACCCAATTTTCTTTAATGTTGATTCTTGGGTTTTTACCAATCGAGTATGTTTTTTAATTGGGTCTTCTGGGTGCATATTATTTTACAAAATCTGGTTTTGTTGTGGTGGGTGTTGGTTTATCTTCTGGGTAATATTTGTCTCTTATTTTTTTTAGTTCAGCTAAAGTAGTAGCATCATCTTTTGAAATTGATTTTGCCAAAGTACGTATTTCATTTTGACCACCAGCAACAGTACCTATTTTTGATAAAGTTACCGAGCTTTCATATGCTGTTATCATTGCATCTAAATATTTTTTATCAAAGACTGCACCGGTTTCTTTTTGGGCTGATTTTATAACTTCATCTAGACTATCTTTGGCTTCATTAATCAAACTAGTGTCCTCGGTATTATTTTTATTAAACATTCCAGACTTAACAAAAGAAAAAATATTTCCACCTTTTGCGGTAAAATTCCCAATCATGAATCCAATAATGAGTACTATAATTAACCCTAATATGCTTTTCATATATCTATTATATCATACATGGTTAATTTGCCATTATGTTATAATAATCTAATGTTTGCACAGTGTATACCACCTAGTGGGATTTTAGGACAAATCTATACATTACTAGATAGTGGCACTATTTCGATGGGTGTTGCTTTTATTGGTGGTCTTTTGTCATTTTTAGCACCGTGTGTACTGCCGTTAATTCCTGGGGCAATTGCGTATTTATCGGGGTCAACAGGTGATGATGCTAATTCTAAAATAAAAAGAATCAAACATACATTGTTTTTAGTTTTGGGGTTTATTATAACTTTTGTAGTTTTGGGTGTTTTGTTGGGGATAATTTTTTCAAGTATTCATTTTGATTATTTTGTATGGGTAAGACGTTTCGGGGGGATAGTTATTTGTTTGTTTGCATTAATTAATTTAGGGATTATTCCATTTAATATTTTTAAAACCCCAGGAGTAAAATTTGTAAAAGGTAAAATTTCATATTTAAAATCATTTATTTTTGGATCATTGTTTGGTTTAGCTTGGACACCGTGCAGTACTCCAATACTGGGATCAATTTTAGGTTTGTCTTTAACTAGTTTAAACTCAACAATAATTTTGTTTTTAGTTTATTCATTAGGTTTAGCAATACCTTTTATAATTACATCATATATTGGTTCAAATTTGTTTATTAAATTAACAAAAAAATCAGGAAGCATGTATTCTATCCTGATGGTTATTTTTTCGCTAGTTTTATTATTTATTGGTACTCTTATGCTTTTCCAATAAGGTTTTCAATCTCCATAACAATATCAGACAATGAAAAATTTGCTTTAATTAAATATTTTGTAGCTCCAGCTTCGGTGGCTTTGTTTAATGCATCACCATCAGCTAAATTTGAAAAAACAACAATTGGGATTTCTCTTGTTTTTTCGATACTTCTTAATTTTCTTATAACTTCAAATCCATCAATATGAGGTATAACTAAATCACAAATAACTAAATCAAATTCTTTTTCATTTACTATATTAATAGCTTCTTGTCCATTTTGAACCGCAAAAACACTATACCCAGCTTTTTCTAGTTTTTTAGCTGTTAATTCTTCTATAAAACTATCGTCTTCAACAATTAAAATTCTTTTACTCATGTTGTTATATTAGCATATATGGTTAATTATTCGAAATTGGTATTGAAACACTAACAGTGGTACCTTTACCTAATTCGCTTTCAATATTAAATTTACCATTATGGCCTTCAATTATACGACAACATATATAAAGCCCAATACCAGAACCAGCTTTAGCTTTTTCTGTTGCATTTGGAGCACGGTAGAATTGGCTAGTAACCATTGGTAAATCTTTAGAATCTATTCCAATCCCAGTGTCTTTAATATTAATTACTGCCATGTTATCTTTTTGGCTAAGTGATATTACTACACGATCACCGGCTTTACTATATTTAATAGCGTTATCAATAACATTTTGGAAAACAATCCTTAGTTTTGATTCATCACCATTTATTTTAGGAAAAGTTACTTCAGGTTTTATGTATACTAATTCAACATGTTGGGAGAATGCTTCACTACCGAATTCAAAAACAACAGAATCAATAATATCCACAACATCGATACTTGCCATATGGTATTCACTTTCATGATTTGAAGTTTTACTAAGAGTAATTAAATTACCAGCTACATCCATCATTCGAGCATTAGATATTGCTAGTTTGTTAATCATCTCTTTTTGAGTATTTGTTAATTCACCAACATCACCATCTTGGAACATTTCAATCATCCATTTTGATGCTGTTAACGAAGTACGAAGTTCATGAGAAATCATTGAAAGAGTTTCTTCACGACTTAGGTTTTTTGGGGGATTATTATCCATATGGTTAAATTATACCATAGCTTTGTATTTCCTTGCAAAAATATATAACTTTATAATATAATATAAACAGTCGGACACAATTATGAGTTAGACGATGTTACTATTATGATGCTTGGCGGACACTAATTTTATAAATTCTCGAGAATTTATAAATTCAAAATAAAAGCGTTAACTTTAATTAGTTGACGCTTTTGTTTTATTTATATAGTCTATAGGTATGCATACTGATATTGTAAAAAATAAATCTAATTGTGATTATTGTGGTGATAGCCCAGTTAACCATTCTCTTTCTTATATTAGTCAATCTTTGGGTGTTTTCTTGGATCCACTTTTATTAAAAATTGCTGGTAAACGAAATAGTCTTTTGCAAAAAATACTAAAAATTTTTAATAAAATTTATATTTTTTTATCAACTAAAATGGGGATTGTTTGGTTTAGTAAAAATATAAACAATACCAAAACCACACGGTCAAAAGTTATTTGGCAAGAAGCAAATAAACGCGGAATATTGATGCAACAAATGGTTATTTATGGTAAACCAGTAGAACAATATCGCGCAAAAATAAAAAATAAAAAAGGAAAATTAAAATGGTTTTATTTTGAAAGTTTACCTATACCACCATTTTTAAATCAAGATAATTATAATTTTATTGATGATAAGTTTTTATTAAAAAATTTGTTAAACAAAAATAATATTCCTGTCCCTAAAAGCATTTCAGTTAGTAATTTAAAACAAGCATTAAATGTCTTCAGGACATTTAATGGGCCCGTAATTGTTAAACCACGTGTTGGCTCAAGAGGGCGCCATACCACAGTTTATATTAATGATGAACAAGACTTTATCAAAGCTTTTAAGTGTGCTCAGGTTTTGTGTAAATATGTAGTAGTGGAAGAACATTTAATAGGTTCAGTTTGTAGAGCAACTATTGTTAATAAAAAGTTAGTTGGGTTTTTTGTAGCTAAATCGCCAAGCATAACAGGTGATGGATTTTCAACGATTTCAAAATTAATAGAAGAAAAAAATAAAAATAAAAATGAAAAAGTTGATAATATTGTTATTACAAATGAACATTTGGAATATCTATCTCGCCAAGGATATGATTTAAATTCTATTCTTGAGAAAGAAAAAACAATACCAGTGCTTTCTCGCACTGGGAGATTTTTTGGAGGCGAAACAGAAGAATTCTTACCTAAGATTCATCCTAAATTAAAAAATATATTAGAAAAAGCTGGTGACATTGTTGATGTGCCGGTTGTTGGGTTTGATGTAATAATTAAAAATCCCGAACTTGACCCAGATACTCAAAAATGGGGAATTATTGAAGCCAATAGTTTACCTTTTATTGATTTACATTATTTTCCACTTTATGGAGAGCCTATAAATATTGCTAGTTATATTTGGGATTTATGGGAATAAAGTTATAATATAATAATAAATTAAATAACAAAGTTGATATAAAACCAAAAATTGATATTGGATTTGTATCTAAATAAAATTCTTGATATTTTAAGCAAAAAAGCATATATTTAAGATATGAATATATATTTGGCACTTGTGTTAGTTGGGATTATCCCTGCATCTTTTATATTTTTTCTACCCAAAAAGAAAATATTTTTTGAAAAATCAGCTGTCAAAGGTTTTGGGTTAGGGGTTTATACCGCTTTAATCTTTGTTCTTTTACGAGAATCATTTGAACATGGGGGATTTTATATTGGGATTTTAGGGCTTGTTATTGGTTTGTTTATTAGTTTGGTTATTAGTTTTTCTTTTAAAGAATTTCACCATCACCATGAAGAAGGTGTAAATCATACTCATTCAAAGTCATCAGCTATTAAAATCCTTGTTTCTGATTTTTTTCATAATATTGTCGATGGAATTGCAATTATTTCTGGATTTGCAATAAATAATACAATTGGGTTTGCTTCATTGATTGGGGTTTTGGGGCATCAAATAATCCAACAATCTGGTCAGCAAATATTATTAACATCCGAAGGTGTTAAACCCAAAAAGGCAATCATTATTTCTTTTATTGTTTCACTTTCTGTATTTTTTGCTTTATTTATAAAAAACAATATTTCAATCGAGAGCATTTTGATGGCTTTATCTGCAGGGGTTATTTTATTTAAAATATTAGTTGATATTAAAGAGACAAAATGGGTAAAATCATCATTAGTTGGGTTTATTTTTGGGTTTGCAATACTTATTGTTTCTCTTTTTTTAATACCACATACTCACTAAAACAAATATTGTTAAATATTTAAGAGCATTGTATTATATATAATATGCCTTTTACTGATCCATCTTCTTTTGAAATTATTTTAAATACAATAGCTTTTGTTGTCATATTTGTTTTTGGTTTGGCTGTTTATTTTAAAAACCCTAAAAGTCATACTAATATTTTATTTTTCCTTTTAGCTATTGTTTTGGATGCTTATATTGTATCTACTGTTTTTGCATTGCATCCAATTATAAAGACGTTGGAGAGTAATTTGTTCTGGATAAGAATGGATATGTTTTTGGGTTCATTGATTGCAGCATTTTTGTTTTTATTAGCACATACTTTCCCTAAAAATAAAATTAACCTTAAAACAAAATATTTAGTGTTTACTATACTTTATACTTTAGCCATGGTTGTGATTTCTTTTACTCCACTTGTTTTTAAATCAGTTAGTTATCCTAGTGGGTCATTAACTCCAGTCCCACACCCAGGGTCTGGGATGATATTTTATTTCTTACATATAATAGGGTATTTTAGTTTAGCTTTTATAGTTTTAATTAAAAATTATAAAAAAAGTATTGGTCAAGAAAAGGTAAAAACATTATATTTCTTAATTGGGATAATAATTACATTTACAGGAATGGCCATAGTTGATTTTTTGTTAGTTTTACTAGGGGATACAAGTTTTGTTTTTATGGGGCCATCATTTCCAGTATTTTTAATGGTTTTGGTTGGGATAGCTATTGTAAAACATCAATTTTTAGATATTAAACCAATAATTGCTAGAGCAGTTTCCTATATCATACTTTTGGCTATTTTAGCAGGAGGGTATTTTGGTTTGGTATTTTTTGTTTTTAACAAACTCTTAGGAATTAATTTAGGGAATAATTTAATTATAACTAATGTTGTTTTAGGGATAGTGATTGCTTTGACTTTCCAACCATTACGAAAATTAACAATTAAATTAACAGATAGAATATTTTACAAAGGTGGTTATAATGAACAAAAAATACTTTCAGATTTAACCCATGCTATTAGTAGCAGTATTGATTTTAATAATCTAGCGAATAAATTACTAGAAACAATAATTAAAGAATTAAAAACATCCAAAGCCGGGTTGGTTTTAATTTCAAATAATACTGTTACTGATGCACGGTCAATAGGTTACACAAATGCTAATTTAATAAATGACCCAGATTTATTTGAATTTTTAGAAAAATCAAAAGACAAAGATAGTACTTATTTTGTATTAGGGGATTTAGATGAAGATCAGAAATATTTTTTTAGACAAAATGATATTGAAGCAATATTTCCTATAAAATTTGAAGATGAATATGTGGCAGTATTGGTCTTAGGGGATAAATTATCAGGTTTACCATATTCACAAGATGATTTGAATTTACTAGATGTTTTTGCTAGTGAGTCTGGTATTGCTATTGCAAATGCAAGATTATATACAAATTTACAAAAAGCATTGGAATCTAAAAATAAATTTATTAAAGTTGTTTCGCACCAATTACGAACCCCAATGGCAACTGTTAAATGGAGTCTTGAAGAATTAAAAAATGAAAATACTAAAATTCTACAAGAAGAATTAATAAATAATTCATATCAAAAAGTTGTTTTTATTAATGAACAATTAGATGATATTTTGATTGCGCTTGATATTTATGACGATAAAATATCGATTAATAAAACAAAATGTGATTTACTGGAAATTTACAAAAGATCCATTGAAATTTTTGAAAATAAAATAAAAAATAATAATTTAAAAATAAAAAATAACTTTAATAAAAATATACAATTTATAAATGCAGATTTTAATAAATTAAATAAAATATTTGAAGTTTTAATTAAAAATGCAGTTTTGTATTCTGTAAATTATGGAGAAATCAATATTACTATTGATGAATCTATTTTGAAAGATAAAAAATCAGTTTTAGTTACTATTGCCGATAATGGTATTGGTATAGATTCTAAAGAAAAGTCTTATATTTTTGAGCCATTTTTTAGAACTGATCGTTCCAAATTAAAATCTCCCGATGGTTTGGGGTTGGGAATGTTTATTATAAAAACATTTATTAAATCACACGGTGGAGAAATTTGGGTAGAATCAAATGGGATTAATACTGGAACTAAGGTTTGTTTTAATTTACCAATTGATTAGTTTTTATTTTTTATATATTTTTTATATAAAATACGTCCGGTTACAAACAGTATTGAACCAACTACAATTAAAAATATAACTGTTATGGCTTTGTCCCCAAAGAAATCTTCAATTAACTCACCAGCGTATACACCCACCCATGCCCACAGCATTGAACCAATAAAGCTGTATAAAATATATTTTCTGGTTTTAATACCTCGAACTGCTGCAAGTATTGATGGCGTAGACCGAACTACTGGGATTAGTTTTCCAAAAATTGTAATGATTAAGATATGTCTATCAAATAAGTCCCAATTTTTTTGATGTTTTTCATTTTCAACAATAGATTTAATCCAACGCAAATGTTTAAACTTTTTACCGATAAAAAATCCTGTCATATCACCCAAAAAACTACTAACACCAATAACTAAACTGGTTATTATATGTGATAGTAAACCTTTTTGTACTAATGTTCCTGCAAATATTGCAATTGTTCCACCAGGTAAAATTGATCCGATGATTGGTAGACCTTCAGCAAATGAAAATAAAAATAATACAAAAAGCTGTACCTGTGTTGGTACGACCATTAAAAATTCAATAATTGATGAAGAAAAAGATTCCATACTGTTAACAGTTTAGCATATTTTCCTTAAATTTTACTTTGTAAAATTTTTCCTGCGATATTTATTGTACAAAATAAGTTCGAATTTTTGCGGAGGATGTGAGATTCGAACTCACGGTCCTTTAAGGGGACGACGGTTTAGTAAACCGTTGATTTAAACCACTCATCCAATCCTCCAGTTTTTTCAATATAGCACATAGTGTTTAACTAATAAAGCTTTTATCTAAATGTCTTTTATGTTATATATAAATGATTGGAACCGTGTCGGAGTGGTCTAACGTACCTCTTTGCTAAAGAGGCAGGGAGTAAAATCCCTCGAGAGTTCGAATCTCTCCGGTTCCGCAAAATTTCTAATGCGCGATGGTTAGACCAAATGCGTCTTGGACGCCGGATGCTAATAGC